>JAEZAS010000466.1 GCA_023430365.1 Planctomycetota bacterium
TTGCCGGAGCGTATAGCGCCAACGCCCCGTTCAACAACTGCGGCAGCGGCTCGCATGGGTACTCCGCCGAGGATGGCGTCCTGTTTGCCAACAGCCGGCAGAATATGTCGTCGCTGACCGATGGAACTTCCAACACCATGATGGTCGGCGAGCAAAGCGATCACCTCCGCGACGCCAACAACCAGCCCATCATCGGCAGCTACACCGCAATCACCAGCCAGGGGCCGCATGGCTGGACGATGGGAGCCGGCAATACAAGCGTGGGCAAGGCCTACGTCGAACGCCATTTCAACTGCACGACCGTGCAATACAACATCAATCAGCGGGGCCTGCCGAACTCGGGCGGAACGGGGCACAACACGGGAAACAACATTCCCTTGAGTTCGCGTCACCCGGGGGGCTGCGTGGTTGCGGTGGCAGACGGCTCCTCCCGTTTCGTGTCGCAGACGATCGACCTCAATGTCCTGCTCGCCTTCTGTGGCGGCAAGGACGGCGTGGTGGCTGAAGTGCCTTAAGCGACCGGTCGCTGTTTCTTCCTGAGGCGATATCCACAGAGCTCCGTCTTCCTGCCGGTGGGCGGGGCCCCTCTCGCAACAAAGGAGCATCTGTCTTGAGAACTCTGCTACTCGCGGCGCTGGCGCCGCTCCTGATCGGGTTGCTCGGCTGTAGCTCAGCCAAAGGCGTGCCGATGGATGCAACTGTCCCCGTGCAGGGAACGGTTCAGCTCGATGGCAAGCCGCTCGCCGAAGGCGAAATCACCTTCGCCGTAGACGGCAAGCCGCCGCAAATCGCAGCCATCACCCAGGGCGCTTACAGCGGCAAGGCGATCCCAGGCGCCAATCGAGTCGAAGTCGCGGTTTATCGAACCGAGACCGATCCGATGACGGGCGACCAGATCAAGATCAACATCCTTCCCCCTCGCTACAACGTCCGGACGACGCTCACCGCCCAGGTCGCCGACAGCGGCGAGAATCAGTTCGATTTCCAGATCCAGTCGAAATAGCCAACCGACGGACGTTCGAACTGCCGATTGCGGCGCCATCAAACTCCAACGCCCCGGCGCTTGAGCCGGGGCGGATCGTTCGCAGCCGCGGTCCATTGACCGGTCGAGTGAGAAGAATCGCGTTATCCTTCGCCTTGCGCCTGGATCTCGCGCACTTGTGCCAGGCCCCGATCGATCTCCGCGCGGAACGCTCCGGCAAACTTGCCCAGCGGCAGGATGTCGGGCAACAAGGGGGATTCTCCATCGTGCCGGATGAGCGTCTCCGCCAGGCGATCGACCAGCCTCGGCCCCTCGCGCAGCGCCTCAAACATCGCGAGTAAATCACCGTCGCTCGCCGGAGAGTCGGAGTCCGCAAGGTCGCCGCTTCCCCCCTGCTCGATCACCGCCAGAAACCGCCCGCTCTCGCGCAAAAAACCTTCCGCCCCCTCCTGCACGGCGCCCGCTTCCCGCTGACCGGCAGGGCCTTCGATCGTCTCGGGATCGAGTGCTTCCAAAGCCCGTCGCATGTCCCACAGCATCGCCCGCAACGGATACTCCTGCCCTGCGGCCGAGAGCATCCGCTGACCAAGCTCGGCGGCGACGTCGGCCAGCCGCTCACTTCGATTTTCGTTCATCCTCGTCTCCGTCCGGCCATTTTCCGGGTAGTAGCGAATCCGTTCAACGGGCGGACCTTTCATGCAACCCTCCGATTCCGCACTCCCCAACTGCCTGTTCAAAATTTCCCCGGGTTTTTCACCACTCTCCAGGGGTACAGGGGACCCGAAGTCGGTGAAAAACCCCTCGAAATTTTGAACACCCACCTGCCTACTGCACAAACCCCCGCTCGCCGTAAGTTCGCAACGATCCCGAGCTGCCCGCCCCAAGTTGTCCAAGAGCCTCGACCAATCCAAAATGGTAATAACTGTTGTCGATTTTGTCAAGAGTGCATCCGCCGTAGGGTAGGCTTCCAGCCTGCCCGTCAACAAAAACCACCACCCTCGGCGCCCCGCCAAAACGTAAAAGCGCATCCACGCCCCTCATCCCGCTTCGCCAAGAAAACCGTTGCATTCCGACAAACATTCCTTATAGTCCTGCCATCACTACGATCGCGTCCCAGCCCGCAGGTTGAAGATGATGCTCACTCGCCTCGACCGTCGCTCGGTTTCCCTGTCTTGGCTTCTGGCATTGTGCGGACTGGCTGTCGTGGTCGGTTGCGACGCGGCGGCGAACAACTCCCCGGCTGGCGCTCCGGCGACCGCCTCCCCCACGGTGCCGCCGCCCCCTCCGGGGGCCTCGGTCGTTCCTCCTCCGCCGCCGGGCAGCGCGGCCGCGACTGGTTTGCAGGCGCCGGTCGGCTCCCCCACCGGCAAGCTGAAACGTGTGCCGGAAGACTCAGCGGCCGTGGTCTACACGCCCGACGGGCGCTCCGCCGATGATGAGGTCGTGGCCCCTTGGCTCCTGGGGATGGCGAAGCGGCGGACGACGCCTGGCGACAATGCAACCCACGCCCGGCAGACGGCGGGAAGCACGATCGGAGGGCTCGCGCACCAAATCGTTGATTCTCGTCCCACCAACATCCAGGGCGTTGAGGCCTACGAGTTTCTCACGGCCACCACACCGGGCCCGCCGAACGACAAGACGCCCCTCTCGGTGTACTTCTGCATCCTGTATCCAAACCCGGACACGTACATCGTGATCCGCGGCTCGGCGATGAAGTCGGTCGAAGCGGAGTGGCTCCCCGAATTCCGCGCCCTCGCCCACAGCTGGCCCGTCAACCCCTAGCGACTCCGGCCAACGCCCGACGACCTGGCCAGCCGCAGGGGCGACGTTTGGACGCGGGCAGCTGAAGTCTCCAGCATTCAGACAGCAGCCCGACTGTAGGCGATATCGCTGAACCCCGCCGCCAACCGTGCCAACCGCCCGCTCCGTTCCGGCTACAACGCTTCCCTATGACCACCGACCCATCCGGCGCCATTGCCGCCGAAACGCGAGCGATCTTGACCGAGTGCCAGGCGATTCTCGCGGGCGATCATTTTGTCTACATCTCGGGCGACCACGGCAGCGGCTGGATCGCCAAGGATGTAATCTTCGTCGACCTCAAGCGAGTCCGTCGGCTGGCCGAGCTGCTGGCGGGCGTCGTTCGCGGGCTGCCAGTCGACATCGTCTGCGGGCCGGCGACGGGCGGCCTGATCGTGGCCCAGTGGACGGCGTTCGAACTGGGACTCCCCGCCGTGTTCGCCGAGCATGAAGTGCTCCCCAGCGGCGGCCACCTGCGCGGCGATTTCGGCCTGCATCGGGGATTCGATCGACTCGTGCAAAACCGCCGCGTCCTCGTCGTCGACGACGTGGTCAACACCGGGCTCTCGATCCGCCAAACCGTCTCGGCTGTACGCTCGGCAGGAGGCGAAGTCCTTGCGGCCGCCGCCCTCGTCGACCGCGGCAACGTCACGGCCCGCGACCTGGAAGTGAGCGACTACCGCTACCTCCTCCAAGAAAACATCCCCGATTGGCCCGGCCCCGACTGCCCCCTCTGCCGACAAGGCGTGCCGATCAACACCCAGTACGCCCACGGCGCGGATTTTCTGAAGACCCAGACGTAGGGCAGGCTCCCGCCTGTCGTTAATCTATCAACCGCCCCTTTCAGATCGACAGACCAAGATGGCAGGCAGGAGCCTGCCCTACGTCCTACGCTCCGCCAACGAGTTGCAATTTGGGACCGCCAGGCGCAAATCGCTCCGATAACACCGGCGACGCGCTTGCCAGCGGCCTCTTGGGCGTTAGTCTGCTGAAATGCCCAACTACCGGCGTGCTTATGTTCCTGGTGGGACCTACTTCTTTACGGTCGTCACGCATCGTCGCCGCCCACTCTTCGACGACGAGCGAAGCCGGTCGCTATTGGGTATGGCAATGCGAGTATGCCGGCAGGATTGGCCATTCACCGTGAATGCGATGGTGCTCCTCCCAGATCACTTGCACGCCATCTGGACGCTCCCGCCAGGCGACGATCGCTACTCCGGCCGATGGAGCGTGATCAAGAGAACGTTTACCCAATGGTTCCTCGCCGAGGGCGGCATCGAAGGGGAAGTGTCTGCTGGAAAACGCCGGGAGCATCGGCGTGGTGTCTGGCAGCGTCGATTTTGGGAGCACACGATCGCTGACGAAGACGATTTTCAGTCACACTTCGACTACATCCACTAC
>JAEZAS010000496.1 GCA_023430365.1 Planctomycetota bacterium
CCCCCCCCGCCCCCCCCCGCCCCCCCCCCCCCCCACGACTCTCGACATCACCTTTCCTGACTGGAGCCCTGCTGTCACAATGCAGCAGTCGCAGCAGGGTCACAGGTAAGGAGTGAAGTGTGGCTACGAGGGTCCAGGGTCTGCTCTTTTCCGGCTCGATTTGGCTCGTCTTGATCGCCTGGCTAGTCAGCGCTGGCTGCAAGCCCAGGATGGACGATCAACCGTCCGGCCCGACTGCCGGGGCAGGGCAGGGGAGCGCTTCCAACAGTGCCGAGCCGGCTTCCGCGGCTGATCTGACGGCCAATCAGGTTCTAGCGAAGCTGCTCAAGACCTATCGCTCAGCGAAGACGTACAGCGACGATGCCGTCGTCACTCTTAGTTTCGAGCAGGAGGGCCAGCGGTTCGGCGAGCAGAGTCCCTGCAGCGTGAAATTCGTCCGGCCAAACAAACTGGCGCTGCACGCCTTTCAGGCTACGATCGTTTCCGACGGCAAGAAGCTGCAAGCGATCATCGAGGATCCCACGACTGACAACGTCGACGGCCAGGTGCTCGACCGACCGGCGCCGAAGGACCTGAAGCTTTCGGACCTCGCTTCGGACTCGCTTCTTTACGACATCCTTTCGAGCAAGCTGCGCCGCCAGCCGGTACAACTGGAACTGCTGCTCGAATCGAGCGGCCTTGCCTCCGCGTTCAGCGAAAACATCGCGTGCCAGTTGCTCGAGAACAAGTCGTACGACGGTCACGAGTGCTACCGCGTCGAAGTCCCTTCTCCGGGCGGAGCGTTTATCTTCTGGGTCGATCAGCAGAGTAGCCTGCTGCGGCGACTCGAATACCCAGCCGCTGCCCTGTTGCCGGAGATCGCTCGCGACCCGACGGTTAGCAACCTTTCCCTCTCCGCGGACCTGCATGATGCACAAATTGGGGAGCCGATCCGGGACGGTGCATTCCGCCTCGATGTTCCAGCCGGCGCCAAGCTGGTCCGCTCGTTCGTGGTTCCGCCGCGGCCGCTTCCCTCCAAGCTTTTCAGCCGGCAACCCGACAACTACTACTTTACCGATCTGAACGGCGATCGGGTCAGTCCCGATGAGTGGCTCGACGCAATCGTTGTGCTTGCCTGGTATCACGACAATCCCGCCTGCGCCGCGACGCTGCATCAAGTCAGCCAGGCGGCCCGCCAGTTCAAGGACAACGATCAGGTCAAGTTCTTCGCCGTCTCTACGGACCCCACCGCCACTAGCAATCAGGCGATCGAAGATCGGCTGCGCGAGTGGGACGTTCAGCTACCGGTTTTGCGAGACCTGGAGGCATTCGGCGACAAGTCCTTCAAGATCGAGTTGCAGCCGACAATTGTTGTGCTCGATCGCCAAGGGCGGGTGCAGATTTTCCAAACCGGCGGCAATCCTCAATTGGCAGCCCAACTCGGCGTGATCGTAGATCGGCTGCTCGGGGGTGATGATCTGGCCGCGGACATCGTCAAGCAAGCCGACCGCGAACGAGAGGAGTACGACAAGCTGATCGCCGAGGGTGGCCCGGAGCCGACGCCGATCGTGGAACTCACCGAAGCGGTCATTCGGCAGCGGAGCGAACCGAAACGGATGTCGGTCAAAAAGCTCTGGCAGAGCAAAGACGTCCGCATGCCCGGCAATGCCTACTTCTTTCAGGGTGAAACGCCTCGGCTGTATGTCATTGAGGCGGGACGCAACATCGTCGAGTTAGACTCCGAAGGACAAATCGCGGCCCGCCACGAACTGCCGCTGCCCGAGGGGCTCGCGGTCACGTTCCTGCGGAGCGCGGTGGATAAAGATGGGCAGCGACGGTTCGTCGTGTCGTCGCCGCTGGCTCCTTGCTGGTTCGTTTTCGATGAGAACTGGCAACCGGCTGGCCAGTATCCCGAGCCGGGCGCCGATCCGCTGCAGATCGTCGACCTTCAGCTCGCCGATGTCGACAACGACGACCAGCCCGATGTGCTCGCCGGAAATGTCAATTTCATCGGTCTGCACGCGGTATCGCTCGACGGCAAGCCGCTGTGGCGAAACCGGAAGTTTGCCAACGTCACGTCGGTGGCGGTCACGCGTCCCGATGATGTTGGCTCGTGGGGCATCCTCGTGACCGGTGAAAGCGGCGGTGTGCTGCGTGTGAATCGCTACGGCAACGACGAGCCGGAAGAGCAGCTGCCCGATTGGGCCGTGGTTCGCCTGGCCGCTCGTGACTTCGATACGCAAAGCGGCGGCAGCCTGCTTGGAATCGCCAGCAACAACGAAGGGAAGCAGCGAGCCGTTTCGCTCGACGAGCGACTGAAGCAGTTCTGGAGCTACGACCTGCCCGCAGGGGTGCATCAGCGGCCCATCGAACCCATCGTCGCCAGTCGAATTCGCGGCCAGGACCAAGGCGAGTGGTGGCTGGCTGGGCCAGACGGCTCCATCCACCTGCTCTCGGACGACGGCAAGTTTCACGACTCATTCCACTACGGCGCCGTGCTCAACGGAGTGGCGGCAGGGAGGGTCGACGGCAAAGCGACGCTCGTCGTCTGCACCGATACCGGGGTAACGGGCTACGAGGTGGAATTCTAGGCGAGCGGGGGACGAAAGTCCCCCGAGGCAGCCCAGCAGCAGGAGCGTGAATAAATGGACCGCTTCTGGTTCCTGACTTGGACCACTTATGGGACGTGGCTACCCGGCGACCCACGAGGCTTCGTCAGTCGGGTGCGGGAAAATCGTCACTCAGTTGGGACGCGCATCGAACACGATCAGCCCGGCACTCCAGTCGACAGCAACCTACCGGGCCTGCAACGTTCAGCTTCTACATTGCTGAAGGGAGCCCCGGTCAGATTGACGGCGGCTCAGGCAGTCGATGCACTCGCCGACTTCCAACGAACTGCGGCCTATCGGGGCTGGGATTTGCTTGCTGCCGCGGTGATGGCGAACCACGTCCACCTAGTGGTCGGGGCGCCGGGCGATCCTGATCCCGCCAAATTGCTTCAAATCTTCAAGAGCTACGCGTCGCGAAGCTTGAACTCGAAATACCAACGGCCAGAGGCGGGGACCTGGTGGACGGAATCGGGATCGCGACGGAAGTTAGCGGACGAAGTTTCAGTGCTCAGTGCGATGCAATATGTGGCTAAGCAGGAATATCCGCTGGCTCTGTACGTTCGCGACGTTGATTAGTAGGCGAGCGTCCAATCGAACTTCGCCTCGGGGGACTCTCGTCCCCCGCTCGCCTGCGAAGAGCTGACAACTTCTCTCAAGAAATAACCAGGGGGGCTGAGTCCTTGCGAACTCAGCCCCCCCTCGTGCTTTGCAGACCAGAGAACCTCTTCCGTGGCGGAAGACGTTTACGAGCCGCAACCGCAGCTAGGAGCCGCCGCCTCGCAGCAAGTCGGGGCCGGGCAGCAGACCTGCACCGGAACCTGCTTGCAAACGACACGCGGCACGCAGCGGGTTACTGTGTACGGAACCTTGGTGCAAACGCACTTCGGCACTTTGATCGTCTTCGTGTAGCACACCGGCTTGCAGACGGTGTAGGGCACGCGCTTCACGCAGGTCTGGGGCACCATCTTGCAGACGGTGTAAGGAACTTCCTTCGTGCAAACCTGCTTCTCCATCCGGCACACTTTGTAGCAGATGGTCTTCACGCGCTGCTCGGGCACCATGCGGCAGACGGTGTAGTTGCAAACCTTCACCCGCTGTTCCGGAACCATCCGGCACACGGTGTAGTTGCAGGTCTTCACCCGCTGCTCAGGAACCATCCGGCAAACCGTGTAGTGGCAGACCTTGCGGACCTGCTCAGGCACCATGCGGCAAACTTGGTAGGTGCAGGTCTTCACCCGCTGTTCGGGAACCATCCGGCAGACCTTATAGGTGCAGGTCTTCTGGATCACTTCCGGAACCATCCGGCACACGGTGTAGGTGCAGGTCTTCACTCGCTGCTCGGGCACCATGCGGCAGACGGTGTAGTTGCACACCTTCTGGCGCTGTTCGGTCACGTAGCGGCACACGGTGTAGGGAACCGTCTTCTTGACGATTTCCTTCTCGTAGCGGCAGCAGTGGACGACCTTCTCCTTCACTTCCGGCACCCAGACCTTCTTGCAGATCTTCCGCGGCGGGCACTGCACGCACACCGTCCGGCATTCGCCCGGGCAGTACACGCAGCGGCAGCAGCAGGGGTCCCAAACCCAGCAACCCGGGTCCTGGACGCACTTCTTCACCACCGGACCAGGAATGCAGATTTCCTGCTTTTCCCAGCGACCGCAGCAAACCTGGATTGTCTTGGTGTAGTGAACCGGCTTGCAGATCACTTCGCAAACTTCGCGGGTGCAGGTCTCGTAGACCGGCTTGCACACGTTGTAGCAATAGGTCTTCTGGCGGGTCTCGTAGACCGGCTTGCAGACCGTATAGCAGATGTCCTTCGTCCGGGTTTCATACACCGGCTTGCAGACCGTGTAGCAGTAGTTCTTCGTGCGGGTCTCCCACACCGGCTTCATCACGGTGTAGCAGATCTCCTTGGTCCGGGTTTCATAGACCGGCTTGCAGATCGTGTAGCAGATCTCGCGAGTCTTCTGCTCGTAGACCGGCTTCATGACCGTGTAGCAGATCTGCTTCGTGCGGGTCTCGTAAACCGGCTTGCAGACGGTGTAGCAGATTTGCTTCTGCCGCTGCTCGTAGACCGGCTTGCAGACCGTGTAGCAGATGTCCTTCGTGCGGGTCTCCCACACCGGCTTGCACACCGTGTAGGAGCAGGTCCGAACGCGGGTCTCGTACACCGGCTTGCAGACGGTGTAGGTGCATTCGCGATAGTGCGTTTCGGGCACCATCTTCGTGCAGTTGACGACTTTGTCTTCGTAGACCGTTTCGTAGCAGTTCTTGTAGCAGGTGTACTGCTGCTTCTCGTACACAACCTCACGGCAGGTCTTCATCACCGTGTGACACTGTTGCTTGCACGGGGCATAGGCCGCCGGCTCGCAGCAACCAACGCGCTTGTAGCTGGCAGCTCCACAGCACGCGGCGTAGCTGGTTCCCGCCGTCATTACCGCCAACAGCAAGGCGGCAATCGGCACAGCCACTAGGGATTTCATGTTTCGTCTCCTTCGCTCTACAAAGCTCACGTGGGAGGTGTTTCTGGTCTGCGCGGTCTGCTTCGCCACGAGTGCAGCCGCACGGAGCCGGCTGCCTGGCACGACCCAGAAAGCACTCAGGGTCGCCCCATCCTTGGCCTCAGCGTCCAACGTACGGACGCCGCGCGCAGGAGTCGGCTACGCTCTTCATCGTCAAGCTGGGACAATTGCTTGAACTGGAAGGCCTACACAAAATCACAGCCCTACAAAGAACGGGCTGGATAGTAAGAGATGGAGCACTGGGTTCCGTTATACGAACAGCGCCAGCTAGCACTACCTCTCTGGGTAGGTTCGGTGACGGTGCCGATGGCCGCCGAGAATAGCCATAAAACAGCTGCATGTACTTCACCGCGGCTTACGGGGACTTTTTGCTACACGCTAACTGCTGTGGCTTTTTGCACTTGCTGGCAATCTTGTCGCTTGGGGAGAAAAAACATCGTCCACAGTTTGACTGCCTGCCTGGGCCAACCTACTTACTCTTGACGGCGGAATTCCATCCGCCCGGCTGATGGCAAGTCGGCTTCGACATTGAAGCGACGAGTTAATCAGCCGTCGGGCTCGTGATGTCCGTGTCGCTAGCATGGCGACCGCTGCACGGGCGCTGCCCTTCACATCGTTTTCCCCTGGCGAGGTAGCAGTCATTATGAACATCAGCAAACTCAGTCGAGGCAAGAAGCGGTCAGCCTTCACGCTGGTCGAAATCCTGATCGTGGTCGTGATCATGGCCATCCTGGCCGCGACGATCATCCCGCAATTCACCGATTCGACGAAGGACGCCAAGTCGAGCACCGGCCGGTTCAATCTGCACACGCTGCGTTCGCAGATCCAGCTCTACCGCGCTCACCACGAAGGTACGGCTCCGGGGAACGACCTGCTCGAGCTGATGGACACCACCGACGTGGATGGCACCATCGGCGCCGGGGCCAACTACCCCTTTGGTCCGTACATCAGCGAGGTTCCGACCAATCCCTTCACCAACAGCAATACGGTGAAAGAGATCACCAACGATCCAGCCGCGGCCGGCGATGTGAGCGGCACGGGCGGATGGCTCTACAATCCGACCACGGGCGGCATCTGGATCGATCACGCCGATCACTACCAGGAATAAGCGACTCCGGCCGGATTCAACCTGGTTGAAAACCTCGCCAGGCAACGGTTGAGCCGGCGTTGAAAACCTGAGGCCGGCATCTGTCCTACGAAATGGGACGGATGCCGGCCTTTTTGCGTTTGAAGACGATGGATCGCCTACGGCCGGCAGGTCAGCTTGTGGCGGCTGGCGGTGCGGCGTACAGTAGCCTCGTCCGCCTGTTATTTCTGCCGCCACCTTTCGCCGCACTCTGGATGAGTTCCGCCAGCGACAAATCAAGCGATTCTTCGGGTGACGTCCAGGTCCCCAAGGCTGTCGTCAGTCGACTCAGCCTTTATCTGCGCGAGCTGCAACATTTGGTGCGGGACGGCCAGGAAACGACCAGTTCCACCCAATTGGGCCGCCTGCTCGGATTCACCGACGCCCAAGTGCGGAAGGATTTGGCCTATTTCGGGCAGTTTGGCTATCCGGGCATCGGATACCGGTGCCAGGAACTGATCGACGCCATCAAAGGCATCCTGGGAACCAATCAATCCTGGCCCTTGGCGATCGTTGGCCTTGGTAACCTCGGCCGGGCACTGCTCAACTACCGCGGTTTTCAGCACCAGGGCTTCCGAATCGTTGCCGCCTTCGAAGTCGATCCCTCCAAGATTGGGTCGCAAATCGAAGGCATCCCGATATTCCACCTCGACGACTGCACTCAGGTCGTCAAGGATCTCGGCATTCGCCTGGCGGTGATCGCGGTTCCTGGTCCAGCCGCTCAACGCGTGGCCGACAGCTTGGTCGCTGCCGGAATTGAGGGCATTTTGAACTTTGCCCCGGTCATGCTCGCGCTCCCCAAGCACGTTCATACGGTGGGAGTCGATCTGGCGATTGAGCTGGAACAACTCTCGTTTTCCGTCGTGAGCAAGGGCAGCAAGCCCGCTTCCTAAGCGAACCTCAGTCGCCCGCTTTTGGTCCTGGATGACAGAGCGCCCTTCGCCCTAGTCGGTAGTTGCCACGCTGGTCGGCTACCCAACCGGGGGAATCGCTTTGCGGCGGGAACCGGCGTTGCCAGACGCCTAGCCATCGGTAAAATGGCACTCGGTCGCCTCTTGGGGTCGATCATTCGGGGATGGTGTAACGGTAACACTACTGATTTTGGTTCAGCATTATGCCGTTTACGCAAACCCTTGCGACTACTCATAATTGTCTATCTGCACACGACTTATCGCTTCTGGCAATTTGTGCCGATTAGGTCCAGAATGTGTCAGAATGGGTAGCTAACAGGCGTCGCGACGCCTGCCTTCTCAGTTATCCTGGCGCCTAGTTCACCACTGATTGCGGCTGTGGTAATCCTCGCATATTCAGACGACACTTGATTGCATCTCGCGGTGGGTCAGCTTAAGGTTGCCGAATACCAATCGCAAACTAGGCGACAGATTAACCGCATGTGGCACTACAAGCGTGATGGAAAGGTGTACGGTCCCCTCTCGGCCGGAGAACTCAAACAGGCAGCAATGTGTGGTCAACTCTTTCCAGATGATTTGGTCTGGAAAGAAGGTCTCAAGAAATGGGTGCGTGCGCGTAAAGTACGTGGTTTATTCGGCGAAGCGTCGCCTTTGATCGCTGCCAGTTCTGAGGCGGATTGCTACCAAGCTTCAGGAGCAGGCGATAAGTGGCCACCGGCAGCGGCTGCCAATCCAACGGTCCGTTCAGCATCCGAGCCGTCGATTGTCTTTGTTCCACAAGTCTCCGCAAACACTTCAGGCGGCCACCAGACATCACAGGTAGGTGAACCGGCCGCACTAGCGTCAGTGCCGTCCATCCTCGTACTGATCGCCTTCGTTCTCGTTCCTTGGCTGTTCTTCGGTTCGGGTTCATCGCCCGCCGGCGGGCTCCCGATCGTGCTATCAATTGTGAGCGCTATTGCTGGTGGGCTACTATTTTGGCAATTCGTCCAGCCCAAGTTTGAGCGAGGCGGCGACTTATTTGCGCAGAGTGTCGCGGCATTCTTTTTTACCGCCATCGTTGGCATTGCTGCGTTGCTAATCTTTCAGCAAGTTGCTGCATTTGCGACCTCGGTCAACGGTTCCGGAGTGGGCCCCACGCGAATGCGTATCGTGTTTGGAGTTCTGAAAGCCATCGGCTACTGCTATCAGGAAGCATTTTCCGGATCGAGCGAGAGCCCGATTGCTTGGCGTTTCGTAACGATGCTTTTTAGCGTCGCGATATGCGAAGAGTTGGTCAAGTTTGCGCCCGTTCTCTTCTTCGCAAAGACATGCACTCGGCAAATGTCAGCACGAAGGCTAATGTTCATTGCCGCATCATCGGGACTTGGCTTCGGTATAGCCGAGGGTTTGTTTTATTCGTTCACCATGTACCAACCGATGGAAGCCCCTTTAGGTCTTTATCTTGTTCGCTTCGCTTCATGTGTCGCTCTCCATGCAATTTGGACGATGGCTTGCGCGTACATTATGTATCTCTCTAGTCACGGCTTGAGGGATTGGACAATGTTATCGGGTAGTGACGGACTAACAGGTTCTCTCTTTGCGATTTCTTTGGTCTGCGCCGTTTCAGCCGTGACTCACGCTGTCTACAACACCGTTCCGCCACTTGGTCTCCTTGACCGTGGTCGGTACCGTGTATCTGGGACGCCAAAGTGCGCCGCTTGAAATTGACCTAGAACACGCTGTTGGTTATTTCCTCCGGCCGCTCGTGACGCTGGCTGGGATTTTCATGGGTGGCATTTTCCTCGTCATTGCAATTTTCGCGGGTGCAGCCGCATTGGCCCCCGTTCCAAACGTCCGCAGTGAACAACTGATCGGCGTTTGGAAGTTGAAAGAAATCAACGGCAACATGGCCATGCAGAACTACAATCACTACTTCGCATGCAGGCCAGACGGAACACTAGAGGCACTTAGCTCAACGCCGGAGTACAAATCTTTCGCGACATGTGACTGGGCGCTTGATGGACGGATGCTTTCGATAACGGCGCGAACAGCGACTGAACCCTATCCCGTCCTTCTTTGGGACACGTACGGTACCGTGAGATGGCGAATCACGTCTCTGAATAACGACAACCTCATCCTGTTCAACGCAGAGGTCGGTGAAGCAGAGGTGTGGGTGAGAAGCACATTGCCTGACATCTCCGAGTCGACCGGTTACACTCCAGGGGACACCGATAAACCGGAGGCGGAGGTAATGCCCGGTGCTCCCTGGAATCTGTATGACCTACGCTGAGCTTGAAACAGTCAGCGCAAGTTGTCTGTCGTCTTGCCTGGCACCTAGTGGCCGTGTAGCGCTACTGAAATCCGTTCAGTAATGCTACGTTGATCATGTGTGCCTTTCCCGCTAAAATGCTCCACGGAAGTCACACGACCGGTACCGTTTACCGGCGTAACTGGTGTACCAACGGGTGTACTCAGTCGATAGCAGGCGTCGTACAGGCGTCGTGTCGCTAGAATGATTTTTTGCAAGTCGTTTTAGCGAAACAACTTTCGGGGATGGTGTAACGGTAACACTACTGATTTTGGTTCAGTCATTCTAGGTTCGAATCCTAGTCCCCGAACTACTTTGCGATTCTAATGTTGCGGTGCTCGCCGGTCGGCGGGACACCGCTTTTTTTGTGCGCTGAGGAGTCGATTCGTGATTTCGTCGGTCTGCGCTTTCTCTCTGGCCCTGTTGGCCGCGGCTCCGGAAATCCCCCAGGCCAAAGACGACCGTCTGCAGTTGCAGCTCGTCGCCGCCGAGCCGGACGTCGTCACCCCCACCGGCCTGGCGGTCGACCGAAAAGGGCGTGTCCTCGTGATCGAGAGCCACACCCATTTCCGCCCCGATGGTTATCAAGGTCCGGAGAGGGATCGCATCCTCCTCATGGACCAGTTCGGAGAGGACGGCAAGGCGGGCCGGATTCGTGTTTGGTTCGAAGGAACCACGCACACGATGAACATCGCGGTGAAACCCGGCAGCGACATCGTTTATGTTGCCACTCGGAGCGAGATTTTCACGCTCGAAGACACCAACGGCGATGACAAAGCGGACAAGCGAACGCCGATCTGCCACCTCGAGACCAAAGGCAACTACCCTCACAACGGCCTGTCGGGGTTTGCGTTTCGCGAAAGCGATTTCTTCTTCGGTTTCGGGGAAAACTTGGGGGCCGCCTACACGCTCGTGGGCAGCGATGGCACCCGTCTAAGCGGCGACGGTGACGGCGGGAATGTGTACCAATGTCGTCACGACGGCAGCAAGCTGCAAAAAGTGGCTACCGGCTTCTGGAACCCGTTTCATTTGTGCCTCGACAAGAACGGCGAGCTATTTGCCGTCGACAACGACCCGGATGCCCGGCCACCCTGCCGGCTGCTGCATGTGGTGCAAGGCGCCGACTACGGCTTTCGGTTCCGCCACGGTCGACGTGGCACGAATCCGCTGATCGCTTGGAACGGAGAATTGCCGGGCACCCTACCGATGGTTGCGGGCACCGGCGAGGCTCCTTCGGGCATGATTGCGATTGATGATATTGGAATCCGGCCCGGCTCGGATGCAATCCGGGATGGTTTCCCTTTCCAACTTCTGGTCACGTCGTGGGGCGATCATCGGATCGAAGGCTATCAGTTGAAGCCGCAGGGAGCGAGTTTCACGGCTGAAATGACGCCCCTCATTACCGGCGGCGAGAATTTTCGCCCCGTCGGAATTGCCCAAGGTCCGGATGGCACGATCTACATCAGCGATTGGGTGGACAAGTCCTATCAATTGCATGGCAAAGGCCGAATCTGGCGCACCGTCCCCAACAACAAACGGCAAGTTCTTACGCAGCCGCCCAACCAAGTGGCCCGCGACCTGACGGCTGCGGTTTTTCAAGCAAATCCTTCGGCCAGCCGGAGCCTCGAAGAGGCGAAGGTCAACTGGAACGACCCGTTCGTAGTGACAGCCATTGGCGCCGCCATCTCCAAGAGACTGAACGCCGATCGGCAAGACTGGGATTCGGTCCAATCCGAGTTGGATCGGCTGGGAACGCCTAATACCGTCGTCCAGAAAGCCATGTTGGGACAGTGGAGCGGCGGGTTTGTTACGGGAAGAGATGATTGGATGCGCCCGCTCCTGGCATCCGCCGATCCGGACGTGCGACTGGCCGCAGTGCGCGTCGTGGCAGAGTATCAAATGAAGCAATTCCAATCCGAGGTGGAGCGCTCGCTGGCAGAAGCAACCACCAAGCTGGAATTCGAGGTGTGCGTCGCCACACTCGATCTGCTCGGCAAGAACGACAACCGCGCCAACGATTGGACAGGCGAAGTCCACGCGATTCGCACCGTCAAAGCCCAGACGATGAAGCCGGAAGTCCGGGCGCTCGCCCTTCGCGTGCTCCGGGCCGATCACCCCGAATTGACCGTCGAATTCCTGCAGCAATGCTTGGCCGACAAGAGCCCGCTGGTTCGCCTCGAAGCCATCCGGACCGCGCGACAACGCACGGAGCCGAAGCTGAGAGATGCCATAGCGGCAATCGCGGCAGATCCCAAAGCTGATCCGCGTGAGCGGGCGGAAACAGTCCTTGGATTAGACGGAGCCGAAACGAAGGCGCGTGAGCTGCTCGTCCAACTAACCGCCGACGAATCGAACTCGATCGCTTATGAGGCCCTCCGCCAACTGCGCGGGGAGAAACTAAGCGAGCCGGAAGTGGCCGCCATCAAAAAGGTCGCCGCGCAGCGTGACAAGGCGTATCAAGAGCTTGCCGCTCTCGTGGTCGACCGTGAAGCCAAGCCCCAGACGCCTGCCGCTAACGATCTGGCCCAGTGGATGGCCCACAGCAACGGCGAGGGGGATCCCGAGGCGGGCGAGCGAATCTTCTTCAGCTCAAAGAGCGTGGGTTGCTGGCGATGTCACGAACACGAGGGGCGCGGCGCTCTCGTAGGTCCCGCACTCTCGTCGATCGGACGAAGCATGAGCCGGGAGCGACTCGTGGAATCGATCCTCCAACCGAGCAAGGAGATTGCTCCGCTCTACACTCCGTGGCTCGTGCAGCTGGACGACGGACGTTCGCTGACGGGCATGTATGTCGGCGAGGAGGTCGACGGCACTCTGCGACTGGCCGACAACGGCGGCAAGATCCATCGGATCCATCCGCGCAACATCGAGGCGAAGAAAACGGGCGAGGAGTCGATCATGCCGGCTGGCCTGGCTCAGCAGCTTACCGAGCAGGAATGGCGAGACTTGCTGGCCTTTCTTACGAAGGATGGGTCCGTCAAAAGCGAATCCGCGAAATAGCTCGCACGACGGAGGCGCCGGGCCTTAGGTCGCAGAAATCCGTCTCCGTCCGCGCATGAAAAAGCCGAGAGTCATCGACTCTCGGCTGGATGTTTCAGATCGCGGTGCGGACTACTTCACGATGTCGAGCAGTTCGACATCGAAGACCAGCACCTGGTTGGGGCCGATCAGGGGACCGGCGCCACGGTCGCCGTAGGCCAGGTTCGGCGGAATGACCAGTTGCACCTTGTCGCCGACCTTCATCAGTTGCAGGGCTTCGGTCCACCCCGGAATTACGCGATTCACCGGAAACTCGGCCGGCTCCTTCCGTTCGACGCTGCTATCGAACACGCGGCCATCCGGCAGGGTGCCGTGGTAGTGTACTTTCACCACGCTGTCAGCCTTCGGCGAAGGGCCGTCGCCCGCCTTGATCACCCGGTACTGCAAGCCGCTATTGGTCGTCTTTACTCCTTGCTTCTTGGCGTTGGCGGCGAGGAAATCGTCTCCCGCTTTGCTGGCTTGGGCGGCCTTGGCAACTGCCTTTGCCTGCATCTGCTTCCCGAATGCCGTCATGGCCTCGTTGAGTTGCTCGTCCGTTAGTTGCGGTTCGGCCTTGCTGAGCGAATCGCGAATGCCGGCGATCAGAGCTTCCGTATCGAGCTCGGCCTCGGCAATCTGCTGGCCAAAGTTCATGCCGATGGCGTAGCTGGCTTGCTGCGTGACGGACTTCAGCTCCGGTTTCGCTTGTCCGCGAGGAGCATTCTCTTGGCCAGCAGAGATGGACGGAATCATGAGGGTACCTAGCGCCAAAGCGGCAAAGACGGGGCGAAACATAGGACTTCCTTTGAGGTGGGATGATTCAGGCCGCTCGGTCCGGTGGAGCGTCTGAGTGGCTGCGCACTTTAGCACGACAGGCCTGCAGGCGATACAGGCTGCAATCGCAATGCCGACAACCCGTTGAGCCAGGCGCAGGACGGGCAAATTTGTTACGACAATCAGCCCTGGAACTGCATTTGAGCGGCCCGCGCCTTCGCCTCTTCGGCCTTGTAAATGAACTGGCGGTCTTGAGTTCCTTCAAACGCTCGCTGGTAGGTGACGCTCAGCGCCGTCCAGTTGAACGTGTCGCTCGGCTCAAGCTGGACGGCCTTCTCGGCGTGTTGAACGGCCTCCGGATGCCGGTTCACTTTGCCCAGCAGCACGGCCAGCGCGAGGTGCGACAGGACGTGGTTTGCATCTTCCTGTTGCAATTCCTGCAACTTCGCGATGGCTTCCTCGTGCTTTCCTTCGCGGCGGAGTTGCTCGGACTGTTTATAGAGTTCGTCGACGTTGGACACGAGTAAGAACCTCCGGGCGGGATTTGCTTGGAGAGTCGCCCCTGTTTAATCTGCAGGTGCTCTTCCATTCTCTTCTCACAGAATACCAAACCTCGCCCGGCTGGCGCACTGGGGGCCATCGTGACCGCTCTCGCTACACAATCGGCCCCGGATGCTAAGACCAGCGGGCGATTTCACCGCAAACGCCGGTTGCTCCTGCTGTTGGCCATCGGCGGCCTGCTGCTCGTCGCGGCTGCGGGCTACGTGCACTTCTACCTGTATCTGCCCATGGGAAGCGGCCCAGCCGGTCCCAGCGTTCCCGCAGAAGCGTTTGCCGAGCCCTGGACCGATCGCAAGGTGCTCTTCGTAGGACTGGGAGACAGCGTGACCGCCGGTTTCGGAGCTTCTCCTGGGCTGTCCTATTTCGATCGCCTCGTGACCAACCCGCCGGAGGAATTCCACGACATGCAAGGTCGTTGCCTGTCTCGTGTCCTGCCGGGACTCGAGGCCCAAAACCTATCACTCTCGGGAAGCAATTCGCTGCAACACGTCGATCACATCGAGGACAAGCTGCCCAAGCAACCCGACGACGTCTTCGGAATCGTCGTAATGACGAGCGGCGGCAACGATCTGATTCACTGGTACGGCCAAACTCCGCCTCGCGAAGGCGCCATGTATGGCTGCACCTTGCAACAGGCCCAGCCTTGGATTGCCAACTACGAGGCCCGGCTCGATCAAATGTTTTCGCTCGTTGAGCAGCGCTTTCCTGGCGGCTGCCTGATCTTCATCGCCGACATCTACGACCCATCGGATGGCTACGGAAACCCGGAGTCGGCCTATTTGCCGCCGTGGCCCGACTGCATCGCGGTGCACACGGCGTACAACAAGGCCCTAAGAGCAGCGGCGGCCAGGCACGCTTCGGTGCACGTCGTGCCCATGCATGCTGAGTTTCTCGGCCATGGCGTCCATTGCCGAAAGTTTTGGTCGAAGCACTATCGCTCCCGCGATCCGCACTACTGGTATCTGTTCAATCTCGAGGATCCCAACGACCGTGGCTACGACGCCATCCGCCGGCTGTTCCTCTTGGAGATCATCAAGCAGAGGCAAGCGATCAGCGAACAGGGAAGCGACGCGGTGACGAACTAGGCTTGAGCGATCGACTCGGAACCCACAACCTGGCGAATCCGCTCTTCGCTGACCGGTTCGATCACGCCCCGTTCGGTGACGATCGCCTTGATCAGCCGGGCCGGCGTGACATCAAACGCGGGGTTATAGACCTCGATCCCCTCGGGCGCCGTCTGCCGGCCGAAGCCGTGCGTAATCTCCACGCCGGCTCGCTCTTCAATCGGAATTTGGTCGCCGCTAGAAATCGAAAGGTCAAACGTCGACGTTGGCGCCGCCACATAGAACGGAATGCCATGTGCCGCCGCGAGGCAGGCGACCGAATAGGTGCCGATCTTGTTCGCGGTGTCGCCATTGGCGGCGATGCGATCCGCCCCGACCATCACGGCCTGCACCTTGCCTTCGCGCATCACCTGGGCGGCCATCGAGTCGCAAATAAGCGTCGCTCGGATGCCGCGCTGAGCCAGTTCCCAAGCCGTTAATCGGGCTCCTTGCAGGAGAGGACGGGTCTCGTCGACAAACACATGCAGCGACTTCCCCTGGTCCTGAGCGGTGAAGAACGCGGAGAGGGCGGTGCCATACTCGGCTGTCGCCAGGCCACCGGCGTTGCAATGCGTGAGGACTCCCGAGTTGTCGCCGAGCAGCGCAGCCCCGTACCGGCCGATGGCGTGGCACATCCGCCGATCTTCCTCGTGGATTTCCTTCGCCTCCGCTAGTAGCGCGCGATGGATATCATGCGGCGAGGCCTTTCCGCGAAGCGATTCCGCCAGTGCTCGCATTCGGTCGAGTGCCCAGAAGAGATTCACCGCGGTGGGCCTGCTGGCCGCGAGATAGTCGACGACCTCGTTCAAGCGGGCATAAAACGCGTCCTCGCTCCGGGAAGCTTCGTGCGTCTGCAAGCCAATCACGACGCCATACGCGGCAGCAATCCCAATTGCCGGAGCCCCGCGGACCCGAAGGTTCTTAATCGCTTCCCAAGCGGTCTCGACGTCCGAACAGATCAGTTCGTGGAGTTCGACGGGCAGGCGAGTCTGATCGATGAGCACGAGCTGGCCGCGCTCGTCGCCGATCCAGCGGAGGGTTTCTAATTTCTGTGACATAGGAAACGCAGAGCGGCAATGTATGGGCGTTAGAGGTAGGGTTCGTAGTTCAAGTCAAAAGTCCTGGCCACCGCCTCATTGGTGACCCGTCCGCGATCGATATTCACGGCCGAAGCCAAGGCTGGCGATTCCCGGCAGGCGGCGTCGACGCCTTGCTCCGCGATTCGCAGAATCCAAGGCAAGGTGACGTTGCACAGGGCGAAGGTGCTCGTGCGGCCGACGGCGCCCGGCATGTTCGTAACACAATAGTGCAGAACGTCCTCCTCCAAGTAGACCGGATCACTATGCGACGTCGGCCGGCTGGTTTCGATACAGCCGCCTTGATCGATGGCGACGTCGATAATGACGCTGCCCGGCTTCATCAGCTTCAGGTCCTGCCGACTGACCAGGCGAGGCGCCTTGGCTCCGGGAATCAGCACCGCGCCGATTACGAGATCGGCCAGGCGAAGCTCGTTGCGAATGGTGTGGCGGTCGCTGTAGAGGACGTTCACATTCGGCGGCATGATGTCGTCGAGATACCGCAGGCGGTCCATGTTGACGTCGAGGATCGTAACGTCGGCTTGAAAGCCTGCGGCGATTTTGGCTGCGTTGGCTCCCACAATGCCTCCGCCGAGAACGGTGACGTGGGCCGGAGCTACGCCTGGCACGCCAGCCAGCAAAATTCCGCGGCCCATCTGGGGGCGTTCCAGGTACTTGGCCCCTTCCTGGATGCTCATCCGCCCGGCGACTTCACTCATGGGTGTGAGCAATGGGAGGCGTCCCTGCGGATCACGCAGCGTTTCATACGCCATGCTGATGCTGCCGGAATCGAGCATCGCGGTCGTTAGATCGCGACTTGCGGCAAAATGAAAGTACGTGAAGATGGCCTGACCGGCTCGAATCAGCGGCCACTCGGGCTCCAGCGGTTCCTTGACCTTCACGATCAGGTCGGCCTGGCCATAGACCTCTGCGGCTGTCTGGACCAGCTTGCCGCCAACACCCTGATACTCAGAATCGTGCAGTCCCGAACCCAGGCCGGCGCCGGCCTCGATCAGCACCGTATGGCCGAGGTTGGTCAACTCCTCAACGCCGACCGGCAGCATGGCGACGCGGTATTCGTCGCGTTTGATTTCGCGCGGCACTCCAATGATCACGCGTCTGCCTCCTCACGAAAAAAGCCGAGCCGTGAGAAAATCACGACTCGGCTGCATTGTACCGGGAACGGCAGTGCTCGTGCGTCCGACCTCGATGTGTGGCCGCTAAAACTGGGCGGGTTGCAAGAGAGAGCTGGTAAGTCCGAGCTGGGTCGCCGCCTCTTCCAGCTTGACGCGGGCGTCGTCCAGCTTCTTCTCCGCTGCAGCGTACGCCTTCAAGGCGCCCGTGTAGTTCTGGCCGACGGCGTCCGAGGTGCTCGGCGCTCGTCCGAAGCGAGCCTGGTAGGCGGCCATGGCTTGCTCCGCCTTCGCGGCCCGATCCCGGGCTCGCTCGACTTCGCCCCCCGCCATCAGCCACATTCGACTGGCTTCTGCAA
>JAEZAS010000515.1 GCA_023430365.1 Planctomycetota bacterium
CGACGAGCGTTTAGACGGGCGGCCGTTTGAGCAGAGCGTTGACGATTTTTCCCGGCTGACCGTCGAGCAGGGTTCCGACGCCCGTAGGCCGAGTGAACTTCAGCGCTTCCGCTTCTAGTCCGAAGAGGTGCAGCAGTGTCGCGTGATAGTCGTAGTGGTTGACCACGTCGGCGACTGCATGGTGTCCGAATTCATCCGTGGCGCCATGCACATACCCTCCGCGAACGCCGCCACCGGCGAGCCACATGCTAAAGCCATAGGTGTTGTGGTCCCGGCCGATATTTTTCTCGTTCTGGATCACGGGGAGGCGCCCCATTTCGCCCCCCCAATGGACGAGCGTCGTATCGAGCAATCCACGCTGTTTCAAATCTCGCACGAGAGCGGCGGACGGCTTGTCGGTTTTCAAGCAAGCCTTCGGCAAGCTCTTGACGATGTTGCCGTGGTGATCCCACTCCTGGGTGCGGGAGTAAATTTGCACAAAACGCACCCCACGTTCGACGAGTCGCCGGGCGATCAGGCAGCGCTCGCCAAACTCCCGCGTTGCCTCGTCGTCCAGACCGTAGAGCTTGTGGGTCGCGGCCGACTCTTGCGAAAGGTCGAGCGCTTCTTTAGCAACCGTCTGCATTCGGGCGGCAAGTTCGTAGCTGGCAATCCGGGCCGCCAGGTCGGTCTCATCAGGATGACTTTCCAGATGCGTCCGATTCAACTGCTGCAGATAAGCGAGATAACGCTCCTGCGGCTGGCCCGCGAGACGCGCTGGCGGTTCCAGGTTCAGGATGCGTGGCTCTCGAGGACGGACCACGGTTCCCTGGTACAGTGACGGCAGCCAGCCTTGCGACCAGTTCTCGGTCCCCAGAACTGGCAATCCGCCTGGATCGGTCAGCACGACGAAGGCTGGCAGGTCCTGACTCTCGCTGCCGAGGCCGTAGGTCAGCCATGATCCAAGACACGGTCGTCCGCCGATATTGCGGCCGTTGTGCATGGCGTTGATGGACTGCCCGTGGTTGTTCACCCCCGTGTGCATCGAACGAATCAGGGTGACATCGTCGGCGATTTCGCCCAGATGGGGAACCAATTCGCTGAGTTCCATGCCGCATTCTCCCTGCGGCGAGAACTTCCAGGGGCTGCCAAACAGCTTTGAGCTCGACTCAGCGGCGTTATCGAACTTGATCTCGCCCGTGAAGTTCTGCATGTGACGCTTCGTCACTTCGGGCTTGGGATCGAACATGTCGATATGACTCGGCCCCCCCTGCATGAACATCGAGATCATGGCAGTCGCCTGAGGAGCATGCAGCGGAGCTTTCGGCTGCAGATCAAACTGCGGCTTCTCGAAACTCGGCTTGGCGGGCTCCGCCGACGCGCGATCCGCCTTCAATAGCCAGGCGAGAGCGAGCGACGTGAGCCCGAACGACTGGCTGGCCAGAAAATGACGGCGCGAGGAGCAGGCGAACTTCGGCATGGCTCAGTCCAGATAGAGGAACCGGTTCGAGGAAAGTAGCGCATGGCACAGAGTGGCCAGCGCTTGCTGGTTCGGCGGGAGAGGAGCCGGAGTTTTGTCGTTGGTGGGGCGACTGCTAAGAATCACCTGTTGGTCTTTCACGAATCCCAGGGCACTGGCCAACTCCCCATCGCTGGGAGCGGCGCCGAAGGCCAATTCGTATGCCCGCTTGATCTGCGCTGCAGGATCTTCGCCTACTTCAGCGACGATCCGCTGCGCAAATCGCTCGGCTTGTTGAATGACGAAGTCGCTGTTCATCATCAGCAAGGCTTGGGGCGCTACGGTCGATGAAGTGCGCAACTCGCAGTTGGGTACCGCCGACGGAAAGTCGAATGGTTCCAACATCCCGAGAGGCATGGATCGGCGAACTTGCACGTAGATACTGCGGCGGAATTGTTCCGGGCTGTTGTCGGCTTTCGCGACGAGAATGCCGTTGCCGTCGCGCGTCGCCTTGCCGATGATCACCTGACCGACTTCGTCCGGGTTCACGTCGGCTGGCGGGCCGAACCGCGTGGGCTGAAGCTGGCCGCTGACGGTCAGGATTGAGTCCCGAATCGCTTCCGCCTCGAGGCGACGCAGCGACATTCGCCCGAGCAGGCGATTCTCCGGATCTTTTTCCTGCAAAGCATCGGTGCGCCGCGAGGTTTGTCGGTAAGCCGTCGACGTAACAATATGCCGCTGCAGACGCTTCATGCTCCAGCCGGTTGTCACCAGTTCGTCGGCCAGCCAGTCCAGCAGTTCGGGATGGCTGGGGCGCTCTCCCAATATGCCGAAATCAGAGGGAGTCGCCACTAATCCACGGCCGAAATGATGCAACCAGATTCGGTTGACCAGGACGCGCGGGACGAGCGGGTGCTGGCCGCTCGTCAACTGTCTCGCGTAGGCCAGGCGGCGCCCGCTGGTCGGAAGTTGTGGATCATCCTCAGGAACATCTGCCGCACGCTCACCGAGCACGCTGAGGTCGCCCGGCTTGATCACCTGCCGGGGTTGATTGAAATCGCCCCGATAGAAGAGATGGGTCTCCGGGATCTTTCCGGGTACTTCCGTGAGGCAAGCGACGAACTGTGGCTCGGGCTTCTTGGCTTTCTCTTCGGCGGTGAGTTTTTCGTACTGCTTGTTGAACTGGTCCAAGCGCTTCCGGTCGTATAGGTAGGCGCTGCCACGACTCACATTCAGGCTGGGGTGATCCTTCAGAATCTGCTTCTGTTCGTCGGTACGTTTGTCAGCCGGAGTTGCCTTAGCGTCCCGAGCAAATTGCTGTTGATCCTCCGGCAGTTCGGCGACCTTCTTCTCGAAGATCTCCGCTACGATCTGATCAAGTTCCGCGAGTCGTTGCTCTTCGATCCGCTTCAGCTCGGCGTCAACCTTGCTCGCCTGCTCCCGTTCTGCGGGCGTCCACAAATTGACGAGACGGGCGGATGGAGGCCGCCAGGCCTTCCAGTCGAGAGCTGGCTCAAAGATAGCCCGCAGGCGGAAATAATCTTCGTGCGAGATGGGATCGTAACGATGGCTATGGCACTGTGCACAACCGACGGTCAGTCCCAGCAGAGACGAAGAGACAATTTTCAGAGTTTCCGCAACCACATCGTTGCGCGCGACTTTTTGGTCGACTGATCCATCGCCCGTACCATCTGGCGCCATGCGCAGGAAACCGGTCGCTGCCAATGCGTCGGCTTGCTCCGGACTGAGATCGGCGTACGGTTGAGGCGCCAACTCATCGCCCGCAAGTTGTTCGACGATGAATCGATCGAGCGGTTTGTCGGAACTAAACGAGCGTATGACGTAGTCCCGATAACGAAACGCCCAGGGACGCGGAGTGTCCTTGTCCGTGTAGCCATCGCTGTCCGCATAGCCAGCCACATCGAGCCAATGCCGCGCCCAACGCTCACCAAAAGCCGGCGACGCCTGCATCCGATCAACCAGTCGCTCAAGCGCATCAGGCGCCGGGTCGTTGACGAATTCCTCGATCTGCTCTGGGGTTGGCGGAAGTCCGAGCAAATCGAAGGACAAGCGGCGAATGAGAGTCCGGCGATCGGTCTCTGGCGAGAATGTAAGGGACTCCGCTTCGAGCCGTGCCAGGAGAAATGCGTCAACGGGTGAGTTGAGTGCAGTGGAATCCGCGACGGCCGGTAGCCCTGCTCGCTTCACCGGTTGGAACGACCAGAAACTTCGCTCTTCCTCGGTCCAGTCGAGCGCGAGAGAGGCGTTCTCGGGCTCTGGTCGACGCGTGCGCGCTCCCTGTTCAAGCCAAGCCCGAATTTTCTGCTTTTCGGCGGCACTTAGCTTCTTCTCGCCGGGCGGCATATCGTCCTGCGAGATCTGCTGGAGCAGGAGGCTTTCATCGGGCTTCCCGGGAGCGATGGCAGGACCGCTGTCACCGCCAGAGAGCATCGTCCGCACCAATCGCAGATCGAGGTTGCCCTGATGCTCCTCTTCCTCGCCGTGGCAGTGAAAGCAATGAGCTTTGAGAATAGGTCGGACATCGCTCTCATAGAACGATTCGTCCGCCGCTAGAGCGAACATCGGCATGAGCGCGAAAACCAAAAACGAAACGGAGCTTCGCAGGGGTACCGATTTCATAGTCGTGGTTATAATCAGGTCGACCGATCGCATCAATCTCGGTAGATGCTTTGCGGGGAAAGTATCCGTGGCCAAAACGGGGCGGGACCTCGTTCGATACGGACAAACGTGCGACTCCATCATTCACCGCCCTACCCTTTCACGAACTATGCCTATCACTCTCTCTCGACGGAAACTCCTCAAGACGGCCGCCCTGGGAACTGCCATGGTTGCGGCTTCGACGTTGCCGCAGCGCCGGAGCAAGGCTGCTGAAAGGCCCAAGTACAACGAAGTAATCGATGAAGCCTGGAAGGCGGGGCTCAGTGCATTGAAGCCCAGCGCGATTGAGCTCGAACGTGGCCTCGGGTTGCATCGCGAATCACTCGTGTTCGACACCTATGGGTTCTCACCTCGCTGTGCCGTCGACGGCGATGTGCTCGCGCGCGCAACCGCGGAAGGAGCCTCCGATCAGGAACTGCAGGACCTGCGCGAAGATATGGGCATGACCCGCTGCGTGGTCGATTCTCGAGAGCGCCAAGAGTTCGAAATGGCCTGGGAAGCCGCCGGCGTGACCTGCATTTTTCAGAACGCTGGCGAAGAGGGACAAAACCCAGAGCGACTACTGAAGCGACTCGGTCGGTTTACCTATTTGACCGATCACCTGCGAGACTTTTTGTTCAAGGCGGTAAAACCGGACGACATTGAACGGGCCAAGAAGGACGCTCGGCACTGCTTGTACTTCACCGGCAATGGGGTGCCACTCGCTGGAGAATTTGAGTCGGCGCCTGAGGAACTGCAGTACGTGCGGCTGTTTTATCAGCTCGGCATTCGCATGATGCACGTGACCTACAATCGCCGCAATCTGCTGGGGGATGGCTGCGCCGAGCCTGCCAACGGGGGGCTAAGCGATCTGGGGCGACTGGCGGTGGCTGAGATGAATCGGGTAGGTGTGATCGTCGACGTGGCGCATAGCGGCTGGCGGACAAGCCTGGAAGCGGCCCAGGTATCCACCAAACCGATTGTCGCAAGCCACACCGCCTGCGACGCCGTCAATCATCACATTCGTGCGAAGCCGGTGGAAGTGATCAAGGCGATCATCGATGGCGGCGGAATGATCGGCATCTGTTGTATTCCGAACTTCCTCGGCGGCAACGGAGACATTCCAGCGATGCTCGACCACATCGACTATGTGGCCAAGCGGTTCGGAGTCGAGAGCGTCGGCATTGGAACCGACATCGCCTACACCTCCAGTAACGCGGCGGCAGAGAACCGAAAAGTGCCGGGGCGGGGAAAACGGCGTACGCGCTACGAGGCGCTGTGGCCGGACGGAGCACTTGGAAAGCGCTTCCCAGGAGAAAAGTCGCTGGCTTGGACCAATTGGCCGTTGTTTACGGTTGGTCTGGTCCAGCGTGGCTATTCCGACGAGGACATTCGCAAAATTTTAGGACAGAACATGCTGCGAGTCGCTCGTGATGTGCTCAAGGCTTAGAGCTTGGCCGACAAAGGTCGAAAGCCCCTGCGACGGTCAGAGCATCGATGGCGTCGGATTGTAGGGCACGCTCTCGGGCGATTCGTCCGTGAGCGGCCCCTGCGACTGCTCCCAGGCGTCGTAGCTGGCGAGGACGCTCCCCTGCTCGAACTTTCCTCGCCGGTCGCCAAAATCCTGCAGCGTCGCCCAGCGGGCATACGCGAGTAGCTGTTGCTCGGAGCCGAATGTTCCGACGAGGCGGCGGTCGACGTTCCTCTTGCTGCCGTAGAGATAGTACATGAGCGTCCTCCTGCGAACGGACCCTTGCTCTAACCTTTGGGCGGAAGCAGCAACGTCACAAGCACGCTCGAGTCGTCTATGGCGCGAACTGCATGAGGCACGTTTGCTTCCAGGTAGAGTAAGGCCCCTGCGGTCAGTTCGCGAGGAGAATCCTCGACGGAAAACTCAACTTTCCCTTCCAGGCACTGCACGGTGATCTCGCCCGGCGCTTTGTGGGACGGCAATGTCTTTCCGGCGGGAAGGACGAGTCGAATCACTTCCAGGGTCGGCGTTTTGACGAGCGTGTGGGTCCGTGTTTCTGCGATTGCGGCGCCCAACGGCCGAAGATCGGCGACTTCAGCGGGCTTCAGGTGTGGAATGGCCATGGGTTAGCTTTCGAAAGGAAAATGCCGTTCTCAGGAACTTGTCGCCACGTAAGTACACGCTGGTTTGCCAGACAGGGGCTCGTGTCTGAACCGGGCCGACCGGAAACAGGCTGAGGACCTGCATGGCCCTCAGCCCATTGAACCCATTGGTGTATGGCCGGTGTACTACGCGCTCTGCTTCAAAACCCCTTCCATCGGAGCCGTGATGTCCTGCCTCGGGCCGAAGAACTCGAAGTGGATTTGCGACTCGTCCACGCCCCAGCCTTTCAGGCCGTGGTACAGGCCCGACATGAAGGCCTTGGGACCGCAGAAGTAGAAGTCGGCATCGTGGCTGGGCAGCAGTTCTCGGAGCAGCTTCACATCGATGAAGCCAGCGCTATCGCAACGTCCCTCGCGGACGTCTTCGTCGGAGGGGGCGTCGTAACGGAAGTGCGTCTGGACGTTCGGCAAGTCCGCGGCGGCGCTGCGAATCTCGTCGGCCAGAGCGTGGTGGCTTCCGTTGCGAGCCCCGTGGATGAAGTACACCGGAGCTGAGACGCGGTGCTGAGCGAGGCTTTTGAGCATCGAAAGGAGTGGGGTGACGCCAATGCCGCCCGCGATCAGTACGATCGGTCGTTGCCCAACCGACTGTGGCTCGAGGACAAATTCACCGCACGGCGGCCCAATCTGCAGAGTGTCGCCTACCTGAACGTCGTCATGCAGGTAGTTCGAAATCAACCCGGCGGGGGCCCCTGCGGTCAGGCTGGGTTCTCGCTTGACGCTGATCCGATAGTGGCCGACGCCAGGGCGGTCGGAAAGGCTGTAGTTTCTCGGCGAGGTGGGAGTAGCCGGGTGATCGATCTTTACCGTGATGTATTGGCCCGGCTTGAACGACGGGAGAGAGCCGCCGTCGGCAGGACGCAGGTAGAACGATGTGACAATTTCGCTTTCGACGACCTTGCGATCCACAACGAAGTCGCGATAGCCATTCCAGCCACCGTCGGCAGCCGCCTGCTCGCGATAGATTTCGGCCTCGCGGTCGATAAACACCTTGGCGAGCAATCCATAGGCTTCGCCCCAAGCGGCAATCACCTCGTCGGTGGCCGCTTCGCCGAGCACGTCCTTGATCGCAACGAGCAAGTGCTTGCCGACGATCGGGTAATGTTCCGGTTGAATGCCCAATGAGCAGTGCTTTTGGGCGATCAGTTCCACGGCTGGGCCCAAGGCAGCCAGATTGTCGATATTGGCCGCATAGGCGCAGATGGCGCCGGCCAAGGCCTTCTGTTGTCCGCCGGAATGCTGGTGGGCCTGATTGAAGTAGGCCTTTACTTCCGGATTTCCGGAAAACATGAGCGAATAGAACCGCCGTGTGATCGTTTCGGCGTGCGGGGCAACGGCGGGAGCGGTGGCTTTGACAATTTCGATTGTCTTAGGGCTGAGCATGAGAGCCTCGTGGAGAAGCGAAAGGTGGGAGAGGATTTGCGGGCGGTTGCGGCAAACCGACCGGACATGGGGCGAGACGGCGTACGCATCTGCTCCGCCCTCGCCGTGCTTGAGTCCAACTATATCCGTTGAATTGTGCACGTCAAGGTGTAGAATTCGACGAAGCCGTTTTTCGAGGAATCTATGCTGTCCAAGACAAGTGAATATGCCCTGCGGGCCGTGGTCCTATTGGCCCGTGAGCCGGGCAAAGCTGAATCGGCGGACCAACTGGCGGAGGTCACCAAAGTGCCCCGCCGGTATTTGCATAAGGTGCTGCAAGACCTCGTGCGCCACGGGCTGGTTCGCTCCCAGCCGGGCCCCGGAGGCGGCTACTCCCTGGCGCTGGCTGCCAATGAAGTCACAATTCTCGATGTGGTGAACGCAGTGGCGCCCTTGGAACGCATCCGAGAATGCCCGCTGGGAATTTCTTCGCACACGAGCCTCTGTCCGTTGCACAAAGAACTGGATAAGGCGTATGCCGCCACGGAGACCGCCTTGGCCCGCGTTACGCTCTCGCAACTAACCCGTTCGTCATCGGCAATCGTACCCCTCTGCGAAGCGCTAAAGCTCCAATAGGAACCCAGCCATGCCTCCTTCGCAGCTGTAACGGGCTGCGGTCCCGCGCTTCGCAATCGTTTAAACTGGCAATATTGAGTGTACGCCCGTGAAGACGCAGCACTGGAGGCGAATATGAACAAGTACGAGCCAATACCGTACGCCGACAACGTGGAGATTGTCCCGAGCGATGAGGCAGACGATATTCGCGAGTCGGTCGCTGTGCTACGCAAGATTCTGGAGGGTGCGCGCGATGCAAGCGATCGGCGTCGCGGCGATGTTCACGTCAAGACGCACGGCTGTGCGACGGGCGAATTCCGGGTGCTGCCCAATCTCCCTGCGGAACTTGCTCAGGGGCTGTTTGCTGCCGACCGGACTTACTCGGCGGTCGTGCGGTTCTCCAACTCGGCGCCCCAGCCTCAGCCGGATGTAATTCCCGACGGTCGGGGACTGGCGCTCAAGGTATTCGAGGTGGAGGGTAAACGCCTCGAAGCTGATGACAATGACGCTCCGACCCAGGATTTCATTCTGGTCAATCATCCGGTGTTCTTCGCAGCCAATGTAAAGGACTTTCTGCGACTCGAGCAGGTGCTCGCTTCGGGCAAGGATGACCGGCTGACGGCGGTGCGCGACGCCCTCACGCGTGGTGACTGGAATCCGCTGAACTGGCATTGGCGCGAGGCGTTGACGGCTTTGCAGATTGCTGGTCATCTGCCGACTCATCCGGCCGCTCACACCTACTACAGCATGACGCCGATCCGCTTCGGCAATTACGTGGCCAAGTACCGCGTCCGCCCGACGGGAGAATTGCCGACCTCGATTCTCGATCTGGTCACCCGGTTGGGAACCGATCCTGACGCACTACGATTGCTTCTTGAGCAGACGCTACGATCGCAGCATTTGCTGTTCGAGTTTCAGGTGCAACTGCGCACTTCCCCGGAAACGATGCCTGTGGAAGACGCCACCGTTGCCTGGCCGGAGAGCGAATCTCCGTATCGCACGGTGGCTCTGCTCCTCTTGCCGCGACAGGAAATCAACACGCCCGAGCAGATGGCAATCTGTCAGCAATTGTCGTTCAACGTGTGGCATGCTCTGGCTGAGCATCGGCCACTGGGGGGCATCAATCGGCTCCGCCGAGAAGTGTATCCCGTGTCGGTGGCATGGCGGCGGAAGGAATTCGAAGGGGCCGAACCAGCCGATACATCCAAACGCGTCTCGGAAGGACAGTAATCGCCGACTCAAACCTGCCGGAAATGCGGTTATTCCGCCCTGTCCGATTGCTGGAGGACTCTAGAATTCTGGTTCGGGCCAAGGGGAACCGGCGGGAGAATTCGTCGATGTCAAGAAGTGACTTGATTGCGGTCGTCGTTGTGGTGTTTTCGGGCGGTCTACTCGCAGGCCTGCTGGCCACTCCCCCCGATGCGATTGGAAACGAACCGAAGAATCAGCGAACCATTCCGGAGGGGCCGCTCGGCGACACGATTCGGCTGGGTGAAACGCTGGTTGAACGAACATCAAACCATGAGTTGACTCGCCCTTACGTTGGCAACGCTCTCAACTGCACGTCTTGCCACCTGAAGAACGGAACGGATCCACGGGCGGCGACGTTTCTCGGAGTCGCGACCGCTTACCCGGCCTGGTCGCCTCGCGAAAAACGGGTCATCACGCTCGAGGATCGGGTGCTCAACTGCTTCATGCGTAGCTGCCACGGAATGCGGCCTCCGCTCGGAAGCAAGCCCTCGGTGGCGATTACGGCATATATCACCTGGCTCTCACAGGGAGAGGGTCTGGCCATGAATGGCAAGAGTCCGCACGGCCCCAACGCTGTGCCTCGCTTAGAGCTAACGAAGCTGAAGCCCGCGGACGCTGCCCGTGGCAAAGTCTTGTATGCGGAGCGATGTGCAGATTGTCATGGGGCGGACGGCGAGGGAGATGATGAGAATCCGCCCGTGTGGGGCCCTCGCTCCTACAATAGCGGGGCGGGGCTTTCCAACGTCGGCCAACTAGCCAGTTGGTTGAAAGTAGCCATGCCGCTGGACGACACCAACCTCGAAGACCAGGAAGCTCTGGACATTGCCGCTTTCGTGAACTCACACGATCGGCCGGCGTTTCGCTTGCAGGATCATTTGCCTGCTGACGAGGGCTTGGGCGAGTACAACGCCGAGCGCAACGAATAGCCGCTATTCTACGATCAGTGTGCCGTTCATAACCTGCCAGTGGCCGGGGAACGTGCAGAGGAACGGATAACGACCCGGCTGCTTCGGCGCGTGGAAGTGAATCGTGAAACGCTCCCCGGGAGGCACGATGTCGGTGTAGGCAAGAACGCTCTCCGACCGCGGGATATAATGCCGTGCCAAGGCTTCGGGATCGGTGATGAGCCGGTTGGCCTCGTTGCCGATCGCTTCTAGTTGTCCGGGACGAACCAGGGCCCAGTTGTGCGGCACTACGTCCGGATTGCTGAGCGTAAGCTTCAGTGGTTCACCGGCGCGGACACGAAGTTCTGTGGTGGCAAACGTGAGATTCTTTCCGGTTTCAATCGTAATTTCCCTCGCTCCATGGACGGCTTTGCTCCAGGGATTGGGTGTCCGCCGTGCATTGAGCGCCATGTCGACCAAGAGCGGATGGGAGGCAATCACTTTGGGCCGATGCGTGTAGCCGGAGAATGTCTCGAAGGGCGGGCCGAGTTTGTGGACGGTAACGAACAATTCGCTTGTCTCGTTCGCTGCGAGGCGGAGGCGCAGGTGCAACTGGTTCACCGGCTGAAGATCGGGCAATTCCAGGAATAAAGTTTTGCCTTCTTCAAGCACATGAGCGGCGGCAATCGTAACGCGATCGTGACCGCGGACGCCCGGATGAGACGTGGAGAGCTCCGGAGACCCATAAGCGGCGCTGTAGCGGTAGTTCCAGCACTGGGCGAAATGGTTCCGGACGTCCTCCGCGGTCTTGGCGTCGATTGGCTCGCTGAACTGAATCCGCAGGCCATTCTCGTGCACATGAAAACCAACTGGAAGTTGCACGCGGTCGCCCGTGTAGCGAATCCGCTGAAAGCAGCCGTCCTGCGACGCGTACGAGCCCCAGCCGTTCATGCCGGTAACATAGAGCTGTCCGTCCTGAGGATTGAAGCGCCCCCGATGCACTCCCGATAGAAAATCACCGGCGAGTGGAACCACAGCGCCTTGCAATTGGCCGTCGATCTCCTCGCGTAGCACCAGAAAGTGTGAACAGGCACCGAACGAGAGATGGATCATCTGGCCTTGGAGCGGTCCCCAGCGATTGCTGGACACCAAGGTCTGGCCGCCGCTGGAATTGTCGAGTCCGCGGGGAAGATAAGCGAGCGGTAGCTCGGGTGGTTGATTGTTCTTAGGGCCGCGATAGCCGAAATGGGGCGTTTGGCTTGACGCGGCATCACTTTGGAGCGTCGGCGGGCGAACCGCACAGATCATCGACGCTGGCGTCCACTCACCCTCCGAACATGGAACCGTGACCACACCGTCCGGATAAAGCCCCAGACCGTCGGGATTGCGAAACCCGGTTGCCAGTACATCAGCCCGCTTCCCGTCGGAAGAGATTCGCACGAGTCCCTGATTGCCCGAGACGGTGTAGAAGTTGCCGTTCCGATCCCGCTCCAGGCCACAGATATAGTCATGCCCCGCCGGCGACGTTTCGAAGGCGTTGCTGAAGCACTCGTAGAAGTCGGCCTCACCATCGCCGTTGATCTCGCGAAGTCGAGTGAGCTGATCCCGGCACTGGACGAAGATCGAATCGCCATCGACGAGCAGCCCGAGCGGCTGATGCAAACCCGCGGCGAAACGGGTCCAGCGGACTTTTCCTGCTTGTTCCTCGGGACCGTTAAGCCCTTCGACCCGCCATACATCTCCTTGCATCGTACAGACCAGTGCGCTGCCGTCGGGGAGAAAGTCGTGGCCGCTGCAGAACAGCAGCGCCTTCCATGGGTTGTTCCAAGGCAGCTCGATCGTGTCGATCGCATACGGCCGGCCTGCGCCCGGGCGAATGTCCGTTTCGATTGATTCCGGCCATTGCCGTTCACCCCCTAAAACGGCGTTTTTCAGTGAGTGATTCTCGCGAGGCGCAACTTCGCGAGTGAATTTTCCTTCGTCGACCCAAGGAGCATCGAGATACTCCACATCGCCGATTCTGTAGGCGAAGACAACGCGTCGCCCATAGCGATAAAAGCCGTGGTACTGAAAGGGCTCTTCCGGCTTCTTTCCCGCGGGCGTCGCTTGCAACGGACCGGCTGGTCGCACAGCATCCATGAAGCCATGCCGGACCGCTGAGAATTGGAGGAAATCGCCTGACCAGACCGCATCGTAAGTCAGGGTGTCCGGATTGAAACAGGCGGAGACCTCCCCCTGCTCTCCCAGCCGAACGCAGACGCCACGCGGTACGGTTCGCTTGTCCGCTCGGAACACGCCGGCCAGGAGCGTGCCGAGGTCCGTTTTGTTCCAGCGATCATCTGACCAGGACTGCTCGTTCTGAAGTCCCCAATGCCCTGCGTTCGGGCCGTCGAGTCCAGGGAAGTCCATGAGCAGATGAGCGCCGGGCGAGTGGGTGCGGAAGTGCTCGGCCTGCTTCGTATAAAAGTCGTAGATCCGCTCTCGATTCACGGAGTGCCCTGAATTGGTCCACGCCTGTGGTTCAAACGGTTTCTTCACGATGGGAAACGTTGCCGGGCCGTGCGCCTGGGCCTCCGCAAGCGTCTTGTCGAAGGCGGTGATTCTTTCGACGGACGACGTGCCGAGCTCAGAGAGAAAGCGGATCAGATCGAGCTGTTGCTGGCGTGAAAGCGCGGCGACCAGGCCGTCGGGCATCGGTGTGCTGCCGCTGCGCCGGGCTTCAATGCCATCGCGTGGCAAATCACGCGCTTTTCCGGTGGCGAGTTCGCGGATGACGACTTTCGTGTCATCTTCCGCAGTGAGAAAGCCAGAGAGCGATTCACCGTCCGCCGTGAGAAACTGCCAGATCTTATATTCCGGCTTCACTTCTCGTTTCGGCCAAAAGAGCGACTCAATCAAGTGATTCAGGTCACGCTGCTTGCCAATCGTCGTTAGTTCCGGGCCAACCGTTCCGCCGTGTTCGCCCACCCGATGGCAGGAAAGGCAGGCTGACCTGGCCGCGGCAAAGACGGCGGCTCCTCGGAGGGCATCACCACGCTGTGGAGCTTCGGCGGCGAGACGGTCGACAAGATTGGCGTCGTACGGCGGCTCAACGCCACTTCCGGATGGCGTGCTCGCATGTCGGGTTGCTGAGTGAGCAGTGTGGTTCTTGTGGTGCGAATGTCCCAGACTATTTGCTGCCTGCGACTTGCCGTGCATATCGGCTTCTGCCGAAGCTTGCGACTTTGGCTTTGGTCCGCCGGATCCCGGTTTTTCAATCTCCTTAAGCACCCACGCCAGTCCATCGAGGTTTTCCTGGAGCGACTCGCGGGCGTCGAGCTGTTCGCGATGGTCGATAATTCCAATCGGACCGTCATATCCACTCTTGATGATCTCGCGAATCATCGAGACTTCGTGCTCGCCCTTTCCAATGCCTAGGATCTTCGGCTGAGCGCCGCGATTCATGCCATTTAAGTTCAAGCACAGGAGATGCGGCTGCGTCAGTGCGAGCGATTCTGCCCAATCGTCGATGTGGTTGTGGCCGTGGTGAAAGTTGTAGACGATGCCGACGTTCTTGAGGCCGCGCTCGTGCAATTCCTTGCAGACAGCGACGAGATTCTTCGGTTCGCCACCCCAGCCGCCATGGTTGTAGAGCCCGAGCTTGCACTCGATTTCTTGCGCTCGCCTGGCAAGCGGCGCCATGGCGTCGGCGGCGGATTTTACCTTCTGCTCGTGCGTCTCCCCCTTCCCATCTCCGAGCGTTTGCCAGATCTGTGGATGCAGATGGTGCTTTTGGAAGAGTCGGAAGGCCTCGTCGTGGACCGCCCAGAAGGCGAAGAACTCGATGCCGTGATTTTTGTATTGAAGGATCTCCTCCTCGAACGTCGGCACGTGTTCCGCGCGCCAGTCATAGGCGCAGCGTTTGAGGCCAAGATCGATCAGCATCTCGGCTCGCTCGGCAGGTCCGCGTTTCTTCGCGTCGAATGGGACGATGCACCAGGGAACCAGGTTCTCTCGCTTGAAGTTGTGGGGCGTTTCGGCCCGAACCGAAGGGCTGCCGCTTAGAAGGGCGAGCACTACGCCCAAGACGAACGCAACACGTGGTCCTAGTGAGTTGGGAAGCAACGGCAGGCTCCTGGCAAGGCTGACTTAGACTGGCTCGGGACCACCAGGATAAGCTGGTGGACGCGAAGTTGCACGTTCTACAATGAGCCACATGAATGTGGCGCCGATTGCCAATCCAGGCGTCAGCAGCCGAGTCTTTGCATTGGCGAGGTCCAATGGCATGCGATCCATCGGAGTGGGACACATGAATCGCTATCGCCTTGCGTACTTGCTGACGGTTCTGGGCTTGTGTTCATTTGCTGATGCCCAACCTCCGGACATCGACACATTGTTTCAGCAGTTGGAGCATGACGAGTTCGTCGTTCGAGAGCGGGCCGAGCGTCGGCTCTTGGAGTTCGGCCGTTCGCTCGTGGACGAAGCCTTCTCGGAAGTAAAGCCACCCCCTGAATCGCCGTATGGCGCGGATCTGTCGGCTTGGTTCAAGGAGATTTCGAGTTCAGCTGAGAGTCAGGTAAAGAAACAACTGTACGATCGCGTTTCGCCCGCGCTGGATGTGGAAGGGCGGTTTCGGGTCGAGCGCATTCGCCGAGGACTAAGTGGCAAAATCAATGCGCGGCTTCTGGAATTACGGGCTCGGTATCCGATGGAGCTACCGGAGGACCAGGCTCGACTCGTGCACGGCTATACGGGTGGTTTCCGAGGCAAGGAGAAGTGGTTTGACGCGTCGTACCGCAACGGGTCGGCTTGCATGGTTACTGCCGTGCGAGTGCAACTCCGGATCGAACACAAAGGAAAGAAAGTCGAGCACGAGATTTTGCTGGGACGAACCAACGAACCGATTCAGCCCAATGGCTCGGCGACCTGGTCCGCGGAGGTGGAGCTACCCCCCGGAGCAACGTATGGATTTTTTTGGCGAACGGTCGCGGTCTATGGCTATCCGACGAGCACACGGTAGACTTTTGCCCAGCCACCGTGCGCGGTGTCCAGCGTCGGACCGCCTTTCATCCTCCTTGCAATTAATCGTCTCATGCAGCGTTGCCTTGCATTCCTAACTGCGCTGATCACCTTATGCCTAAGTGTGCAGACCTCTATCGGCGCTGAGCCTGTGCCGCGCGAGTTGGTCAAGGATGCCAAGCGGATCGTCTTCCTCGGAGACAGCATCACTGCGTCCGGCGGGTATGTCGCCTACTTCGATGCCTGGCTGGCCGGGCAACGGCTCGAACAGCCGCCGATGGTGATCAACGCAGGATTGGCGAGTGAGACCGTGTCGGGACTGAGCGAGGAAGGACACGCGGACGGAAAGTTCCCCCGCCCTGACCTTGCAGAACGTCTTGAGCGAGTGCTCGACCTGACAAAGCCCGATCTGGTGATCGCCTGCTATGGCATCAATTGCGGCATCTACCAACCTTTTGACGAGTCGCGGTTTGAAAAGTATCGCAAAGGGATGGAACGTCTTAAGTCGCAAGTTGAGAGTCGCGGCGCTACCTTCGTGGTGATGACGCCACCGTTCTACGACGATCTGCGCTTGCCAAAAAACGGCTTTCAGTACAACGATGTTCTCGATCGCTACAGCGATTGGCTTGTTGGCCGTAGGGAACATGGCTGGCGGGTGATCGATCTTCACCACCCCATGTCTCAGTTTGTTCTGCAGCGCCGGCGGACCGATCCGAAGTTCACGTTGCAGCCCGACGGCGTCCATCCCAACGAAGTCGGGCACTGGTTTATGGCACAGCAACTCATTCGCTGGGCAGGTGACGAATCTGCATCTGCAGCGGAAACTCCGGCCGGCATGCTGAAACAGCTTGAAATCTCGGATGCGACGTTCACGCTCATCAGACAACGGGCTATGCTGCGACGCGACGCCTACGTCGGTCAGGCTGGTCACAAGCGGCCTGGAGTCGCCAAGGGCCTGGCAGTGGATGAAGCGGAAGCGAAGGCTGCTGAATTGTCCCAAAAGATTCGCGAAGCATTGTAGAGTAGGCCGAGAGCTAAGACCTGCTCGCTTTGTGGCGCAATCGGCGCGGGAATGCCCCTAGCGCTCTGACTAGTTACCATAGCGGGGTATCGCTTTCGGTTGCTGGTCAACATTGCTTTCAACCTACTTACCTCGGATCCACGGCTGATGAGTTTCAAAAACCTCACGTCCCTGCTTGCCCTGCTCCTCATGGCTCCGTCGCTGATCGCAGCCGAGCCGTCCGTTATGAACCGAGGCGCAGAATTTGGACCAAACGACTGGCCCGCGTGGCGGGGACCGCTTGGAACCGGCGTGGCAAATTCAAACCAAACTCCACCGCTGAAGTGGAGCAAGAGCGAGAATGTGCTCTGGAAGGCGGAAGTGCCAGGGCGGGGTTATGCTTCTCCGACGGTGGTTGGCGACAAGGTGTTCTTGGCAACGGCCGAAGAGAATCGCGGCCTGCAAGCGGTGCTTTGCTATGACCGGGCAACCGGCAAGCTCGTTTGGCGCAACAATGTGCACGAGGGTGGCCTCGATACGAAGGGACATAAGAAGGCCACGCAAGCATCCTCGACTGTGGCCTGTGACGGAGAGCGGCTGTACATCAATTTTCTGAATCGGGACGCAATCTATACCTCGGCGTTGTCTCTCGACGGCAAGCTTCTTTGGCAGACGAAGGTTTCGCCCTTCCAGACGCACCAGGGGTTCGGCTCGTCGCCTACGCTTTACGACAAGTATGTCTATGTGACGACGGATAGCCCGATCGGTGGTGTGGTGGCGGCCCTCGATCGACAAACGGGAGAAGTGATCTGGCGACAGTCTCGTCCCAAAGAGGCGAACTACGCGTCAGCCCAAGTCTTTCACTTGAACGGCAAGACGCAGGTTCTGGTACAGGGCTGCGGCCTTGTGTCGAGCTTCGATCCTGTGACCGGCGACAAACTTTGGGAAACCGAAGGCGCCACGGTGGAATGCGTGACGAGCGTCGTAACCGACGGAGAGCGTGTGTTCGTTAGCGGCGGCTATCCGCGTAATCATGTGCAGGCAATTGTCGCCGACGGATCGAAGAAGACCGCCTGGGAAAATGGTAGTCGGGTCTATGTGCCGTCGATGATCTGCCGCGATGGTTTTCTCTATGGCGTGCAAGATGGCGGCGTGGCGATGTGCTGGAACAGCGAGACCGGCGAGGAAATGTGGAAGTCGCGGATCGGCGGCGCCTACAGCGCTTCGCTGGTGCTCGTCGGCGCCAAGCTGTATGCCACCAGCGAGGAAGGAAAGACAGTCATATTTGCGGCCAATCCCGCGAAGTACGAGCAGCTTGGTGAGAACCAACTCGGCAGTCAGGCGTTTGCGACCCCTTCGATTTGCGGTGGGCGGATCTATCACCGAGTCGTCGAAATCGACGGCGACCGGCGACGAGAGTGGTTGTACTGTCTGGGAACGCCCGACTCTGGAAAATAGTTGCGGGTAGATGCCAGCGCGCGTTAGTGTTTGCTCCTGAATCGCAACTCGAAGCGAAGGAGCGACAGATGGCGGGCATTCCTGTTCGGCTGCGCAGCGTTCGTGTTCTTCTTACGGCCTTCCTGGCATTGGGAGAAGTTGCGATCTCCTCGGTCCGGGCCCATCCGGGCGGCGGGCATTTCGATGCTTCCACCGATGTCCAGCAGACCGCTGGCAGTGGGGCCTGGTCTTCGCCGGAAACCTGGAAGAGTGGCAAAGTTCCTGCGGCCGGCGCCAAGGTGCTCATCCGAGCCGGGCATCGCGTTGTTTACGACGCCCATTCGGACGACGTCATTCGCTGCATCAATATCGCCGGCGAATTAGTGTTTGCCACCGAGAAGGACACGCTGCTTAACGTCGGCCTGATTAAGATCCAGCCGGGCGAGGAGTATAGCGAGGAAGGGTTCGATTGTGACCAGCACATCGAAGACACTGTGGCTACCGCGTCTCGGCCGGCGCTGGAAATCGGCTCCCCGGAGAAGCCAATCCCTGCCGGACGCACCGCAGTCATTCGCTTGCACTACGTCGATGGACTCGACAAGCAGTCTTGCCCTGCGATCCTCGCCTGTGGCGGACGAATGGATTTCCACGGAGCCCCGCTGAATCGAGCGTGGTTGAAGCTTGTAGCCGACGTGGCGGCGGGGGCTGAAACGCTTGAGTTAGTAGATGAAGTCGCCGGCTGGAAAGTCGGTGACAGGATCATTGTCACGGCGACCAGCGTTCATGGATCACCGAAGGAGCGTTCGGAAACCGAGCAGCGGCTGATCAAGGCCATCGATGGCAAGCGACTCACGCTCGACGCACCGCTGAAGTACCACCATCGGGGCAGCGGCGAGTTTCGCGGCGAAGTCGCCAATCTAAGCCGCAACGTGGTTGTTGAGTCGGCCGATCCAGAAGGTGTCCGTGGCCATACGATGTATCACCGCGGCTCGGGGGGCTCACTCAGTTACACCGAGTTCCGCCATCTCGGAAAGAAGGAAGTGCTGGGTCGGTACAGTCTGCATTTCCACCTGGTCGGCGATTCAATGCGCGGCAGTTCCGTCATCGGCAATTCGATCTGGGGTAGCCACAACCGCTGGCTGACGATTCACGGCACCAACTACCTCGTTGTGCGAGACAACGTCGGCTATCAGAGCATCGGTCACGGTTTTTACCTGGAAGACGGGACCGAGGTGTACAACGTGTTGGACCGAAATCTGGCCGTTGGCGCAAGGCAGGGAAAACGCTTGCCGAAGCAGGTGCTGCCGTTCGATCACAACGAAGGCGCCGGCTTCTGGTGGGCGAACAGCTTGAACACATTCACGGAGAATGTAGCCGCTAACTGCGATCGCTATGGCTTTCGCTATGAAGCGACGCCCACGAGCGCCCTCAAGCTGACGCTACCCATCGCTCAGCCGGATGGTTCCGTGAAGTCGGTCGATATTCGCACGTTGCCCTTTGTCCGTTTCGATGGTAACGAAGCCCATTCGAGCGACGGGCTCTATGGAATCAACCTAGGTGAGGGAGTCAATCGCGTTGGTCCCGATGTGGAGCATCCGTTTGTCGTGCGGAATACAAAGATCTGGGACGTCCATTACGCCTTTCGTCCCCAAACGCCGTCTCTGTTGGTCGAGAACATGCACCTGCACCGCTTTGTGTATGGCGTTTACCACCCCCACTTCGACAACCATGTCTACCGCAACCTCCGCATGAGCGAAGCCAATGCTGCGGAGCCTTTCAACCGGGGTCATGATGACGACAGCGTGCAATACGGCGTGTTGACGGTCGATGGCCTGACGTTTGACCGCGTTCGATCGGGAAGGACGCCCCTCATCCAGATTTCCGATGATAATGCGACCGGGGATGCTGAATCCCACTTTCGCAACGTGAAGCTCGAAAACTGGAGCGATCGCAGCAAGGAACGAGCGCTAGCCAACCTGGGCGCGGGACCACGCCCTCAACCCAAGACGCCGCGAGGGGTGCCAATCTATGTTCATGACTGGTTTGCCCCAGGTGAACACGCGGAAGTGGTCAGCACCCGTTCCCCCGAGTACCAGGCTAATCCGTCCCGATACGAAGCCGTGGCGGACCTGACTGGCGATGAGTCCCGAGCGGCAAGAGTCACGTCGATTGACTTTCCCACCCTGCTTCGCCCGGTCGACGATTTGCCGCCCACCACCGTAATCACGCACATCGAGCGAAAGAATGGCAAGAGCGTCGTCCGCGGAACCGCGGCGGACAACGGCGAGATCGCTAAGGTTACCGTGAACGGCCGGGACGCAATGCCACTTCGAGAAAACTTCGCAGAGTGGCGCATCGAACTCCCTGATAGCGTCCAATCGATAACCAGTCAGGCCAGAGATGCCGCTGGCAATACCGAACCAAGGCCGCATTCAGTGCCGCTGCGGTAGTAAGAACGGCACGTAACAGGTCGGATTCTCAAATTGCCCCCAGCGAGCGAAACTTTTGGCCCCTTGTAGGTGTACAATCCCGTGGTTCACGTGCGCGCGTGCCGAGGGTCCTTCAACCGTCGGGCACGCATTCAGGGCTCATCAGGAAGACGGTCCATGCAGCGGTTTCAGAGTTGGAATTGGGTAGTTCTCGCGTGTGGTTTGGCCTTTTCAGGTCTTTCGCTAGCAGCCAGAAGCAACGGCGCTGAGGCGGAGCCAGCCCTGAGCGTTTCTCCTGAGCAGCCGATTGCCGACGTCATCCATCTCCAGGATTCCACCGGCGCCGTCCACTCGTTCACGCCGAAATCTGCTCGCGCCGCCCGAGTTGTCGTCTTTCTCTCGGGTGAATGCCCGATTTCGAAGAGCTACATGCCCGTTTTGAAGCGGTTGCAGAGCGACTGGCAGGCCGAAGAGGGGGTGTCCCTTCACGGCGTCTGGTCCGATGCAACGACCCCGCCAGCCGAAATCGCGAAGTTCGTGAAGGAGTATGAGTTGAACTTTCCGGTGCTGATCGACCGGGAGTTGGTGCTGGCCAAAAAGCTCCAGCCGACACACGTCCCCGAAGCATTCGTCCTCGATCGCGACGGCAAACTCATTTACCGCGGGCGGATCGACGACACGTATGTGAAGGTCGGTCGACGGCGGTCATCGGCGACGCAGAATGATCTGGCCGATGTCGTTACTGCCATTCTCCGCAGCGATGTTGTCCGACCCTCTCGAACAACGCCTGTTGGATGCCACTTTGAAACGCTCCCCGACGGAACGGACGATGCCGAGCTCACCTTCGCCCGCGACGTGGCGCCCGTTGTTTTCACCAGCTGTGTGTCTTGCCATCGTGAGGGGGAGGTCGGACCATTTTCATTGACCGATTACACGAGCGTTGCCAAGCGATCGAAGCAGATCATGGAGGTGATCGACCAGCGGATCATGCCGCCCTGGATGCCGTCGCAGGTGCACGGGGAATTTGAAGGGCAACGCAGTTTGACCGAGGAAGAGAAGAACACGATCCGTAAATGGATTGCCGCCGGAAGCCCCGAAGGGGACTTAAGCGAACTTCCGCCGTTGCCGCCAGCCACTAATGGCTGGCGTCTCGGACCGCCGGACCTGGTGGTTGAGATGCCGACGGAGTTTGAGCTCGGCGCTGAAGGGCCGGACGTGTTCCAGTGCTTCGTAATTCCTCTCGATATCCCGGAAGACAAGTACGTCGCGGCGATTGATTTCATCCCAGGCAATCCGAAGATCGTCCATCACTCGATTTTGTTTCTCGATTCGAACGGCGTGGCGCGGAAGCGGGACGCGGCGACGGCGGAAGTGGGATACTCCACGTTTGGAGGTCCGGGATTTGTGCCGACTGGGTCGCTCGGCGGCTGGTCCCCCGGCAAGACACCGCGCAAGCTCTCCGGTGGGATGGGGCGGTATCTGCAAAAAGGGTCCGACATCGTGATGCAGGTCCACTACCACCGCAGCGGCAAGGTGGAAAAGGACCGGTCGAAAGCGGCAATTTATTTCGTCGATAAACCCAAGAACGTGGCGGCCGATATTTGGGTGTCGGCCCATAGTCACGACATTCCGCCGGGAGAATCCAACTACCAGATCACTGCCAGCTATACGCTAACCCAGGAATTGCAGATGCTGGGCGCCGTGCCGCACATGCATCTGATTGGACGCTCGATGAAGGCCATCGCACGGCTGCCCGACGGGGAAACGCGCGAGCTTGTCAACGTGCCGAACTGGAATTTCAATTGGCAGGATGATTACCGCTTCACAACACCGTTTCGCCTGCCGAAGGGCACCGTGCTCGAGGTCACGGCAGTCTACGACAACTCGGAGAATAACCCATCCAACCCGAGTTCCCCTCCCAAACGAGTCACCTGGGGGGAAGAGACTACGAACGAAATGTTGTACTGTTTCTTCCTGGTCGCGGTCGACAATCCGAAGCAAAACCTGGCGCCTCTGCTCCAGGAGATGTTGCGCCGCGAGGCGATCGGTCAGGCGACGGGCCGGGGGCTGTTTCGGATTGGCCGCTAATAGAAAGTTGCAGCGAGTTGACGATGCAATTTTGGACCATCGGCCATTCCACGCGGTCGATCGAGGACTTCCTGGCCGCCCTGTCAACTTACGAGATCACGCTGCTCGTCGACATTCGAAAACTGCCCGGCTCGCGTAAGTATCCGCAGTTCAATCAGAACGAATTGAGTCGTTCGCTGGCGGAGGCGAGCATCCGATATGAGTGGTGGTCGGAGCTAGGTGGCCGGCGCAAAGGAGATCCCCATTCCCAGAATACGGCCTGGAGAAACGCTTCGTTCCGGGCGTATGCCGACTATATGGAGACTCCCGAGTTCGCCGCGGCAATCGAACGCTTGCTTGCAGCAGCGGCGAAGGAGCGAATCGCCTATATGTGCTCCGAGGCGGTGTGGTGGCGCTGCCACCGAGGCCTCGTCTCCGACTACCTGAAGGTGCGAGGGCACCAGGTGCTGCATGTCCAGGATCAAAAACGAGCGGACGAGCACCCGTACACGTCGGCGGCGCGCATCGTCGATGGGAAGCTTAGCTACAAGGGCGAGCAAGAACTATTTTGAGGTCGGCTCTCGATAAGCGAGTTCTGCCTCACTCAGCCACCGGCATTTGTGATTCGACATGAGTTTTGACGACGAAGAGGATGATTTCGATCCCGACCTGGGCGGCGACGACGACGATGGGACTGTGGCCTGTCCGCATTGCGGACGAGAGATGTTTGATGACGCCGAACAATGCCCGCATTGTGGGATGTACATCACCGATGCGGACTCGCCCGCAAGGCGCTGGCCTTGGTGGGTATGGCTCGGCTTTGCGGCCGTCGGTTTTGTGGTTTGGCGGTGGGTGGTCGGGGGCTAGGCAGAGCGGTCCCGTGCAAATTTTGCGGCCGAGCTTGGCAGCTTAGGGGGCGGACTTGGCCTGTTGAGCTTTCAGTTCCGCCTTGAGCGACTGAATTTGTTGCTGTTGCAACTCGATGACCTGCCGGTATCGATCCAGCGCTTTCTCGAGCAGTGCTAGCTTTTCCGCCGCAGTTGGTTCCGCCTTGTCGTCCACGGCCTGCGGCGACGAGGGAGCAAACACTTCGGCCACGTGGCTCTTCCGGCCACGCGTGACATAAGCTCCGCTGCGGTCTCTGCCGACTTGCAATTGCGGCTGCACCAAATCGCTTAACTGGTTCCGCGGAGCGCTCGAAAGTTCCAGGCCGCCGCCAAGTACAACATCGACGGTTTGCAACTCACCTTCCCGCTGGATGCGGAAACGCATGGAGTCGCCCGGTTGTTTGTGCAGCGCGGGAAGCACAGCCTGATAGACAGAGCGAATCGCTACCCCTTCCGTAGCCAGCACCTGGTCCCCCACCTTGATGCCCGCTCGATCGGCGGGGCCACCAGCGACGATCTGGCGCACGAACACCGATTCTTCATCCCCTTCGAGGCGCATGCCGACGATCGGGCGCTGCCGCTTGAGAATGATTACACCTCCAGCCTTCGTCTCCTGTTTGGCGGGAGACTGCGGATCGCTACTCTCGCCCGCCGATGTCTTTGACGGAGATTGCTGGGACGGTTCATCGGAGCGGTCGGTCGCTTTGTCGGCAATTCGCAGCAACCGCTGCACGTGCGTTGCAGGAACCGCGTAGCCGCCGTCACGGCGAGCTTCCGGGGTATCGGTCGCCACGACGATGCCGAGCAACTTCCCTTCGGAATTGACCAGGCCGGCGCCAGCCGACGTATCGGTGAGGCGAACGTCGCATTGCATCAAGGGCGGGAAGGTAGCGCCGCGGAGGAGACGCTCGTTTGCGGCGACGACGCCTACTGCGACGACGGGCTGCTCAACTCCCCAGGCCGACGCCAGCAAGACGCCGCTGCCAACGGCTGGCTTATCAGGAGCAAGTTCGAGCGCGGGCAAAGATCGATCTTCCGTCTCGAGCAGCGTAAGTCCCGAATATTCGTCCAGGATTCGAACGCGGGCTTCGGCCTGTCTGCCGCCGGGCAGCGTCAAGCGGAGGCGGGAATCACTCCCTGCCACGACGGAGGTAATCACCTGCCCAGGGCCGACGCTGACGCCGGTGCAGATTATGACATTTTGACCTGCGGCTTGTGACTTCGCTTCGATATCCTCCGCTTCAGCAGCCTCGTCACGAGCAACCCGCACGGTAACGGTCGCAGCCTGCAGCAGTTCGGCCGGGCGGACCCATGGATTCGCGGAATCGCCCGCGACCACGGCGCTGGATGCCAGCGGCAACAGGAGGAAAACGGCTGTGAGGGAGAGGCGGCTCATGGCTTCGGTTATGCGCGACAAACTCTGGCGTATGTTGGTCGCCGATCACGGGAGCGTCGCTGGGCGATGCTATCACACCAAATCGCTGTTCCTGATTGAGTCGCGCAACTGAAGGCTGCGGTTCAGTTGCCGCTTAAAAGGAAATACTTGTTTCCGTGCTGGCTGATTGCTGCCAAAGGTCTAGGAGCGCTTCTCTTTCGGGGCCCGAGGCTCCGCCAAGCAAATGAAGCGAGCTGGACGCGTCAAGCGAGTCGTGGGCGAGTGTGTCGATAGGAGCCTGGGAATCCGTTAATGGAGTTGATGGCTCCATCGACTCAGCCGTTGTGCGCTCGTTTTGCAAGGCAAGCGGAGGCGTGAGGCGGTCGCCTGATTCAAGCGTTGAAAAAATGGCAGCGGATACTGCCAGGGCCGTTGCAGCAGCCACCGCGGTTAGCACTTCCAAGCGCCGCGAGCGAAGTCGGGGCCAGCGTGCTGCATTAGCCGCCAGCTCAGAGGTCCGACCCTCTGTGTCGGCCTGGTAGCAGTGCGCCAGGTGGGCTGAGTCGTCCTTGAGTCGCTCGGCCAGAGCCTGCAAGTCGCCAGGGAAAGCCAGTTCGCCTTGGTCGTCGAGTGGAGTCGGTTCGGGAAGAACCAAGCGAGGCTCGAACGAGGGCGCCGGGCGGGAACCGCGAATCGGAGGCCTGCCGCCAGGGTGGTCGATTCGGTGAGGGTCAAACCGCATGCGAGATGTCCTCCTGCGGAAAGGCGGGAGCACGGCGGGCGTCTTCCCCTTCTTCATCAAGCAGCCGACGCAGGCCGGCCAGTCCGTGAAAGATGCGCGACTTTACAGTGCCCAGTGGGCAGCCGAGCACGTCTGCAATCTCCTCATAACGCAGTCCTTCACTAAAGCGGAGGACCAGCGCCTGCCTTTGTCCGTCCGGCAACTTCGCGACACGGGCCCAAAGGCTATTTTTCCATTCCGAGACTTCCGCTCGCGCGTCCGCCGCTGCCGAGGCGCGCGGGCTCTCCGGCTCACTCGACCACAGGACGTGCAACTTGCGGCGACGCATGCCAGAGCGGCGCCTTTCACGCCGGTCGAGATTCAGCAGGATGCCGTACAGGAACGTGTAAAGGCTACTACGACCTTCGAATTGATTCGCATGCCCTGAAAAAACGAGGAATGTTTCCTGTGCGAGGTCATCAGCGTCCCAAGGGTTGCCGCTGAGTACCAGCGCTGCCCGATGGATGCGCGGGAAATGCTCCGCCGTGATGGCGTCGAGATCCGGTTGCGGCATCGGAGGGTTCCTTCCGCAAGGCTGATTGATGCGAGGCAATGGCTTGGCTCGGCACTTGTCGGTCCATGGGAGGCGAACCGCCCTGGAGGACCGGTCGAAGTGGTACAAGCGATAGAATCCATCGTACCCGCGTTCCCAGGTTCCTGCGAACCGTGATCCGAAGTTGGCGGCTGGCAACGGTAAGGGACTCTTGGTTAGTGCCTTCAGCTCATCGAATGGTTCAAGAGCGTCTGGAAGGCGTAGCCTCGCCGAACCACTAAAATCGAACGATCGTAGAACCTGCTGCGCGTTTACTGGCCGAAACCAAGGGCGTAGGCTATAAACTTTTGACAGCTTTTGAGTTGGGCGGTCGGCGTGCGCGCTTGGCTGGGCGCTCAACGAGCAACTGCTGGCCCCTGGGCTGGGCAAGTGGATGCGGCTGATTAGTCGAGGGACGAGCGAGCAGATTTGTCGCGGTGGATAGGGAGATTGGTCTGTGAACATTGTTTTTGCCAGCAGCGAAGTTGCACCGTTTGCCAAGACCGGCGGGCTGGCGGATGTCTGTGGCTCGTTACCGATCGACATGCAGCGTTTGGGCCACAACGTGGCCGTGATAATGCCTGCCTTCCGTCAGGTGAAACAGAGTGGCCACCCTATCGAACCGATGAATATCCGGTTCGATATTCCGATTGGGACGAAGATCGTTCGCGGTCGGCTGCTGCGCGGTGTGCTGCCCAACTCCGACGTGCCGGTCTACTTCGTCGAGCAAGACGACTATTTCGATCGGCCGGAACTCTACCGCGTTAAGGGTGAGGACTACAAAGACAATTGTGAACGGTTCACGTTCTTCTGCCGCGCGGCGTTGGAAGCGATGCGCGTGTTGAAGCTCGATGTCGACGTGGTTCACTGCCACGACTGGCAAACCGGGTTGATTCCGGCTTATCTGCAACTCGAGTACTTGCACTGCGCCGGATACGAGACGGTGGCGTCGCTGCTTACGATTCACAACCTGGCTTACCAGGGAATCTTCTGGCATTGGGACATGCTGCTGACAGGTCTCGATTGGAAGTACTTCAACTGGCATCAGATGGAGTTCTACGGCAAGCTCAACCTGCTGAAAACGGGAATCGTCTTCGCCGACGGCATCAACACCGTTAGCGCACGCTATGCGGAAGAGATTCAAAGCGATCCGCTCGGCTGTGGCTTGGAAGGCGTGCTGCAACAGCGGGCGGATGTGCTTACCGGCATTGTGAACGGCGTCAGCTACGACGTTTGGAACCCGGCTACGGATCCCGCCCTGCCGGCAAAGTATGACGACACCAATTGGCAAACCGGCAAAGCGCAGTGCAAGGCAGCACTGCAAAAAGAGATGGGATTGCCCGTCAGCGAGCGCACTCCGGTGATTGCGCTCGTAGGGCGGCTGTCGGAGCAAAAAGGTTGGGATCTGGTCGTCGAGGTGATGCAGCGGTGGGTCAACGAAGTTGACGCTCAATGGGTCATTCTCGGTACGGGGGAACCTCAGTATCACGAGACTCTTTCTCGTCTCGCGCGAGAATACCCCCATCGAGTCGCTGCTCGGCTCGAGTTCAGCGATCCGCTTGCGCACCGGATTGAGGCTGGCGCCGACATCTTCTTGATGCCGAGTCGGTACGAGCCGTGCGGCTTGAACCAACTCTACAGCCTCAAGTACGGGACGGTTCCTGTTGTGCGCGCGACAGGCGGCCTGGCCGATACGGTGGTCGACGCGACCCCCGAGGCGCTTACGAATCGGCGGGCGACCGGCTTCAGTTTCGATCGGTACGATGCTCACGATCTGGCAACTGCGCTCGGCCGCGCTTGGGCGACTTACACGAACGATCCGAACAGCTGGCGGCAACTCGTGGAGACTGGCATGCGTCAGGATTGGTCTTGGTCCGCGAGCGCGCGGCAGTATGTGGAGCTGTACCAGCAAGTGAAACGACGCAAGTTGCAGCAGCGCGAGCGATTGCTTACGGCAAAGTAGGCGTTGCTATGCGGATATACTGGGGCGGAAACCGTCAATTGCCCCTGATCGCCCAGAATCTCTGGTTTGCCCCTTAGCGGGGAGAACGAGTTTTGCTGTAATGGGTTTAGAAGAGTCCTGCCCGCCGCGGGTGGGACAGTCAGTCACCCGCTCGCCCTCCCCGCCCGGCATGTCTGAGCTTCGCCAAGATCCGCTAACTGGCCGATGGACGATCATCGGCAGCGAACGCGCCGGCCGGCCGAACGAGTTCATCGAGGAGTCGGTGCGGCTCACCGCTGGTTCCTGCCCGTTTTGTGCGGGGAACGAACACGAAACCCCTGATGCGGTGTCCTTCTATCCTGCACGCGGGCCCTGGCAAGTTCGCGTCGTCCCCAATAAGTATCCGGCCGTCGCGTTAGTGAACGGTGTGAACGGGTTCCACGGGCCCAAACTGCCCGCACTCGTGAAGCAACCGGGCTGGGGAACGCACGAGGTGATTATCGAATCGCCTCGTCACGTCGTTAGCATGTCGGAACTCAGCTCTCAGGAGGCAACGCTCGTCTTTCGGGCCTACCGCGATCGTCTGCGAGCGTTGCGAAACGTGGAAGGGCTGCGATATGTACAGATCTTCAAGAACGTCGGTCCCGCCGCTGGGGCATCGATGGAACATGCCCATAGTCAGTTGATCGCGCTCAACCGAGTCCCCGAGGCAATCGAACAGGAAATAGGTTGTTTTTCATCCTCCCACGAGGAAAACGGTCAGCCGCTCCTGGAAACGATTCTCGCTGGCGAACTAGTTGCAAAGCAGCGTATTGTCGCCGAGACCGAGCGTTATGTGGCGTTCTGCCCGTGGGCAAGCCGATTTCCGTATGAGGTTTGCCTGGCGCCTCGGAAACAGCAGGCGTCTTACGAAGATGTGAAGGATGCGGAGCTTGGCGAGATTGCCGGCATTGTGCGTGACGTAATCGGTCGTATCGAACGTACGCTTGGCGTTCCGGCTTATAACTTCTTTCTGCACACGCAACCCTTTGACACTCCTCGGTGTGACCACTATCACTGGCATATCGAGATCTTCCCACGCGTAACCAAAACAGCCGGTTTCGAATGGAGCACGGGGTGCTTTATCAATCCGGTCCCGCCCGAAGCGGCTGCCGAAACTTTGCGTTCCGCCGCGTCTGCCTGAAATCCTCCCGTTGGGCGGAAGCTTCTGGTTAGAAAATTTGGCTAAGCAGCGGGGAAGTTGCCGATGATTGCTTAGCAGCGGCTGCGCGCACTTGCTCGGCTGCGTAAGATTCGCCTATGGAAGCCTGCGGCGCCTGCTAGCGGCGGCGGGGTAGGGACACACCGAACTCTCTCGGCTCTGTACTTGGACATGACGAACGCCATACGCCTCTGTCTGGTTCTGCACAATCATCAGCCGGTCGGTAACTTCGACGGCGTTTTCGAGCAGGCGTATCAGGAAAGCTACCTGCCGTTCCTGAATGTGTTTGAAGGCTATCACGATCTGAAGATTGCGCTCCATACGAGCGGCCCCTTGATGGAATGGCTCGATGAGCGCCATCCCGAGTACCTCGATCGCGTGGCCCGGCTGGTGGCGGCGGGGCGCATCGAGATTGTCGGTGGGCCCTTCTATGAGCCTATCCTGACGATGATTCCGTCGCGCGATCGCGTCGGGCAGATCACTACATATTCGAATTGGCTGCAGAATCGCCTCGGCGCGACCGTGCAAGGCATGTGGATGCCTGAGCGGGTGTGGGAGCAGTCCCTCACGGCCGACCTGGCCGAAGCGGGCATGCGCTACACGGTCCTCGACGACTTTCACTTTCGCAATGCCGGCCTGACCGATGATCAACTGACCGGCTACTACGTCACCGAAGACGACGGCCGGACGTTGTCGATCTTCCCGGGCAGCGAACCGCTGCGATACACGATCCCGTTTGCGGCGCCTCAGGCCTCGATCGACTACCTCCGCGGCATAGCGGACAAGCATCCGAACGCAGTCGTCGTGTTCGGCGATGACGGCGAAAAGTTCGGCACCTGGCCCGACACGAAGAAGCACGTCTACGACAACGGCTGGCTTCGGCAGTTCTTCGACGCGCTGATGGCCAACCGCGATTGGCTCAAGACCACCACCCTGGCCGAAGCGATCGACCACGTGCCGCCGCTGGGCAAGATTTACTTGCCCGATGGCAGCTACCGTGAAATGACCGAGTGGGCGCTGCCGGTCAATCAACAAGAAGAGTACGACCACGTTGTGCACGAATTCGAGCACGACGGGCGCTGGCCTCGGCTGAAGCGTTTCGTACGCGGCGGCTTCTGGCGGAACTTCAAAGTGAAGTATCCGGAAGCCAACGAGATGTACTGCCGAATGATGATGGCGAGCAAGCGGTTCGCCGAGGCGGAACGCGAGGGGGCGTCGGGCGACGCCTTGAACTACGCTCGCCAGGCTCTTTACCGTGGCCAGTGCAATTGCCCTTACTGGCACGGAGCGTTCGGCGGCATCTACCTGCCCCACTTGCGCAATGCGATCTACAACCAGCTCATCGCCGCCGAAAATCTGATTGATCAAGCTGCCGGTAAACTTGGCAATTGGGTTGAGGCGACGGTCGACGACTACAACTTCGACTTGCGGCAGGAAGTTCGCCTGGCCACCGACAAGCTGGTCGCGCTCCTCGCTCCAGCCAATGGCGGTCAGATGTACGAACTGGATGTGCGTACGATCTGCCACAACCTCCTGGCGACCATCACTCGCAGACCCGAGGCTTACCACCGGAAGGTGCTGGCCGGGGCGCAGAACAACGGAAATGGCGCCGCAAGCATCCATGACCGGGTTGTCTTCAAGCAGGCTGGCCTCGACCAGCGGCTGCAGTACGACAAATGGCCGCGCAAGAGCCTCGTCGATCATTTCTTCCACCTGTCGACGACGCTGCAAAGCATCCGAGAAGGAAATGCGGAGGAATGCGGCAGCTTTGTCGGCGGCATCTACGAAGCCAAGATCCGCCGGTCTGCCGATCGCATGCAGGTGCAACTTTCTCGCACTGGCGAAGCACTCGGCCGGGAAATCAAGATTACGAAGGCCGTCACGGCGGCTGCTGGAAGCAGCAACCTGGAAGTCGTCTACTTGCTCGAGAATCTGCCGGTCGACGAACCGCTGCACTTTGCGGTGGAATGGAATTTCGCCGGACTCCCGAGCGGGGCGGACGATCGATTCTTCCATGACCTGAACGGTCGTAAGCTTGGCCAACTCGGCGCCTCGCTCGATCTGAACGATGTGCAAACGCTCGGTCTGACAGACCAGTGGCTGGGCATTGACGTGCAGCTTTCGATCAACCGTCCGACCGGCATCTGGACGTTCCCGGTGGAAACCGTGAGCCAGTCGGAGGGCGGCTTCGAGCTTGTGCATCAATCGGTGGCGGTGCTGCCGCATTGGATTGTCCGTGGCGATGCCCAAGGACGGTGGACGGTGACGATGAACGTCGACGCCAACACGGCTATCGCCGAAAGCCGCATGCACCAATCGGCCCACGCCGTTGGAAGCGGCGCTTAGAAGCTCGGCCATCGCTCGTGAAAATTGTCAGCGGCCGCGATTCTCGATCGCGGCCGCTGTTGTTTCTTGCAGCATCAAATCGACCTTCAATTGCCCCCGCTGCCGTGGGCGACGGAGCCCCAGTCGATCGGCCGATCGAATTCCGTAGCGTCGTAGCCAAGTTGAGCCAGCAAAGGAACGCTGCATCGGGCTTCGAGTTCACGTCGGTTGCTCGAAATGCTGGGGTCATCGCTCCCCGGCGGCAGAACATCGTTCAGAACGATTCCGGCGAACTGCAGGGCGGGCGAGAAATACGCAGCCGCCATCAGCGTTTGTAGCACCTGATTGATCACGCCGATCTTGTTGGGGGCCACCAGCACCAGCGGCAGGCCGAACTCGACGGCGAGATCGGCTACGTATTCGCCGTCCCCGAGGGGCGACAACAGCCCCCCTGCCCCCTCGACGACCACGACTTCGCTTCGTTGCAGCCAATGGTTGAGGCCGTTTCTCAGCAGCGACGCGTCGATTTCGAGCCCGTCGGCTCGGGCTGCCAGATGTGGGGCGAGCGGCGCCTTAAATCGTTGGGGACAAACAGCAGCGAGGTCCCCAGGCCGGCCAGCCGCCTCCCAAAGGGCGACTGCATCGTCGGAGATCAGTTCTCCGTCGACCAAGGAGCAGCCACTCGCGGCCGGCTTATAGACCCCGACGTTCTGACCACTTGTCAGCAACGCACGAGCGATGCGACTGGCCACTCGCGTTTTGCCAACGCCCGTGTCGGTTCCCACGACAAAGAGCCCTGCCCGAGACGGCTGTTTCATTCCCGGTTGTCGGCCGGGGCTTGGGGACTTCTCGTGCTGGTATCGGGGGAGCGACATGCCCTCCACCGTATCAATTGGCGACCTGGGGGGACAGGTCGCTTGAGCGATGGCACAGCCCAGAAATCCGCTGCCACCGTTGTCATCCTCAGAACCTGCAATTAGGGTGGACGGTAGCGGTCGAGGCTCTCACTGGGAGGCTCGACGCCCGCCGCTTGATTTGCACCTTGTGAGGTTCCGAAATGTTCCGCAACCGAATTCTGGCCGCCGTTTGCGCGGTTTGTTTTCTGGCCCCCGCCGCCGCCAGCGCGCAGTATCCCTGGTATGGACCAATCGCCGGCGGGTACGGCGGTTATGACAACGGCTTAGTCTATCCGTTCTTCTACCGCGTGCGATCGATTCCGACGCCCCCCTACTTTGCTCTCCAGCCGCCGGTTTACTACGGACCTCGCTTGATTTACCGCCCGTACGGCAACAGTCCGTTCGCCTATTCGAGCTGGTATGAACGGCAGTTCGACAACGTGCCGTCGTCCTACCAGCCGCCGAGCCCACCGCAGCTGATTGTGAACCCCTTTGTCCGTCAGGAGAGCGACAACCGCGAGCAAGCCTCGGCTAACCCGCGTCCGGCCGTCGAAAGAGCTCAGCTAAATCCGCACGTAGCCGTGCGTTAGCCAGCGAATGCACGTGATCGTCAGCTGGGCACGCTCGATCGGATTGCCCAGCTTCACCAATCAATTGGCCTTGGCCCATTACCGCTGGCTCGCTAGTCTACTCGCGCCTTGACGCACCCGTTGCGCCATTCGTCGATTAGCCACCTTGCGGTAGACCACTATGTCCCGGGCCACTCTCCTTCTGCTGAGCTTGTTTTGTCTCAGCGGCTGTGAATCGCCCGGCGGAAATTCTCTCGCCGCGTTCGGCCCAAACACGGTTCCACCGCCGGTTAGGCAGCCAGGAACCGATCCGTACTACACCGCGAGCACGGCGGCGCCCGCTCCGAGTGCCACGCCGAATCTGACGGCGACGACAGGCTCGGACGCTACCCATAAGTCAGGCGGCACAGCTGGCGCGACAGCGGCAATTCCCTCAACGGCCGCGGCGGCTGAGAACGTTGGCGTCGGAGCGGCTCTTAGCGCATCGACTCGACCTTCCAACGAGCCGCCGATCCGTATCATCGAGCGGCAAGGGGCAGTTCCTGGGGCCAGCAGCCCGCCGTCAGAAACTTCACGACTGCCATCGACGAGTGGAAGCAGCCCGTCACCCTTGTTGAGGTCGAGCACAACACCGCGCCTGGAACCGATTCCTTCGAGCGCGTTTGGAACGAAGACGATCCAGTCCAGCCAGGTCGTGCCCGCAAGCTAAGAACAGCCCGTCGGGCAGTCTACAGCGCGTGACACCGATCTGCAGTGGCGGCGACGCTAGTACGAACCGCCTTGGTCCCTACTTCTTTGCGGCTGGTGGCGGCGGGCCCCCTGTATCGAGCAGCAGCACCTTGCCCGTATCGGCCAGATACCAAACGCGGAAGTGCACCGTGCTGGTTTCCACGGCCTGAGCCGTGGATTGCAGGGCCTGGACCAGATCGTTCGCCTTGGCGACCTCGGTCTTGTAAATCTCGGCTTGAGCGAGCGCTTTCTTCTTTTGATCTGCGTTCTTGATCTGATTCGCCACCATGTGGCGCTGCTCGGCTCCCTGTAGCGCGGCCGCCGTGGAGGAGACAAGCGTCTGCACCATCTTTTTGTTGTAGCGGTCCTTGCCTGGCGGCAGGCCCTCCAGTTTCAGTTTGGGCACTGCCCTCACTTCAACTTGCTTGGCGGTGGCCGACATCTTAAGTTCGATCGCCAGCGGCAGTTTATCGTCGGCTGTGCCCAGGAGTACGTTGGTCGATGGCTTGTCGGCCGTGAGGGTGTTGTTTTCGATCCGCGACTTCGGAGCGCCCGACTGCACCGCAACGACTTCCACTTCCATCTGCCTCTCGTCGGGCAATGCGTCAAGGTTCCACTTGGCTCCGGTGTTGGGTTTGTCGAGTTCAACAACGAGCGGTTCCGCCGCCACGGTTTCACGGAGTGCACACTGATGGTGCCCGACTCCGGCGTTGAACTCCATCATGCAATTGCTGAGGTAGGGAGAGGCAGAGTTCTTGGCGCCCTCAGGCGTCCATTGGAAGGTGACCGCCTGGTCTTTTACGCTCACGAGCGCCACGACTTCGGATTCGTTATCCGTGCCGCAGCGAATCTCCCAGTCTCGTTCGGCTGTCCCGTTCTCGGCTGCATCGAGCGTGAATTTCTGCCTTCCACCCTTCAAGGCGGTCTCGCCACCGAGCAGCCGCACAATGATGAGCGCCCGTTCGTCGACCTTGCAGGGGCCGAGCGTGACCGGCGCCAGCAATTCCGCGGTGGGCTCGGTCATGCCAGCGGGAGGCTTGGGGAGAGAAACCGCTTTCGCGAAACCGGCGAATGGATTTCCCGCAGGCTTAGGAGGAGCCGCCTTCGGCGGAGCTGGCTTCGGCGCTTCGGCCTTCGGAGCAGGTTTCGGCTCCGGGGGCTTCGGTTCGTCGGCCGGAGGAGCTTCCGCCGGCTCGGTCGATGCCGGCTCTGAAGGAGCATCCGAGGGCATGGGGGCAGCGTCGTCGGCTGGCATCGCTCCCGAGCCTTCCGAAGACGCCGGGGGCGCAGCGCCAGCTTCGTCCGATGGGGCGTCGGTCGTCTCGTCGACGACGGGATTCGCCTCAGCCGGATTGGATTCCTCAACCGTGGCGGCCACCGGATTTGCTTCGACGGGATTCGCTTCTTCCGGGTTCGCTTCGCCGCTATCACTGGTGTCCGCCGAATCCGCCTCGGCAGCAGCGCTTTCTACGCCACCGTCGGCTTTGGCGACGATTTCCTCGTCACCGCCTCCCAGGAACATGAAGGCGAGGCCAGCGACGAGTGCCAGCAACAGGACGCCACCGCCAATTGCTCCGCCGATGATCAGCGGGAGCTTTGATTTTGGCTTGGGCGCTTCCACGGTTGCAGGGTCGGCGGCGCTGGCTTTCGGGCCGCTTCCCGACTTGCTGCTTCCTTGAGTGGAGATGCCGCTGAGGCTGATCGCCCCCGAGTCCGCTGCTGCGGCGGAGGCTTTCGGCGGCCCTTTCTTGATCGGGGGCTTTTTGGCGGCTGGAGCGGCGCCGGAGTTGAAATCGAACGAGAAAGTATCCGCCGTACTGCCAGCTACCGTGTCGGCTGGAGCGGCGGGAGCATCATTCAACGGTCTAGCGACAGGCGGCTTGCGTGGTTTGCCGGCGTTGCTGTCGGTCTTCGCCGGAGCGGCCGCGGCCGGTTCCGCTTTCGCTCGTGGAAGCGGCGGACGAGCTGCGGGGGCAGCCGCCGGCGCGGCGGGCTTGGTGGACGCCAGCCCCTTTTCGGCGCTGTCGAGCGCCGCGGTCACGTCAGCCGCCGAGGATGGCCGATCCGCCGGATTCTCGGCAAGCAAACTCGCACATAGCGCCAGTAGTTCCGCCGGGGCATCCGGCCGCTGCTTTTTCAACTGGTCAACCGATCGGCAGGCCTCGGGCTGGTGGAAGGGTTGGCCCGTGAGCAAGTAACACAACACGGCTCCAAGCGAATACCAATCTGTCCGCTCGTCGATTCCCTTGCCGTCGATTTGCTCTTGGGGGCGATAGATGCCCGAAGCCAGGCTGGGAGATTCGGTGGTGTCCTCGATTTCATTGGCAGCGGCAGTCGCCTCGGTGAGACGCGAGAGGCCGATGTCCAGGATCTTCACCTGACCGTTCTTATCGATGACGATATTGGTCGGCTTCAGATCGCCGTGCAGCACTTTTTGAGCGTGGGCATGCCCCAGCCCAGCCGCCAAATGGCGGCCGATCTCGATGATCCGAGCAATCTCAAGCTTCGGACCCTTCTCCATCCGTTGCTGCAAATTCTGCCCGTCGACGTACTCCATGACCAGGAAATAGCGGTCCCCTTCCTGGTTGACGTCGTACATGTGGCAGAGATTGGGGTGGTCGAGGCCACCGACCCGCCGGGCATCGCTTAGAAACGCCTTCAGGATGTTCGGATCGGCGGTGTGCTTACGCGAGAGAGCCTTGAGGGCCACTCGGCGCCCTAGCTGACCATGTTCGGCCAGGTAGACCCGCCCCATTTCGCCCGAGCCAATCTGATCCAGGAGCTTGTACTTTCCATAGACCAATTGGTGGTAGCCATGCAGCAGTTGCCCAGCTTGCCAGCGAGTGATCTTGTTCTGCTTGAGCAATTCGCGGGCGGCGGTCTTGGGATCGCCCGCCGAGCCGAGGGATTCGCTCAGCCGAGTGAACTCATCCTCCGGCAGCAGCCCACTTCGTCCGAGCGTCGCAAGAAATGCCGAAAGGTCGGATACCGGACTGACTTTGGTCATGAAAACCTCGAGGCAGGCGCCACTTGGACAAGTTGCCTTGATTCTGTCACTTGCCACATCCAATCGCAACCTTTTCTTGGGGGAAAGTTAGCGACGTAAAGCTTTTAGTTCCTTCCGCTCGCACGAGCGAAGGCCGGACCACTAAGTCAGCCAGCCATCCGCTCTGCGCCTCTTCACAACACATGCGCAAAGTAGCAATTCATTGCTATGTAATTGATGCCAACCGCTTTGCGCCGAACCGGCTAAGGAACTTCACAACCCCTTGCGCGGCGCTGGACAGCGATCGGTTGTTCGCCCGGACGACCGTGGCCCGCCAGACCGGGAAGCTGCGATCAGTAAACGCGTCACGGACAGGAAAGTACCCACGACTTCCACCCGCACCCGTTGGCAGGGTGAGCTCTCCCCAAAGGACTACGGATGGTTAAATGCGGGAGCCCTGTGAATTTAGGGTGTTTGGCCTTGGACTGCCACTTCCGAAAAATCTGCCAAACGTGCCGGAAGTTCTGATTTTGACCCTTAATCCGCGTCGATAGCATTTTCCGAGCAAGATGAGCGCCGCATTGGGGCTCAGTGCGGGGAACGGCTGGCGTTTCAGCGTTCTTTGCCTGGCCGGGTGCTTGCCCGAAGCAACACGTAGTAGCGGCCTGCATTACAAGCACCTCTTCCCTTTGCTATGCCGCGGAGAATCGCCGATGAACGTTCGCTGGGCGTCGACGTTGCCCCTGGTGATATCGATGGTTTTGGCGTCGGTCCACTCACAGGCCTACGGCCAGGGGCCGACTCCGGCCTATGGACCGGCTCCTGCTGGAGTGCCGAGTTACGCCCCAGGGCCGCCGATGGGAATTCCACCTTCGGCGATGATGCCGGGCCCTGGCGCCTATCCTCCGCCTAGCCCCGCTTACGCGCCGGGCGAGCAATTTGTCTCGCCGCCGCCGGACCAAGGCGGGATGATGGGCGCTCCGGGCATGGAGATGGGTGGCATGGGAGGCCCTGGAATGGGCGGTCCCGGCGGCTGCGACCTATGCGGTGGCGCTGGCTGTCCGCACTGCCCGAGCATCCACGGCCACGGTCGCCATGGCGACGGTCTTTTTCATGACCTGTTCGGCTGGCTCCTGCCGTATCCCGATGGCGGCTGCGGCGCGCCGCGATGGTACGACTTCTCGCTGGAGTACATGTACTTGCAGCGGGAAACCACCGCCAGTCCAACGACCGACTTCACCTCGGCGGGCGTCGCCGGACCGATCGTCCTGAGCACCGACGACCTTGATTTCGACGCTTCGCACAGCTTCCGCTTCACGGCGATGATCCAGGCGGGCGCTGGCAGCAACTGGGAATTCAACTACTTCGGTCTGCACTTCTTCGACTCGGAAGCCACGGTATCCGATCCGACCAACTCGCTGTTCTCCGTGTTCAGCGATTTCGGGACGAATCCCTTCCTGGGCTTCGAAGGCACCGACGAATCGGATTTCCAGGCGATTCGCTACAACTCGGACTTCGACAACTTCGAAATCAATTTCCGGCAGCGTTGGACCGCTCCCAACTGCCGCTACCAGGGTTCGTGGCTTGCTGGTGTGCGTTACTTCAAGTTGGAAGAAAACTTCCTCTACCTCACCCAGGCTGATACCTTCGGTGGCGTGCCCGGTCCCCGTCAAACCGTGGCGTTTACGACCGATACCTACAACAGCTTGACGGGTGCACAGATCGGCGGCGACCTGTGGGCCTGCATCGTGCCGGGCATCAAGGTCGGCGGTGAAGTGAAGGCGGGCGTCTACGGCAACTACGCCGGCGTCGACAACATCATCACCAGCAGCGAAGCGGCCCTGCCGTTTGTTGAAGAGCTGAATCGCAGCGACGTCGCCTTCATCGGCGAAGCCAACCTGCAAGCGTTGTATCGCATCAGCTACAACTGGACGCTGAAATTCGGTTACACCTTGCTCTATGCTGACGGAGTGGCCCTGGCGCCGAACAACTTCAACACGACTCCGCCCGCCGTGTTGTTCCCGACGCCTGAGAACCGGACCGCCTTCCTCGATATGAACAACAGCGTTTTCTATCACGGCTTCACCGGCGGTGTGGAATTCCTCTGGTAAACAGCAGGCGGCTCGCAGTCGACCGTAAATTCAAAAAGAGCCTCGCGTTTGCGAGGCTCTTTTGTTGCGCGCATCTGGGAAGACGTACAGACCTGCTGCACCGCGGGCTGTCTGCTGTTTACGCTCCTCTCGGCACATCGTTTGCCACTCTGGGCGGGCAATCGAGAGATCAGCCCATGCAAGGAGAGGAGACGCGACGATGTCGACGTTGGAAGCACTTGGGAGCGGGCTTGTTGGCGCCACGGCGCTGACCGCCATTCACGAATCAGCTCGCCGAACTTTTTCCGATGCTCCCCGTATGGACGTGCTCGGCGAGCGAGCGATCGCCCGCTCCATACGGATGGCTGGCAGCGAACCTCCTCCCGAGGACAGGCTGCATTCCGCCGCGATGGTCGGCGACATCCTCGCCAACTCGCTCTATTACAGCCTCGTCGGCTTGGGCGATCCGCGGACGGCACTGGTGCGCGGCGCGCTGCTTGGTCTGGCGGCCGGCATCGGCGGTGTCATGCTGCCGGGACCGATGGGGCTGGGGAACGAACCGAGCGCTCGCACCCCCGCCACGAAGGCCATGACGATCGGCTGGTACCTGGCTGGCGGCATCGCGGCAGCGGCTGCATTTCAATGGATCAGCCGCCGCAGTCGATAGGACGAAAGTTCGATCGAAACCTAGTTCGCTGTCGAGTCCATCGGTGACAACTTTGCCAGAACGTCGGCCGGTGGGGTATAGCCCATGTGTTCGATAACCTGGCCATCTTTGCCGACGAGCACCAGCTTGAACGATCCTCCGCCGCCGTTGTAGCCATCGGCGAGGTTGGTGGCGGCTTCCTCCGACAAGGATTCGCCGCCGCGGATGCGACCTCGCGGGTACGCGCGGTCGGTCTCGAGAACCTCGATCACGACGAGCCCATGACGCTCGACTTCGCCCTGCAACTCATTCAACGCAGCGCTGAACTTCTGATACCACTCTCCCTCGTCCTTGTTGAAGACGAGCAAGACCGGTTGCTTGCCGGCGTAGGTCTTCATCGAGAACCCAGCCCGCTTCTCCCTGGCCGTCAGTTCGGTGGATTGGGCCGCCGGAGCGGGGGCGGAGCCGGCTGCGCCGGGAGGCGGTGGCGGGATGTTTGGAGATTGAGTCGTGGGTGTTGCCGTGCTGGACTGACTCGCCGGCGAGTCGCAGCCAGCCAAGGCAGCAAGTCCAAGGACAGACAGAACGAGAGTGGATCTCATAGCAGGCTCCTGAAAATGGGGGAGAGCAGTTCCGCGGATGCGCAGACTGAGCCGTTCTGGCCAAACAGCATGGGCATGCCGGACCAGTTCTGCAACCGCAGGATCGGACTCCGCCTCCACCGACCGCGTTGTCGGGCGAACCGACGCTCAAATTGCGCCGATCGAATTACGGAGCGACTGAGCTGTGTTTTTCGCTATACGCTCAGTGCCTGAAGGGTTCGCCACACGCCTTGCTCGACCCGTTCGACTTCCTCGCGGGTCCAGGAGTCGTCCTCGCGCAGGCGATCGCAGAAGCTGGCGATACAAAGAGAAGGCGTGTCAGAATTGCCGCATTCTATCAGGCAGCGGCGCATGGTCTCGTAGATCTTGCCCACGGCTCGTTCTTCTCGCAGAAGCCGGCTGACCGCACTCGCAACCCTACGTGTGAACGGCAGTCGGCATGCTTTGAGCCTAGCCTGGCTCTTCCTCGCTGGCGAGCGATTTGTCCGCGACCCTGCCAGCTGGGCAGTTTTCGCGGAACTTTAGGGCTATGGCGCGCGTCGAAGGGACATCGAGCCCGGGTGCGCCCGCATTGCGGACCTCTCGATTGGCGCATTCGTGACAACCGGAACAGGCCTGGACCAAGGACGCGACCGTCGGCATCCCCACCGACGGAGAAACGGGCAAAACCGTAGCATTTTGACAACGTCGCAATTAGACTACTCCACTTAAGTGATCATCTAGTCGCAAGCTGTCACTTCGCACTAACACCTTTGGTCCCCTTCGAACAGGGATTCTGCTGTGAGTTTCATTAGCCGCCGATTGAACCTGAACGCTCTCCGTAAGCATCGATCTGGCAAGGCCTTATCACCGAAGCTGCGACGTCGCATGCTGCTCGAGTCCCTCGAAGGCAGGGCGATGATGGCCAGCGATGTGGGGCACGATCACGACGACTGGTCGGCGCAAATTCATACCTACATTCCGAACGCTGAATACAAGACCAGCGTGGGCGGCTTTTTGAGTGCCCCGACTCAGGGCAACAAGGTCACGGCGGCAATAAACTACCTGAAGGCCAATGCCGCCGATTTCGGCGCGGCCTCCAGCGACTTCAACCACTACCGGGTCACGAACAACTACGTTTCGCAGCACAACGGCGTGACGCACGTCTATCTGCAGCAGACGTACAACGGCCTGCCGATCAAGAATGCGGTGGCGGCCGTCAGCTTGACCTCCTCCGGCCAGGTCATCTCCGCGGCGAGCAGCTTCATTCCGGGCCTCAACCATCCAGCCTTCCCGGGGCCGATCACCCATGCCTTCGAAGCGAACACCGCTCTGGCAACGTTTGCCCAGACGAGTGGCTACGCCGCCGAAGGCGCGGTGACGACCTACGACGTCAACTCCAATGTCCGCGAGCGCTACACGACGCTGCATGTCGGCTCAACCAACCCGATGCAGGTTCGCGCCGAAATGCTCTATGTGCCCAAAGCGGGCGGTGGAGTCGAGCTGGCCTGGCATCTCAGCCATCTCTACACGTTCGACGGCGAGCACGCCTATGAAGTGAGCGTGAGCCTCGACGAAAACTCACCGAACTACAACAAGGTGATCCTGGTCGGCGACTGGGTGGCGCACGCGAGCTACAACGTAATTCCCATGCCGGCGGAAAGCCCGGACGAATCGCCTCAGCAGTTGGTGGTCAATCCGCAGGATCCGATCGCTTCGCCATTCGGTTGGCACGATCTGAACGGCATTTTCGGCAACGACACGACGAACACGACCGGCAACAACGTCTTCGCCCAGGACGATGTTGACGGCAACAATACGGGCGGCGTTCGGCCCGATGGCGGCGCGGGGCTGATCTTCAATTTTCCGTTCAATCCGGCAGGTGCTCCGAACACGTACCTGAACGCAGCGATCGTCAATTTGTTCTATGTGAACAATGTGATGCACGATGTGTTTTACCACTACGGTTTTGACGAAGCGGCCGGCAATTTCCAGGAGTTTAACTACACCTCCGATGGGCTCGAGGGCGACGCTGTTCGGGCCGATGCCCAGGACGGATCGGGTACCAACAACGCCACCATGGCGACTCCTCCCGATGGGACGCCGCCGCGGATGTCGCAGTTTATTTTTGATGTTACCAATCCGAATCGAGACAGCTCGATGGAGAATGGCATCATCATCCACGAGTATACGCACGGCATTTCCAATCGCTTGACCGGCGGCCCGGCTGACGCTTTCGCGCTGCAAGCCCTGCAAAGCCGAGGCATGGGCGAAGGTTGGAGCGATTTTGTTGCCTTGTGGTTGACTCAAGTACCTTCAGAGATCGCAAGCACTCCGCGGCCGATGGGGGCATACGTGCTCGGCGATCCGCCGACTGGTCCTGGCATTCGCACCTATCCGTACAGCTACGACATGAGCGTGAATCCGCACACGCTCGACGATTTCAACGACATTCAACAGTTCCACTACGCGGGCGAAATCTGGGCCTCGGCGCTGTGGGACATGAACTGGCTACTGATCAACAAGTACGGCTACAGCGACGACAAGTACTACGGGACGGCCGGCAACAACATTGCCATGCAGCTTGTCATCGACGGCATGAAGCTGCAGCCGGCGAATCCGAGCTTCCTCGAAGCTCGCGACGCAATCCTGGCCGCTGACCTGGCCAACAACGGCGGCGCCAACTTCTTCGAAATCTGGTCTGCCTTTGCCCGTCGCGGCTTTGGCTTTAGCGCCAGCGACGGCGGCGACGCCGATTCGCCGGTCGTCGTCGCAGCGTTCGACCTTCCGCCGCAAATCACCGGCGTGGTCTATGCCGACGCGAATCTGAACGGCAATCGCGATGCGAACGACATCGGTATCGCTGGCATCACCGTCTACGCCGATCTCAACAACAACGCTGCTTTCGATCCGGGCGAATTCAGCACCACCAGCGCGGCCGATGGCGTCTACACGCTCAACCTCGGCGCCGGATACAGCCGGGTTACGGTCCGCCAGTCGATCGACCCGACCAAGTTTGTGCAGACTGAACCAACCGCAGGCGCCGGCTATTCGATCAATGTTGCTGGCGGCGGCGTCTTCAGCGGCTACGACTTCGGCAACAAAGTTCAGCCGGGCGAAATTGTCGGCCGCAAGTGGCACGACATCGACGGCGACGGAATCCAGGATGCCGGCGAACCGGGAATGGCCGGCGTCTACATTTACGTTGACTACAACGACAACGGCAAGATCGGCATCCTCGAGCCTGCCGGCGTCACAGACCAATTTGGCAATTTCCGCATCCCCAATGTCACCCCCGGCATCTGGAATGTGCGCGAAGTCATGGCCCCAGGCTCGACGGCCACCTTCCCGGTCGGCGATCCGCTCAATGGCATTCCAGGCGGCGTTCACTTCGGCGTCGAAGTTCGCAGCGGCGAGACCACGCCTCTGATCGACTTCGGCAACGTAACGGCGATCGATTGGGGTGATGCTCCCGCGAGCTACGGCACCCTGGCGGCCAACAACGGCGCCCACCACCTGATCCTCGCTGGCTTCGGTCTCGGACCGGCCGGCCTGGTGGTTGAACACGATCCCAATGGTCAGCCGAGCGACGGCGCCGATGCCGACGTGCTCGACGACGGCGTGCGGCCACTGACGGCCTTCACTCCGGGCGAGTTGGCCCGCATCGCGGTTCGCGCCACGACCAGCGGCCGTGCGGCTGGCTTCCTGCAAGGCTGGATCGACTTCAATCACAACGGCGTGTTCGACGCCAACGAAAAGATCGTCAGCGACGTCCGCCTGGCCGGCAGCGCTGTGGAAACCGAAATCGAATTCCGAGTGCCAGCCGACGCCCAGCTCGGCGCTTCCTACGCTCGCTTCCGCTACGGTTACGAGACCGGCAGCCAGGTGAGCCCGGTTGGTCCTGCGGGCGCTGGTGAGGTCGAAGATTATCTGTTCGACTTCCGTCCGGAGGATCCGGTCGCCGTTCCTGACGGTCCCTTCACGGTGAAGCAGGACACCAATGGCGCCACCGAACCAGCCAATCAGTTCAATGTGCTGGCGAACGACCTCGGCTCGACGGCTGACAATGGCGTCGCTCCGCTGTTCGGCGGTTTCGTGCTGGCCGACGGCACCGTGATCGGTCCCGATACCGACGCTCCCACGCTGAACAATGGCACCGTCCGCTTTAATTCCACCACGGGGCTCGTCGAGTACACGCCCGACCCGGGAATGATCGGAAACGACAGCTTCCGCTATTTCGTGGTCGACAGCTTCGGCACCGAATCGGATCCGGTTCGCGTCGATATCATCGTTGCCCCGACCGACCCGGTCGCCCTCGACGACACGTTCCGCGTCGACGTCGGCAGCTCGTTCCCGGTTGGCAACACGGCCAGCCCGAATCGGTTCGATGTGCTGACCAACGACATCCCGCCGACCGGCATTTTCATCTCGAACATTCGCAACTTCGACGGTACAGCCGCCAATGTGAACGAGATTCGCATTTCGGCGGACGGACGAACCATCGAGTATCAGCCGCCGACGCCCACGTTCGAAGGCACACGGCAGTTCATCTACACGATCAGCGACAACGATCCGCTCACCTCGCCTCGCTCGGCTGTGCTGACGGTGCAGGTGTCGCCGGAAACGCCGAGCAGCAACTTCTACGATGTGGTTCTCTCGCTCCGCGTCTTCAATGAAGCGGGTGATGAAGGTGGCGCCATCAATGTCGGCGAAACCTTCACGATCGTGGGATACACCCAGGACATTCGAAATATCCCTGGGTTCCCGGCGGCGTTCAAAGGTGTCGAAGCCGCCTATATGGACGTCCTGTTCGACTACAACAAGGCGACGGTGCTCGATATCACCGTCAGCAACAACTACCAGTTCGACCGCAGCGGCTTCAATAACCGTCCTGGCATCGTCAATGAGGTTGGCGGCGCCCACGGCGTCACTGGTATGGCCAGCCCGCCGCTGGGTGGCGCAGAAGTGTCGCTCTTCACCATCACCTTGCGAGCGGATGCGGCCGGCAGCCTGCGGCTGAAGGCCGATCCAGCCGAATCGGACGCCAGCCAAGGCGACCGGACCGCGGTCATCGTCACCGACAGCCCGGCGCCGCCGAACGGCGATGCCGACACCAACCCCGACGTGGTGCCGGACACCCGCGTGTTCCTGCGAACCTATCCCAGCGCCGATGTCACGATTGGCGCTGGTGGCGAAGGTGAATACACGAATGCGGCCAACAGTCTCGACGTGAATGCCGACGGGTACATTACGGCCCTCGACGCCCTGATCATCATCAACGACCTGAACAACCACGGTCCGCGCGACCTGCGGCAACTCTGGAGCCCCTCCAGCGGTCCGCTGCCGACGAACTACATCGACGTCAATCTCGACGGCTTCACCACTCCGCTGGACGCTTTGAACGTGATCAACTGGCTCAATGCCAATCCGATCAAGCCGTCCGGCGAAGGCGAAGGCGAAGGTTCGTCGGCCTCGGCCAACCTAGCCGGTGCGGCCGCCGCCACGAGCGAGTCGGCGGTTGCGGCTGAAGGAGAAGGCGAAGGGGATTCATCCGCTTCCCTGCTGCTGACGCCCGTGGCTCCGAAGGTCGTCCAGTCGGTTGCCGGAAACGGCGATGAGGAAGTCGCCCAGCCGGTCTACACCAGCTTCAGCGCCGATATCATCGACCTGCTGGTGACGGAAGACGACGAAGAGATCGTCACGGGCAGCAACAGCTCGAGCAGCGAGTCGTCGGAAGTCGGCGATGAGCTGAACGCGACGCTGTAGTCGGACGATGGTTCGATAGTGCAGTAATCTGCGACCGGAGAACCGTCTCCGGTCCCCTCTCTCGCCGGGAGAGGGGTTGGGCGTAGACGCGACGTAGCTCTCCAAAGCCGCTGGCCATCTCTTGTGATCGCTTCCTCGCCGTGCCAATGGATGGCCCGCGAGTTGCAAGCCGCTATAATCTCTACGATCCGCATGGACGCGCCTGCCGTCTGCCAGCCTCTCCCCGTTTGCGGCTGTCGCCTTCTTTGCGAGTCGCTTTGGCCGCGTTGCTTTTTTGCAGCGTGACGTAACCTTGTTGGACTTCCACTGCTGTCCGGCTCTGCGCCCTTGGTGTGGGCTGGCCGAAGTAGAAATGTCCGCAAGGCCCTGCGGCGGTCCGCAACCGCCGTGCTGGTTTGATTTTGCGACGAACTATGAACCTGCCGGCCCCGTAGCGGCACCAAAGATAGACGTTCGTTGACGTTTTCCGACCGATCCGTCCGTTTTGCTTTCCTTAAAAGGACTTTCGCATGCCCGACGCCCCTCAACCGGCACTCAACCAGTCGAGCGCCATCCAGGTCCTTGGCGAGGCTCGCGAAAAGATCATCAACCAGCTTTCGCAGGTCATCGTCGGCCAGCAGGAAGTCATCGACGAACTGCTCATCTCGCTCTTTAGCCGCGGCCACTGCATGCTCGAAGGGGTGCCGGGGCTCGCGAAGACGCTGATGATCAGCACGCTCTCGCGCACGATGAACCTGTCGTTTAGCCGCATCCAGTTCACCCCCGACTTGATGCCAGCCGACATCACGGGCACTGAAATCATTGAGGAAAACCGCACCACCGGCGCCCGTGAGCGGCGCTTCCTCGAAGGCCCGCTGTTTTCGAACGTCGTTCTCGCCGACGAAATCAACCGTACACCGCCCAAGACCCAGGCCGCCCTGCTCGAAGCGATGCAGGAACGCCAGGTGACGGTCGGCCGGGTCCGCCATCCGCTCGGCGATCCCTTCTTCGTGCTCGCCACGCAGAACCCGATCGAGCAGGAAGGAACCTATCCGCTGCCCGAAGCGCAGCAGGACCGGTTCATGTTCAAGGTGTTCGTGAACTATCCAAGCTTTCAGGACGAGTTCGAAGTCGCCCGTCGCACCACGTCGGTGCAGATGGACAGCATCCAACCGGTTCTCACTGGTCCCGAGATCCTCGAAATTCAGCGGATCGTGCGCGAAGTGCCGGTCAGCGACCACATCATTCGCTACGCCCTCTCGCTCGTCCGTCAGACCCGCGTGAACAGCCCGGGCATCCCCGACTTCGTGCAGGACATGGTCGCCTGGGGCGCCGGCCCGCGTGCCGTGCAGTTCCTCATTCTCGGCGGAAAAGCTCGCGCTTTGATGAATGGCCGGACCCATGTCTCGACCGACGACATTCAGGCCCTCGCCAAGCCGGTGCTGCGGCATCGCATGGTGGTGAACTTCGCCGCCCAAAGCGACGGCATCACGGCCGACAAGATCATCGACCGCCTGATCGCCAGCACCCCGACTAAAGAAGACGAACTGACGAGCGACGCCCGTTTCAAGAAGATTTTCGCCTCGTAATCGGGCCTCATTACGTCGCTCCGCGACTTCCGCAAGAGATCAAACACCGATCGAGTACATACGACGCAGAGCGTCGAACCTTGCGTTCCCACTCAGAGCGTGGGGTACGAGAGAATTAACCCTCATGGCCGACTCCCGCACCTATCTCAATCCCGAAGCGATCAAGCGCATCTCGCGGCTTGAGGTCCGTGCACGGCATGTGGTCGAGGGCTTTCTCTCGGGCATGCACCGCAGCCCCTACTTCGGCCAGTCGATCGAGTTCCTGCAGCACCGCGAGTACGTCGCTGGCGACGACCTTCGCCATGTCGATTGGAAGGTCTGGGCCCGTCAGGACAAGATGTACGTGAAGCAGTACGAGGAAGACACCAACCTCCGCTGCACGCTGCTCGTCGATGTCTCCAGCAGCATGGCCTACGGCAACGGCCACTTGAACAAGTACCAGTACGGCTGCACGCTCGCCTGCAGCCTGGCCTATCTGATTCTCCGCCAGCAAGACGCCGTCGGTTGCATTGCGTTCGACGACAAGATTCGGACCAATGTCCCTACGCGGACCAAGAGCAATCATATTTTCTCGGTCGTCGACGCCCTCGCCGTGCAAAAGCCGCGGGATAAGACCGACATGCTGGGCATTCTCAAGACCGTCACCGAAGCGGTGCCACGGCGCGGGATGGTGGTGATTGTCTCCGACCTGCTCGCCGATCGGGCGGGGCTGTTCAAGGGACTCAAACTACTCCGCCAGCGCGGGCACGACGTGCTCGTGTTCCACGTGATGGACGACGACGAGCTCGATTTTCCGTTCAGCGGGCCGACCCGCTTCGAAGGACTCGAATCGCCCGACTTCCTCAACTGCAATCCCCGCGCGCTCCGCGAGGGCTACCTCGCCGCCGTGCAGGAGTTTCTGGACGAAGTCCGCCGCGAGTGCGCCCGGAACATGATCGACTACGCCCTGGTCCGCACAAGCCAACCGCTCGACGCCGCCCTGGCCACGTACCTGAGCAACCGGCTTGGCATGCACCATCGAAACTAGGAGGCAAGGGATAAGAGATAAGGATAAGGGAACGAGGGGATTATTCGAGTCGATCGAAGTTGGAACGCACGACGCAGAGCGTCGAGGATTGTGTTCCCACGCGGAGCGTGGGAACAAGAACTGAAAACTGTCTACTGTTAACTGTGAACTAGTTCTCCATGCAGTTCGTCTACACAGCTCTGACCTGGGGCTTTCTGCTCGCCCTGGCGCCGCTGTTGATCCACCTGATCAACATGATGCGGCACCGGCGCGTGCAGTGGGCCGCCATGGAGTTTCTCCAGCAGAGCTATAAGAAGCACCGCAAATGGGTCTGGCTGAAGCAGTTTCTCCTGCTGCTGGCTCGAATGGCTGCGATCGCCCTGATCGTGGCGATGCTCGCCCATCCCAAGACCCGCGAGCAGTGGATGGCCCTCTTCGGCCAGCAGACGACGCATCACTTCGTCCTGGTGGACGACAGCTACTCGATGGCGGATCGCGTTGCCGGCGCCAGCGCTCTCGACACCGCGCGCAATGTGGTTCGCTCGATCGCCAACCGGGCCGCTCAGGCTGACAATCCGCAGAAGCTGACGCTCATCCGCTACTCGCGCGCTCGTGGAGCCGCCGCTCAGTCGACGACCGGCGCCGTCGAGGAAGTCGCCAACATGGCCGACTTCAACGCCGAGCCGATCGATTCGCAATTCGATCTGTTGCTGGAGCAGAAACAGCGAACCTTTGAGCCCACCCAACTCGCCGTTGGACCGCGCGACGGCCTCGCGCTACTGAAGCAACTCGTGGGCGGTTCTCGCGACGATACGAACATCGTTTACCTGGTCTCCGACTTCCGCGCCAAGGATTGGGCCAGCCCAGCCGATGTGCGGCAATCGCTGCAAAGCCTTCGCGAGGGCCAGGCCGAAATCCACCTCGTCAATTGTGCCCGCAGCCAGGACCCGAACCTGGGAATCGTCGATATCACACCGCTCGACGACACCCGGGCCGCTGGCGTGCCCCTTTTCGTGCAGGCCAAGGTGAAGAACTTTGGCGATCGGGCAGTGACGAAGGTCCAGCTCAAGCTGCAGTCGACCTTCTATCCTCCCGACAATCTCAGCCAGACCGAGCCGGACAAGCTCAAGGGAGTCGACGAAGACCTCGCCACGCTCCTGATCGATTCGATCGGCCCTGGCGAGACCGTCACCCGCCGCGTACAGGTCTTCTTCCCGCAGCCGGGCAAGCATGTGGTGCAAGGCACGTTGCCAGAAGACCCCGTCGAGACCGACAACCGCCGCTGGTGCGTGATCGATCTGCCCGAAGGGGAGCGGACGCTCATCGTCGATGGCAGCGACGACCAGCAACACGCCTACTATCTGGAAGTCGCCTTCCGGCCGCTCGAACGATCCAACACGGGCGTGCGACCCGATGTTCAGCCGAAGGCCTTCCTGCGCGACGCAACCGCCGAAACGCTTTCCGCCTATTCGTCCATCTACCTGCTCGACGTCGATCGAATCGATCCCAAAGGCGTCGAATCGCTCGAACAGTATGTCCGCGGCGGCGGCGGCTTGGCGATCTTCGCGGGGCCGAACATGAACGTCGATTTCTACAATCGCACGCTCTACCGCGACGGCGAGGGCCTGCTGCCTGCTCCGCTCGCGGGCGAGACCCATTTGCCCCCAGCGGTGGACGACAACACTCCCGATGTGGAGCTCTTTCGCCATCCGATTTTCAGCTTCTTCCTCGAAGAGACGAACCCGCTGATCCGCGGTGTTTCAGTGGAGCGGTACCGGGAGGTTGCTCCCGGCTGGAAGCCTACCGAGCAGTCGACGGTCGAGGTGCTCGCCCAGCTGCGCAATCGCAGCCCGCTGGTGCTGGAGAAGAAGGTCGGCGACGGCCAGGTGGTGCTGTTCCTCTCGACGCTCGCTCCCGAGTGGAATGACTGGGCCAAGAATCCGAGCTTCGTCGTCGTGGCGCTCAAGACTCAGGCTCATTTGGCGTCGACCCGTCGGCTGGACGATCCGCGCACGGTCGGTCAGCCGCTCGAACTGCAGCTCGAATCCGCCAGGTATCGCAACGAGCTGTCGTTCGTCGCACCGGGCGAGAAGGCGACCACACGCATCAAGATCGACCGCCAGGCCGCCGCGGAAAAAGAAAGTGGTCCCCTGACAGCCTCGATCGGCTCCGGCGCTCCGAGCGTCGACGGACCCGGCGAAACCGATTTCAGCGGCATCTACGAAGCCTGGCCGATCACGACCAAGGGCGAGATCGACGTTCGTCGCTGGGCCTTCAACGTCGAGCCCGAGGAGGGAGATTTGACCCGCGTGACGGCCACCGATCTGCTCGCGAAGCTCGATCCGATCAAAGTGGCGTATCACGAAGCCGAACAATTCGAACAGGACGAAAGCAGCGCTTCGGGCTACAACCTGAGCCACATCGTCATGGGACTGCTCGTGTGCTTGCTCGTGGGTGAACAACTGCTGGCCTACTCGGCGAGCTACCATCCGGCGAAGGGAGGCGTTCGCTGATGGACAGGCTTGCAATTCTGGCTCAATCGGCAGGCACGTCGTATCGCCTGGCCCGCCTTGAATCGCTCACCGAGTGGTGGCAATGGCTGCTGCTGGCGGCGATCGTGATCGGGCTCGGTTCGTTCGTCGTCTGGATGTATCGCCGCGACAGCGTCGAACTGCCACGCGGACTCGCGGTGCTGCTTTGCACGCTGCGATTGGCGGCGCTCGTGGGAGTGTTGTTTTTCTTCTTCCACCTGGAGAAGAGGGCCGAGCGCAAGCTGGTCAAGAATTCGCGGGCCATCCTGCTGATCGATACCAGTCAAAGCATGGGCCTGCGCGACTCCGACACCAGCAGCAGCGGAGTGCCGGCGGGACCAAGCCGGGCCGATCTGGTCGCGGCGGAGTTGCAACAGGGGGGCATGATTGACAAGCTGCGCGAGCAGCACGATGTGATCGCCTATCGGTTCGACCAGCAGGATCAGCCGGTACAAATCGCCGCCTTTCCGAAGAAACTGACCGCGGAAGAGCAGGCGGAGCAAAGCACGTCGCAGTCGGCTGAGCGGGAGCGGAGCCTGCGACAGGCTCGCGTCATCGCCTTCGTGGCGATGGGGCTGCTCGCGGTCTCGCTGGTCGCGGGAACCGTGTATCTCGTATTCGGCAAGCGGGCGACCGGTGGCGAACCGGGATCGTGGGCGCTGCTGGTGAGCATGGTCACCCTCGTCGCTTCTCTCGTAGTGCTGGCGGCCGCCAATCTGCGCAGTCCTGAGAGCGGCCTGCTCGCAGTGCTCAGCGTGCGAGAACCAGCTCCTTCAAAGAACGACGGCAAGGCGTCGCCCGGCAGAATTGACGAAAAAGAACTTCAGCCGGCCGATCCGACGACGGTCGACTGGACCGCGCAACTGCTCCCCCGTGGCGGCGAATCCCGTTTGGGAGACAACCTGCGCTTCATCGTGAACAAAGAACGGGGTGGGCCGATTGCCGGCGTCGTTCTGATCAGCGACGGCGGCAACAACGCGGGTATCGATCCGGTCCTGGCCGCCAACGCTGCCAGCGACGCGATGATTCCCATCCTGCCGGTCGGCATGGGGTCGGACAAACGCCCCTCGAACCTGCGGGTGGTCGACCTCGAAGCTCCGCAGCGCGTGTTTCCGGGGGACAAGTTCACCCTGACCGGCTACGTCCAGGCGCTCGGCACCAATCGCAGCAGCGTCTCGGTCGAGCTTTTGTCCGGCGACGAAAACGGCCAGAACGAAACCCGCGAGGATGAACGCACCGTCGACGTTGGTCGCACGGGGCAGATCACTCCGGTCAAATTCGAACTCACTCCCGACCAGCAAGGCGTACGCACTTTCAAGCTCCGCGTCCGGCCGCTCGAGGGAGAAATTGACCGCCGCGACAACGAGAAGACGGCCAAGGTCGAAGTAATCGACCGCAAGACGAAGGTCCTGCTCCTGGCGGGTGGTCCAGCACGCGAATTCATCTTCCTTCGCAACCAGCTTTACCGCGACAAGGAAGTAACGGTCGACGTGCTCTTGCAGTCGGCCCGCCCCGGTATTTCGCAGGAAGCGGACAAGATTCTGACCGAGTTTCCCAAGGCTGAGGATGAACTGTTCGAGTACGACGCGATCGTCGCCTTCGACCCCGACTGGGAGACGCTCGACGAGTTGCAGGTGCGATTGCTCGAACGCTGGGTCGCCGAGAAGGCGGGCGGTTTGATTGTTGTCGCTGGTCCCGTGCATACCCCACAGTGGTCCAGCCGGCGGCGCGGCGACCCACGGATCGACACGATCAAGTCGCTCTACCCGGTTGCGTTTTACGCGCAGAACTCCGCCACGCTCAGCCTCGGCCGGTTCGGCAGCGAGCAAGCCTGGCCGCTGCAGTTCACTTCCGACGGACAGTCGGCCGAGTTCTTGTGGCTCGGCGAAGACTCCGCCGAAAGCGAGCGGACCTGGTCGCAGTTTGCCGGTGTGTATGGCTACTACGCCGTGAAGGACCCCAAGCCAGGTGCTCGCATTTATGCCCGCTTCTCCGATCCCGAGACGATGATCGACGACGAACTGCCGGTCTACATGGCTGGGCAGTTCTACGGATCGGGACGCGTGTTCTTCCTGGCCAGCGGCGAGATGTGGCGCGTGCGCGAAGTGAGCGATGTCTACTTCGAGCAGTTCTACACCAAGCTCATCCGCTGGGCAGCCGAAGGGCGGCTGTTGCGTGACTCGAGCCGCGGCGTGCTGCTGGTCGACAAGGACCGGGCTTTGCTTGGCGACCAGATCGCCGTGCGAGCCATCTTGCAGGACGCCCAGTTCCGCCCGTTGCAACAAGAGGAAGTGCAAGCTGTCATCGTGCAGCCCGATTCCACTCGCACGCCGATCACGCTCAAACGCGTGAAGGACGGCGCGCGTGAGGGACTCTATTCCGAACAGTTCACCGCCCTGCAAGAAGGCGATGTGCAGATCCAGTTGCAGCATCCCGCTGCAGCCGATCAGTTGCTGACGCGGGAAGTGCGAGTGCGCATCCCGGCCCTGGAAACCGAACGGCCGGAGCGCAACGACCCCTTGCTGCGGGAGCTCGCCGACAAGACCGGCGGCGACTACTACGTCGGCCTTGACGCTGCGATGAACCGCGGCACGACCGGTCGCGCCGGGGTGGTCAACGTGCTCAAACCGCAGGACCAAACGACGCTGCTCCCCGGCACCCCCGACCGCAAGTTCGACGAACTGCTCATGGGCTGGCTGATGGGGATCATATGTGGAGTGGTCTGTTTGGAGTGGTTGATCCGGAGGTTGAGTAAGCTCGCGTAAACCGAACAAACCGACGACGCCGCTACGCTCCTTTCTCTCTTTCTGGGAGAGGGGATCAGAAACACCGCGGCAGGCAGTTGCTCGCTGAATCAGGAATAAGCCATGGCCACCACGGCCAACAACATCACGCTGGCTGACAACATCCAGTCGCTGCTCGCCGGGCTGCGGACGCGAATCCGCGCGTACATCTGGCTGGAAGCGATTGCGCTGCTGGTGATCTGGCTGGGCGCCATGTTCTGGCTCGCCTTTGCCCTCGACTATCTGCCGGTTCGCCTCGGGGCGAGCGAGATGCCTGCCTGGGCGCGCGCCATCCTGCTCTGCATCACGATCGCGGGCGCGGCCCACATCGTCTACCACTGGATCATTCGCCGGGCCTTCGTGCCGATGCCCGATCGCAGCATGGCCTTGCTCGTCGAGCGCTACTTTGGCCAGAAGTTTCACGACAGCCTGGTGACCACCGTCGAGCTTCAGGACCGGATGTCGGACATTCCTGAGTTCAGCCGGCAATTGCTCGCCCGCACGAACCAGGAAGCTCGCGAAAACGCCGAAGACGTCAGCCTGCGGCAAGTGTTCAACTTCCGCCCGCTCGGCTGGAAGCTGGCCGGCGCTTCGGCGCTGGCGATTTCGATGCTCGCCTTTCTCGCGGTCGATAGCCAGGCCTTTCAGACGGCGACTGAGCGGCTGTACCTGCTAAGCGACGAGCCTTGGCCGCGGAGTGCGTTCATCGAGGTCGTTGGCATCGAGATCATTCGCCCTGCCCTGTCGGCTGACGATATCACCCGCTCGATCCCCGTCCCCTTCAGCGACGAGCAGGTCGTGAAAGTCGCCAAAGGTTCGAACGTGATGCTGAAGGTTCGGGCCGCCGGCGAGCCGGAAGCGGAAGTGGTGCCCGAGGTCTGTACGATCTACTACCGCGCGCAAAGCGTCGACGGCGGCGGAACCGAGCGGGGAACGGTGCAGATGAGCAACTTTCGCGACTCGGGCTCCTGGCGCAACTTCTGGTTCGACGGCAAGCCGTTCAAAGGGGTCCTCGCCTCGATCGAGTTCGACGTCGTCGGTTACGACCATCGCGTCCGCGGCTACCGCCTGGAAGTGGTCGACAGCCCAGCCGTAGTGGAGACGCTGCTCCACATGACCTATCCGCCCTATATGGTCGACGAAGCGCTCTCGAGCCATCTGCCGGTGAAGGGACAGCAGTACCTCCCCTCGGGCACGTTCATCCCGCTCGGCACCCAGGTGACGGTGAACTTCCGCTCGAACAAGGACCTGCGGCGGGCCGAAGTGCTCAATGTCGATACACAAGAACGGCAGGTGATCGATATTGCTGCCGATGCCGAGGACCCGCAGCGGTTCTCGTACCAGATCGAAGCCCTGCAAGGGAACGTGACCCTCGAGGTGTCGCTCATCGACGTCGACAACGTGACGATCGAACGCCCCTACCGGGTGTTTTTGACCGGCGTCGAGGATCAGCCGCCGCAGGTGGAGGTCTCTCTCAAGGGAATTGGCACGTCGGTGACCCCAGATGTGGTGATTCCGATCGAAGGCAAGGTGTCGGACGACTACGCCACCGACCGTACCTGGTTCGAGATCCAGGTCAACGACAGCGGCGATCCAAGGGAGCTGGCCTTCAACCTGGGCAAGGGTGGCACGCTGTCCGAGCGGATCGATTTCCGCCAGCAGCGGACCTTGAAAGACGGGTCCCCTCTCAGCCCGAGCGACAAGCTGTTGCTTACGGTTAAGGCAGCCGACCGCTACAACCTGGGCAGCGATCCGAACGTGGGCGCCGGCGACCGGTACCAGCTCGACGTCGTCACCCCCGACGAGTTGCTGGCGCAACTGGAGGTCCGCGAACTGGGCCTCAGGCGGCGGTTCGAGCAGATTCTGGACGAAATGAACCAGATGCGGGACTCGCTCCTGCGTGTGAAAGCCAGTTTGCAGCCAGAAGATAAGGCGGGTTTCGAGCCGGAGGACCTGCGCGGGGACGACGACTCGGAAACGCCCCTCTCGCCCGAGAAAATCGCCCAGCGGACGGCTGAACTTCGGCTGCTGCGGCTCCAGCGGGCTCTGCAGCAAAGCCAAAAGTCGGCCCAAGAAGTGCTCGGAGTAGCTGCCGGTTTCGCCGGCATCCGCGAAGAGCTCATCAACAACCGAGTCGACACCGAGGAGCGCAAGGAGCGTCTGAAGGAGCAGATCGCCGATCCGCTCCATCTGATCTGCACCCGCGACTTCCCCGAACTCGACCGGCAGTTGACCTCGCTTGAAGCGACCCTGCGAGAGGCGGGGGCGGGGGCAGATCCGGCAAACTTTGCGGCCAGCGCGGACGCGACAGTCGAACAGGCGAATGAAACCATCACCCAGCTCGACGCCGTCTTACAAAAGATGCTCGACTTGGAGACGTATAATGAACTTTTGGACATCGTGCGCGATATCATGAGCGATCAGGAGAAGATCCTCGATCGCACCAGGCAGGAACGCAAAAGACAGGCTCTGGAAGACCTGCAATAAGGCGGCGAACCATGAAAACCAGTTTGCACCTCCTCGGGCTGGCTCTTTGCGGCCTGTTTGCCGGAGCGCTCGTCGCCCAGGATGCCTCCACCCCTGCCGAGAAGGCCCGCCAGGCCGCCGAAGCCGCTCCGGAGTCGGGCGCCTCGGCCGCCGATGAACTCGCGATTTCTCAGAGCCGCCTGGCTGACAAGTATGCCCGTCTGGAAGAGCTGATGCTCAAGATGGCTTCGATCGAAGCGGCCAGCAATCCGCGGCGAGCCGCGCTGCTGACGCGCGCGGTGTCCCAATCGAAAGAGCGTTTGACCAAAACGCAGCTCGAAACGATCGTTCGCCTTCTGAACCAGCAGCAACTGAAGCGTGCGGTCGACGGGCAGACCGCCGTGCAGACCGACCTGAAGGCTTTGCTTGAGCTGCTGATGAGCGAAGACCGGTCCGACCGCCTTAAGAACGAACAGGCCCGGATCAAGGAATACATCAAGGAAGTCGAGCGGCTGATCCGCCTGCAGAAGGGGCTCGAAGGGCAAAACCAATCGGGCAGCGATGCGGAGCGCCTGGCCAAAGAACAGGCTCAACTCGCTGGGCGGACCGGCGATCTGGCCAAGAAAATCAAAGAGAACGAAGAAGGCGCCTCACCCGATGAGGAAGGCTCGGACGAGGAAGATTCGTCCAGCGAGAAGTCGCCGACGAATGGCGAGGAGAAGCCTGGAGAGCAGAAACCGGGCAGCGAACAGAAGCCTGGCGATTCGTCCAAGAGCGGCGACTCGCAGCAAGAATCGGGCGACATGAACAAGCCTGGCGAAGGAAAGTCTGGCGAAGGAAAACCGCAGGAAGGCAAGTCGAACGAGGGCGAGCCCAAGGAAGGCAAGTCCGGCGATGATGAGCAGAAGCCCTCCGGCGATAAGGAATCGGATGGCGAAAAGTCCGGCGACATGAACAACAAACCGGGCGAAGAGTCGAAGCCCGGCGCAGAGAAGCCGAGCGAAAACAAGCCCGGCGAAGAAGGCAAGCCGAGCGAATCGGGCGACTCGGAACAGAAACCGATGAAAGGGAGCGAGTCGAAGTCGGGCTCGCAGAAATCGCAACAGGGCAAATCCCAATCGGGCCAGCCGATGGAAGGCCAGCAGGGCGGCTCGTCCGACAGTGATTCACAGCAGCAACAACAGCAAGATCAGCAGGCCCAGGACAACCCGGCCCGCCAGCGCATTGAGCAAGCCCAGCAGAAGATGCAGGACGCTCAGAAGAAGCTGGAGGAAGCCAAACGCAAGGAGTCGGTCGAAGACCAGCGGGCCGCCCGCGAGGAACTCGAGAAAGCGAAGGCCGAACTCGAAGAAATCCTCCGCCAGATGCGTGAGGAAGAGGTCAAGCGTATTCTAGCCTCGCTCGAACAGCGTTTCAAGAAGATGCTCGAGATGCAGCTGAAGGTCTATGAATCGACCCGCCGCCTCGATCAACTGCCGGCCGAAAACCGCACCGACGCCTTTGTCGTCGAAGCGGGAAAGCTGGGCTTTGAAGAGCGAAAGATCGCCACGGAAGCTTTCAAGGCTCTCACGCTTCTGCAGGAAGAAGGTTCTTCGGTCGCTTTCCCGGCCTCGGTCGAACAGATGCACGAGGACATGCAGCAGGTGGCCGAACGTCTCGCCGACACCAAGGTCGACGACATCACGATCGGCATCGAAGAGGACATCATCGCCTCGCTCGAAGAGATGATCGAGGCCTTGCAAAAGGCCCAGCAAGACCTGGAAGACAAACAGCAGCAACAGCAACAACAACAGCAGCAAGGGGGCGAGCAGGAACAGCCGCTCGTCGACCAGATCGCCGAATTGAAGATGATCAAGGCCCTGCAATTGCGGGTGAACAAGCGCACGACTCGCTACGCCCGGCTGCTCGAGGACGAAGAAGACATCGTCGGCCAGGCCAGCAGCGCCGATCTGGTCGACGCCCTGCAGAAACTCAGCCAGCGTCAGCAGGAGATTTTTCAAATCACCCGCGACATTGTGCTGGGCAAAAACAAGTAACGCCGAAAAGACACGTGAGAGCGATCTTCGCGAAGACGAGGTCGGTATGAAACGACGGACAACAACCCTGGCGACCGTGACGGCCATGTGCCTGCTGGGCGTATCGCTTGCCAGTGCCCAGGTGGACGATCGCGCCTCGTGGTCGGTCCCGACGACGGCCGACGTGAAGGCGCAGCTCGACGACTATCTGGCCAGTCGCAACGCGGACGAGGCGACCCGGCTGAAGGTTTCGATCCTTTGGCCGGACGAGGCCGAAGTGCTCGACGGCGGGCAGTTGCTCGATCGATTGGCCGATTCGCTGGCCGCCGCTGATCCGGCGGCGCTGGAGGTCGTGCAGCTCTGCAATCAACCGCGGAAGCTGCCGCCCCCGCCCAAGCCGTCGCTGCTGGACGATCAGGCACAGCCGCCGCTGGTGCGCAACAACCTTCGCTTGCTCTACGCCCGCTGGTTGGCGCAGCAGGATTTCGTTGATGAAGCCCTGGAAGTGACCACCGGCCTGACCCCGGCCGACGTCGTCGATCCAGCCACTCTACTCTTCTACCAAGCAGTCGGCCATCACCGCCTGCTCGACAAAGAGCAATGCCTGAAGACAGTCAGCACGCTCCTGGAGAACGAAGAAACGCTCCCGCGCCGCTACGCCACGCTTGCCCGGCTGATGCAGGCCGATATGCAGCCGCTGAAGCCCGATTCGCTCGACGAAATCGCCCGCCTGATGGAGGACGTTCGCCGCCGACTCGACCTGGCCCGGGCTGGGAAAAGGGTGCGCGATCGCGAGGAAGAAATCGTCGCCAAGCTCGACAAGATGATCGAGCAGATGGAAGAACAGCAAAAGCAACAGCAGCAACAGGCCGCCGCCGGCGGCAACGGCACGCCGTCGGGCACGCCGCTCCAGGACAGCACGCCGGCGCAGCTCAAGGGGCCGGGCGAAGTCGATCCCAAGGACATCGGCAAGAAGGACGGTTGGGGCAACCTGCCCCCGCTCGAACGCCAAGAGGTGCTGCAACAGATCGGCCGGGAATTGCCCGCCCATTTCCGCGAGACGATCGAGGAATACTTCAAACGCCTGGCCCAGGACGGCGTAAAATAAGGTTCTGTTTCCCTGCGACCATTCTCCGAGCGCCTTTGCCCTATGCCCATGCCCTTCGCCGTCCGTTCCGCAGTGCTGATCGCCCTCGCCCTGGCAAGTTCCGCGGTCGCACCGGCGGCCGAGGTGGAAGTGAAGCTGCTCGGCGGCGCCGAAACGGTCACCGGCGAGTTGGCGTCGCTCGGTTCCGACGTGGCCGTGGTAACTCCCCAGGGACGCAAAGCCGTACCGGGGCAGCACGTCCTCTCGGTCGATTTTTCACCCGCCACCCCAAGTGGCAAACCGGCAGTCTGGGTCGAACTGATCGACGGCTCGAAGCTGCAAGCGACCCAGATTGCCGCCGAACAGGGCAAAGCTCAGGTCGAACTGGTCGGCGGTACGAAGGTGGAGTTTCCCGCCCGCTCGATTCGCTCGGTTCGCTTCCGGGAACAAGACGCCGATCTCAGCCGCCAATGGCGAGAAATCGGCAACAGCGCCGCCATGGCTCAGGGAGACGTGCTCGTCCGACGCAAGACCAGCCAGCGGACCGTTGAGGAGGAAGGCGCGGATCCCAAGACCGTCACCGACACGGCCCTCGATCAACTGGAAGGGACGGTTCTCGGCATCAAGGCCGACACGATTCCCTTCAACTTCGACGGCGATGTCATCCCCGTGAATCGCGACAAGGTCGAAGGCATCTACATCTATCAGCCGGTGAAGCGTGAATTGCCCTCGCCGACCTGCAAACTGGTCGACGCCGCGGGTTCGCAGTGGTCACTCAAATCGGTCGAGCTGCGCGAAAGCGGCGTGGCCGGGGTCACGACCTCGAATGTGTCGATCGTGGTGCCGCTCGAGCAGGTCGCCAAGATCGACTACTCGGCGGGCAACGTCGTGTTCCTCGGCGACGCGGAGCCCGACAACCTGGAAGTGTCGGTTGGCCTGCAACCGAGCGGCATGCAGGCCAAGTTCGATCGCCTGTACCAGTCGTGGCAGAACCGGCGCTTCGGCGCCGCGGCGCTGTCGCTCGGCGGTGTGAAATACAGCAAGGGGCTCGGTCTGGCCGGGGGCGCCGAGGTCAGCTACCGAGTGCCGGAAGGGTTTGGCCACTTCCGGGCGCTCGCCGGCATCGACGATACCGTGGAACAGGTGGGGGGCGTCACGCTGACGATCCTCGCCGACAACAAACCGCTCTTCAGTCGCGAGTTCACGAGTGAAGACCGCGGTCCCGCCCCAATCGATCTGCAGGTCAAAGGGGCCCGCCGGCTCACGATCGTCGTTACACCGATGCAGTCACAGGGGCTCGGCGATCTCGTAAATCTGTGCGACGCCAGGATTACCAAATGAGGGAGCGACTTTTGGACCGATCGCACTACCGGACTCGGAATCTCAGCGGGCTGGCAACGGCCGCCCTGCTGTCCGTTTGCTCGCTCGCCCCCCTGGCCGCCCAGGAAGTGCCGTCGGTCGTGCTCCAGGCCGAGCAGGAGCGAATTGCGGCCATCGAAAAGGCCTCGAAGTCAGCCGTGGCCATCTTCGCGCGCGGCGGAGGGGGCGGCGGCTCGGGCGTGGTGATCTCGCCCGATGGTTATGCCCTGACCAATTTCCACGTCGTCCAGCCGTGCGGCAGTCACATGCAATGCGGCATGAACGACGGCAAGCTGTACGACGCAGTGATTGTCGGCATCGACCCGACGGGCGACGTCGCCCTGATCAAGCTGCTCGGCCGGGACGATTTTCCGGTTGCGACGATGGCCGATAGCGACAAGGTGCAGGTCGGTGACTGGTGCTTCGCCGTCGGCAACCCATTTCTGCTGGCGACCGATTTCACGCCGACCGTGACCTACGGCATCGTCTCCGGCGTCCATCGCTACCAATACCCAGCCGGGACGATCCTCGAATACGCCGATTGCATTCAGACCGACGCCGCAATCAACCCCGGCAATTCCGGCGGCCCGCTGTTCAACGCGGCAGGCGACCTGATCGGAGTGAACGGCCGCGGCAGTTTTGAAAAACGCGGCCGGGTGAACGTCGGCGTCGGCTATGCCATCTCGATCAACCAGATCAAGCACTTCCTCGGTTGCCTGAAGAGCGGACGGATTGTCGACCACGCGACGCTCGGGGCCAATGTGACCACGTCGTCCGACAGCCGGGTGCTGGTCGCCAACATCCTGGAATCGTCCGACGCCTATCGTCGGGGCCTGCGATACGACGACGAGATCGTCTCGTTCGGCGGCCGGGCGATCGACACGACCAACGCCTTCAAGAACGTGCTCGGCATTTTCCCTAAGGGGTGGCGAGTGCCGCTGACCTACCGCCGCGACGGCAAAGAAACCGAGATCATCGTTCGGCTGGCGGGAGTGCATGGAGAGGAAGAACTGCTTAGCCTGATTCAGGCCAAGCCCAAGCGTCCCGAGGGACCCCAGCCGGAGCCCAAGAAGCCGGGCGAGGAGGATGGCAAGCCTGGCCCGAAGAAGCCGGGCGGCGAAGAGCCGAAACGGCAGGACGAAGGCCCTCAGCCGGGCCAAGACCCGCTGCCGATGAACCCGCACGGCCAGGCGGACGACAAGCCGATTCCTCCCAAGATCGCCAAGCTGATCGTCGAGCGACACGGCTTCGCCAATTACTACTTCAACGAGCAGAACCGCGACCGCGTCTGGCAGGCGTTCAGCAAGCGCGGCGACTTCACCTCGCAGAACGGCTCCTGGACGTTCACCGGCGATCTCGCCGGGGGCGGAAAAGTGAAGCTAGTTCTGGCCGACAACAGGGCGACCGGCGAGTTTCCGACCGGGCCGATCATGGTCGACCCCGCCGAAGATCTCGACGAGCAACTCGGGCCCCCGCAGAGCGGCGGATTGGTGGCGACTGCGTGGCTTTGGCGGCAACTGCTCGTCGGAGGTCCGGCGAAATTCGGCGACCTGCACTACTACGGCACGGCCCCCTACCAAGGCGTCGCCGACCATGCCGACGTGCTGACCGGGTTGAAGAACGTCGTCGAGACCGATTTTGTGTTCGACCCGATGAGCGGCGAGTTGGCCGTCGTCGAAATGCGGCCGACCGACGACCTCGACACCTGCTACCTCCGCCTGTCCGATTATCGCGACGTCGCCGGCCGGCAGGTTCCCTTCCGCTGGCAGATCCGCTACGGCGATACGGTGTATGGCGAGATTCAGTGGACCCAGATCGAACTGACCGCAGCCGAGGGAGCGAAGTGATGTGTAATCAATCTCCTCGCGCGGTGAGACAATCGAGCAGCGCAATGCCAGCCACGAAGTGGCGCCATTGTCTAGCCGTGGGCGTAAGCCCACGGAGAGCGAATCGCGGCGTGTTCGGAGCCCGGAAAGGGCGGAATTGCGATTCGCAGTACGGTAACGGCAATGTCGCCCCTGCCGGGCTCGACTTTCGAGACGGCCGTGTTCCGTGGGCTTACGC
>JAEZAS010000529.1 GCA_023430365.1 Planctomycetota bacterium
ATGCGTGCGAACGGACCATCCGCTGGGCCGCTCGCTGCAAGGAAGCCGCCGCCCGGCCGGACCAGGCGCAGTTCGCGATCATTCAGGGAGGGCTCGATCCCGAGATGCGTGTCTGGTGCGCGGAGCAGCTTGGGGCCATGGACTTTCCCGGTTACGCGGTCGGCGGCCTTAGCGTCGGCGAAGCTCCGGAAGACATGTACCGGATGCTCGATGCGGTTTGCCCAGCCATGCCGGCGGGAAAGCCGCGGTATCTGATGGGGGTCGGTCGGCCGGAAGATCTGCTGCAGGCGGTTCTTCGGGGAATCGACCTGTTCGATTGCGTTCTGCCGACCCGCAACGGCCGGAATGCCCTGGCTTTCACCGACGCCGGGCCGCTTCGGCTGAGAAATTTGAAGCATCAACTCGACCGCCGGCCGCTCGAAGAAGGCTGCCCCTGCCCTGCTTGTAAGCACAGCCGAGGTTACCTGCGCCATCTGTTCATTGCGGACGAGATGCTGGGACCGATCCTGCTCACCGCTCATAACCTGACTTATTACCAGCGTTTACTGGCGGAAGCCCGGCAAGCGATCGAGGAAGATCGGTATCGATCGTTTTTCGAGCAAAAGATGGCCGGCTGGAGCCGTAGCGGCGAGGCGGCCTGACCCCCGCAGGCCCCGCAGAAGTCGCTCGGAAATGGGCCGGTTGGGATGCCCTTGCCGCTTATGGCGCAACATTTTATGATGACGGCGCAGTGCCATTTCTCGGCTCGCGCGTATCGCTGCAGAACGCGGGGGCCGTTTTCCTTTTTTGGGCATTGCCCGCGCGGGCCTGTCGCCCGCTTGAGGAACGCATCCCGTGCAGTTTTCCTGGCTCAATCTTTTCACTTCGCTCGCCGAGCCCCTATTGGCTCAGCAGGCGGCACAAGGCGAAGGCGGTCTGTTGCAGTCGATTTTCGCCAGCCCCATCTTGCCCTTTGCGCTGATCGGCATCGTCTTCTACCTCATGCTGATGCGTCCTGAGCAACGCAAACGCAAAGCCCAAGAAGCCCTGCTCTCTCAGCTGAAGAAGAACGACCGCGTCATCACCATCGGCGGGATCGCCGGCACAGTGGTGAACGCCGCTCCCGGATCCACCTTCGTCACCCTTCGGGTCGACGACAGCAATAACACCCGCCTGCGCGTGCTGCGCAGCGCCATCTCACGCGTCGGCGAGCCCGATGTCGGCGAGGATGAGCAGGCCGATACGAAGTAACGTCGGCCACATCGCATTTTTAGGGATATCCGTACTGACTACTTAGGGATGAGGAACTCCCTCTCATGATCTCTCCCAGCTCGTTAAGCCTTTTGGCCGCCACCAACCGGATCTTGTTCCGAGACGGCAACATGCCGATGATCGGCCCGGTGCCGCTCTCGACCATCCTTCCGCTGGTGCTGGCCATCGCCGGTTTCGGTATCGGAGTTTGGTTCGCTCAGGCGATCCGCATGCGAGAATACGGCTGGAAAGTCGGCCTGATCGTGGCGGCCTGGCTGATGTCTCTCTCGGTCGTGCTGCTCGGCGATTACAAACTGGGCGTCGACCTGCAGGGCGGCGTCATCCTGGTCTACCAGGTCGACGAGAAGGAAACGGCCGCTCTCGATCCGCTCGGCCGAAAAGACCAATGGAGCATGTCGGGCTTGCTCGAAGTTCTCAAGCGGCGCTTAAATCCCGACGGTCTGAAGGAAATCGTCATTCGACCCTTCGGCCGCGATCAGGTCGAAATCGTCGTTCCAGAAGCTGACGAGGCCGAAGTCGAGTTGATCAAGGACCGCATCACGACGGGTGGTTCGCTCCGCTTCCTGATCGTCGCCACCGATCCCTCGCGCGACGGCAACGTCATCGAATTGGCCACGGAACAGGCCGGCGAAAGGGGGAAGGAACTCGAGCGAAACGTCATGGATGGCGAGCAAGTCGTCGGCTACTGGGCTCGCGTGGCGCGTGAGAGTTCGGAAGACCCCACTTCGCCGTTCCGGGTTGACGTCCGCTTTGACACGCTTCGCGACGCACGAACCGGTCGCGTTCTGGAACTCTCGCAGCAGGAACGCAGCGCGTCGCTGGCCCAGTTCAGTGATTTGCTCGCGGATCGGGGTATCCGCCAGATCGACGTGCTGATGGTCGTCGATCCGGACAACGATGTCCGAGGCAGCGACCTGGCCACGTCCGCCAAAGCTCACGACCCGAACCCAATCATCGAGTTCACGATGCGGGGCGAAGGTGTTTCGAAGATGAGCATGCTCACTTCGGAGAACCTCCAGCGTCGGTTGGGCATCGTCTTCGACAACGAACTGATTTCGGCTCCGGTCATCCAAAGCCGGATTGCCGAGCGCGGCTCGATCACCGGGCGGTTCACCGAGAAGGAGGTCGACTTCATGGTCGAACTGCTCCGCTCGGGCAGCATGCCAGTGGTGCTGTATCCGAATCCGATCAGCGAAAACCAGATCGGTTCGATCCTGGGGCGGGACACGATTGAGCAAGGCACCTACTCGCTCATCATCTCCTTGGCCCTGGTGCTCGGTTTCACTTGGGCCTATTACCGGTTCGCCGGTTTCGTGGCCTGCATGGCGCTGGTGCTCAACCTGCTGCTGACTGTGTCGATCATGGTCATGCTGCGGGCTCCGTTCACGCTGCCCGGTCTCGCCGGTCTGGTGCTGACGATTGGTATGTCTCTCGACGCGAACGTGCTGATCTTCGAGCGTATCCGCGAGGAACGGGAAAAGGGCGCTGCCCTTCGCTCGGCGATCCGCAACGGTTTCGACCGAGCAATGGTCACCGTCATCGACTCCAACTTGACGACGTTGCTCACGGCGATCGTGTTGTATGCCATCGGCACCGACCAGGTGCGTGGCTTCGGCATCACGCTCATCCTCGGTATTTTGACGAGCATGTTCACGGCGATCTTCATGTCGCGCGTGATCTTCGAGATCGGCGAGCGTCAGCGTTGGATCAGCAAGCTGACCATGACCAAGATGCTCGGCGCCCTGTCGGTCGACTGGGTGAAGATCTTCCCGGCCGCCACGGTTGCTTCGGTTGTGCTCATCGCCATTGGCCTGGTTGCGACCGTTGCTCGAGGCAAGAGCCTCTTCGACATCGACCTGGCCGGCGGCACCAGCGTGACGTTCGTATTGGACGAACCGCTGGAAGAGTCGGCTTTGCGTAACAAGCTGGGCGAGTCGTTCGGCAAGCTGACCGACGACGAAACCAAGAGCCGGGTTGACTTCTCGGTCAACGAAGTGACGATGGAAGGTCAGGCTGCCGGCAGCGTTTGGAAGGTCGACAGCTCACTGCAGAGCGTGCAGCGCTTGCAGGAGGTGCTGAAAGAGACGTTCACGGAAGACGGCAAGATTGGTCTGAAGACCTATCAGCTCGAGGTAGGCGGCCTTCGCACGGCCGATGAGCCGTTTATTACCGGCGCCGAAGCGGCCGATCCCGCGGAGACGTCGCCCGCTGCCACGGAGGGCGGCAAGTCCGATTCACAGAAAACCATCCCGCCGGCCGCTGAGGGTAAGCCCGCTCCGACCATCGGGGGCGACGATCAACCGCCGGCTGAAAAGTCGGACGAGAAGGCGCCCGAGACGGATACTCCGCCTCCTGCGGAGAACGAATCTGATAAGGCGGCGCCCGCCGAGAAGGCGCCTGCCGACGCTCCGCCTCCGGCCGAGAACGATGCGGAAAAGGACAGTCCTAAGAGCAGCGAACCGGAAAGCACGGACGATAAGAGCTCGTACCGCGCCGCCCGCGGCAAGGTCTATCTGACCAGCCTGCTGCTGCAGGACGAGTCGGCTGACGAAGCGAAGACGGCCGACGCTCCGCCCGCTGCGGACGAAAAGGCCGAAGCGCCGCCAGAAGCTCCCGCTCCGGCTGCAGAGAGCACGACCGACGAAGCTCCCGCTTCCGAAGCCCCGGCCTCCGGTTTGAACGCTGCGGATGAAGTCGGCACGCCTCCTACGGCGGATGACGACGCTGCGATTACCGCAACGCCGCCGGCGACCGCAGCAGCCGCTCCTGAAGTGTGGACCGTCTCCACCCTGAACTTCAACAACACGAAGATCACTGGCGAAGCCCTCCGCGATCGCATCAGCGAAACCGCCCGGAAAGTCGTCGGTCAGAATCCTGCCGTTGAAGTCGACAATCCGAACTGGAATCGCCGCGACAACGCTCCGTTCAGCGAGTGGACGGTCAGCGTGCAGCTTCCTGAAGCGGAAGCGAACCAGGTCTTCTCCAGCCTTCGCACCAACATGGAGTCGACGCCGATCTGGCAGACCTCGAGCAAGATTGGCGGCCAGGTTTCGAGCGACACCCGCTACAAGGCGGTGACGGCGATTCTCTTCAGCCTCGTCGGCATCATGGCCTACATCTGGTTCCGCTTTCAGCGTCTCAGCTGGAGCATCGCGGCTGTCGCGGCCCTCGTGCACGACGCCCTGATCATGCTCGGCGGTATCGCGGCCAGCTACTGGCTCGTGGGTCCGCTGGGCTTTATCGGAGTCGAAGAGTTCAAGATCAGCCTGCCGGTGATTGCGGCGTTTTTGACGCTGATCGGCTACTCGATCAACGACACGATCGTGATTTTCGACCGCCTCCGCGAAATCCGCGGCAAGAGCCCGAGCATTACTCCGGAGATGATCAACGCGGCCGTCAATCAGACGATGAGCCGCACGATCCTCACCGGCGGTTTGACGCTGGCGGTGATTGTGATCCTGTACTTCTTCGGCGGCCCGGGCATCCATGCCTTCGCCTTCTCGCTAGTGATTGGTTCGATCGCTGGTATCTACAGCACCGTGTTCATCGCTTCGCCGATGCTCCTGTGGCTGCTCGGCGATAAGAAGTCGGCCGCGGCCAAGCCGGCAGGCAATCGCGAGATGGCTCGCTCGACTTGATCCGACGGAAACTAATGCTCCAACTAGCGAAGGTTTGTCGTCCCGGCAAACCTTCGCTTTTTTCTTGGTCGCACGTTGTCGGGCCAGGTTTCTTCGCCGAATTCCTCGGCACAGGATCGGAACCGGCTGATTTCCTGGCTGGGGGATGTCGATTCAAGACCACAGTCGCTTGCGCTTTCATGATCGCGAATCAGTTCGCGTCAGGGAGCGCACGACGACCGGCCGAACGGCGCTCGCGGCCTGAGCATGCTTTCTGATACGAGCGTACACGCTGCATCTTCAAGGATCTGATTGGCGGCGAAGGCAACGGACTGCGCATGCGGCTGTGGCGACGGGACGTCGCGCGGCGCGTCCGGAGATCGCGGATCGTGACATCCAACCGGCTTGTATTGGCGACCAGTGTGCTGGTCGCGGGGCTTGCGGCTGCCTGGCCATTCCGGCACCCCAAACCTCCTCTGAGCGTTGCCATGGTCACCCAGAGCGGGCCCGACGAGCCACCGCTTCGCCGTCAGGAAGTTCGGCTAGAGGTCAGCCCGCTCGCCGAGAGTTCGCCAGCCATCGGACTCGAGCAATTGAGTCTGAAACTGCGGAAGGCGAAGAATCCGACGCCGGAGGAACCCAAACCGGTTGGAGCCTCTCTGGAGTCCCTCGGCAGCCCCCCGGCGCTCGGTCAGATGTATGAGTCGCTGATGCAACCGGTGGACGTGTCGGCCGAGGCGCGCGCAAGCTCCCCTTATTCATCAAACGCTTCGACCGACTCCTTCGCTTCGTCCGCCCGGGCCATGAGCATTTCGGCGACGACGATGCGGCCGACCCAGACGCTGGAAGATCGTCGGCCGACGCTCCGTGAGCATCGCATTGTCGACGGCGACTCGCTCCAAGGGCTCGCGCAGCGCTACCTCGGCGACAGTCTCCGGGCCGAAGAGATCTATGAACTCAATCGCGACCGGCTCCGGGACCCCAATATCCTGCCGGTCGGAAAGCGACTTCGCATTCCGCAGCGCGGTGAACCCACGCTAACGCCTGTCGCCCGGTCCAACTAGTCGATGCGGGCGAGTCGGTCGCTGTCGCCAAAGTCTGCGGCAGCGATCGCTGAGTACGAGCTAGGCCTACAGCGGGCTTTGGCGATCCTGCCAGGGGAAGTCGTCCATTTTGGAGACGAGCCGCAGGTTGATGAAGCCGAGGATGTTGTTCGTCACCGGCAACCCGTTGCCGAGCAACTGGGTGCCCTGCAGCTTGGTCGGCGGGGTGACGAAAAACAGATCCAACTTCGCTTTCTGCTCCGCCGGATCGTCGGAGACGCGAGGATGGAAGGCCTGCAAGCTGCTATGAAGCCGCTTGGCTTCGCCAAACACCTTGGAATCCTCGTTTCCGGCGGCAATCAAGGTCGACAGCCGGCTCTTCACGATCGGATGCGACATCGCGTTGCGATTGGTCATGCCTTTGAACGAGGCGGCCGGCGAGAGTAGGACGAGCGCTTTGATGTCCTGTCCAAGCTTGTAGGCGGGCAGGACCGGCTGCTCCCAGTTGTAGCGGGCCCAGTTCATGGCGACGATCGTGCTGAAGTCGGCGCCGACGACGCAGAGAGCCTCGATGTTGACCTCTCCCGCGTTGTTCTTTTCGAGCAGGAACTTGCGCGCGGTCTCGACGTCGTAGATCATCGACTCGAGCGCTTTGGTGCGGAACGTGTCCGGATCGAGTTCTCGCACGCCGCCCGCGGGCGTTTGGTAGCTCTTGCTACGGCCGAAGCCGCGAAGGTCGACGGTGACCGCCGCATGACCGGCGGCCTGCACCTTGAGGGCGAGGTCTTCGTAATCGCTCCCCTGCCCGCCCCAACCATGGAGCATGATGACCGGGACCGCCTTCTTGCCCAAAGTGCCAGGGTAGTAGGTGAAATGGAGCCCTACGCCGTCCTTCGTTTCCCGGGTGATCTCCTCCGGCTCCGGCGGACCCTCGTCGTTTCCCTTCTTGCTCCCTTTGGCTGGGGCCGCTTTTCCGGGCATGGGACGCGCCGGCGGCTGGCCGAACGCGGCACTCGCGGCAAATTGACAAGTGGCAGCGCCCCCGATCGCGAGGGCGACGCGGCGGTTGAGCGTAACATCCGACATGGCAACTACTTTCCGAAGGATTCGCGGGCCTTTCCCTGGCGATGAGCGAACAGCGGTCTCGCTCTCCGCACTAACGCTGGATGCCTAGCCTATAGAATCTACGTAGCCGGGAGAACATGAGTGCGAACCAAAAACTGGCCCGATCACCGGCATCGATACCATGCGCTATCCTAAAAGCGGGGCTCCGGCGGGTCAAACTTTGGCTGCCACGAGGTAAAACCCAATTCCAAATGCGGAGTGGGATCAGGAGCCTAGTTCCGACTGCGGCGACTGTTCAAAGCTCTAAGGACCATGGGGACGTTTTGCAGGACCGCGTACTTCGGAAGGGGGGGTGTGGGTTGTTCGTTAGAAATACGGTGCCAGTCGTCGTAGGATGCTGCCGGATAACGATTTATAGCGATTCTCGTGTTGTGAAGCGGCTCTTGTAAAACAACACCCGCCCGGGCCGCTATCGCCAGTCTGCAATAGATCGCATTAGCTCGAACGAAAGGTCTTTTGGACGCTGGAGAAAACCGGTTGCTCTCGATTGAGTACTTCCGCCCCGGCTGAGCGTTTTAAGGAACGCAGGGCGCGTGTTGCCAATGCCAACTCGCGTCCGCAGCTCTTATCCAGGAACCTAATTGCTGTTTGGCGGGCTGCTTCCCAGAGGGTGTCACGGCGCCTCGAAGGTAGCCGATGTCTCGCACTGCATTGGAGATGGTATTGAGGCAACCTATTGGCGCATTCCGAAAGCAATTGGGGCAATACGGCGGACCGGCGGAGCTCACCAGCATGATTAAGAACCTGCGAGAGTGGTGGCAGCGGCAAACCGGCGAGGAAGAAACGCCCTTTGATGGCGATTCTCCGGCGTTTCTGGCCAGCATGCTCGTACACCTCGCGGTGCTGCTCATTCTGGGGTTCATGCCGGTCATCTTGCCCGACAACCAGATTACTTTGTCGATCTCGACGGTTCCCGAGGAAAAGATCGAGGAGCTGGAACTCCCTGAGGAGTTCTATTTCAGCGACCAGGTGGCCGACGAGGTCGGGGCCAATAGCCAGGACGGTGGCGCGGTCGCGATGTCGCTGGCCGCGGTGGTGTCCGAGATCTCGGCCATTCCCAATCACGTTGACCTGGTGCCTCAGGAAGACGCGAATGTCTCGATAGAAATCAATAATGCGATCGAGGTTGCCACGGGCCTGCATTTCAACGCCAATCTTGCCGTGAAGGGTGCGGCTGGCGAAGGAACGACGGGAGCGGTCGGGGCGATCGACCGGATCACGCATGAGATCCTGCTCTCGCTCGAAGAACGCAAGACGCTGGTCGTTTGGGTTCTCGACGGCACGTTCAGCCTGATTCCGCAGCGCAATGCGATTCGCGACCGGTTCGATCGGATTTACCAGGAATTGGGAGTGATCGAGGCGTCAGGCAACGATGCTTTCTCCAAGCACGACGACAAGCCGTTGCTTTCGACCGTGGTTTCGTTCGGCAGCACGACGAATTACCTGACAAAGGAACCCACCGATAACCTGACCGACCTGAAGCAGGCGGTCGCTGATATCAGGAACGACGACAGTGGGCTGGAGAACGTCTTTGGCGCTGTCCACGACGTCGCGAAGAAGTACGCGAGCTATCGCTATACTTCCGGCGAGAACGATGATCCGAAGCGCAACGTCATGATCGTTGTGTTCACCGACGAGGCCGGTTCGGATGTGCAGCAGCTCGAAGAGACGATCAAGATGTGCCGGCGGTGGACGATGCCGGTGTATGTCGTCGGTGTACCGGCGCCGTTTGGACGGCGAGAGACCTTGATGAAATGGGTGGACCCCGATCCAAAATTCGATCAGGCGCCACAGTGGGGCGTGGTCGAGCAAGGTCCGGAATCGTTCATGCCGGAGCGAATCAAGCTCTCGTTTTCAGGATCCAGTGAGGATGAGGAGCCGATGGACTCGGGATTCGGTCCTTTCGCGCTCACCCGGCTGTGTGTGGAGACGGGCGGAATTTACTTCGCCGTGCACCCCAATCGCGACACGCGACGAGCAGTTAGCCGAGGGGAGACCGAGAACTTCTCCGCCCACCTGAAGTACTTCTTTGATCAGGAGACGATGCGGAAGTATCGCCCGGACTACGTCTCGGTGCCCGAATACCAGAAGCGGGTGAGTCAGAATAAGGCCCGTTTTGCGCTCGTTCAGGCTGCGGCCGCTTCACAGCTCGGACAGATGGAGAATCCCACGCTGCGTTTCGTGAAACGGGATGAGGCGGAGTTCGCTCAAGCCCTCTCCAACGCACAGCAGTCCGCCGCGCGACTCGAACCGAAGATCAATCTCCTGTACGACGTCCTCGCCAAAGGGGAAGCCGATCGCGAGAAGGAGACCGTGTTGCGCTGGAAAGCCGGTTACGATCTGGCGATGGGACGAACCCTGGCGGTCAAAGTTCGCACGGAGTCTTACAACGCCATGCTTGCGGCCGCCAAGCGCGGTTTGAAGGCGAAGGATCCGAAGAATAACACCTGGGTCTTGAAGCCTGACGATGAGATCAGCGTCGGCAGCGCCCTGGCTAAGATGGCCGACAAAGCGCGGATGTATCTCAACCGGGTGAAAGACGAACACCCCGATACGCCCTGGGCAATGCTCGCTGAACGGGAATTGAGCGAGCCGCTCGGCTGGAAGTGGGAAGAAGGCTTTACCGATTTGACGCCGCGGAATGCAGGGAACGGCAACGGAAATCCCGCTCCGGAGAACGACGCCCGGCGGATGCTGCAGCGGGCCAAGCCCGCCCCGCCGCCGCGAAAGTTGTAACTGCTCCCCGCACCGGGGAAGTGATCGGGGCACGCAGCCAGCTAAGTGCCCCGAGTGTGTGTCGGCTCTTCTAGTCGAGGAATGCCGAGTCGCCACCGTAGTCTTCCAGGCGATCGTACGCGTAGAAGTCGCGAGCGATCTTCTGAGCCAAGGTGTGGAGAAAGATCGTGCGGAAGTTGGTTTCGCTTTCCGTCACGTGACGAGCCCCGTTCTTGGGAAATACGATCTCTCGGCTCGGCGTCTCGTAGACCACTTTGCCGTTCTGGGTCATATCGAAGACCTTGACCGAAACGCTTGCTCGCCCTCGCAACAGCGTTTGTCCTTCATGGATGGAAAACGATTCGAGGTCGACTCCAACGACCATATCCGCTTTCACGCCGCGTCCCACATCGCGGAAGTCGGTCAGGTCCTGGTCGTGCGTATCGATCCAGTCGTTGATCTCCTGCTGTCGTACGACGTTGATGCCTTCCACGTTGTACGCCAGGGTGTTGCTGACCGCTTTGGCCAGGGCGGAGGCTTCGCTGCCGGGCCCCTTGAGCGAGCCTGGGTCGAGGCACACCACGGCGACGCGTTTGTTCTCGAGGCAGTGCGTTTGAGCGGGGATCTTGTCGCCGTAGATCCAATAGCTGACTTGGGCCATCAAGCCGACGACGGCGCAGCCGCTCTGTGAGACCGTTACGGTTGCAGTCAGGAGGACGATCGCAATCTGCATCGTCGAAAGCGGCCACCGCGGCATGTGCAACTCCTTTTGCTTTCCGTCGTCGCTGCATCCATGCAGCGTGGACTGCCCGTTTGGGTCAAAGCCCCAACTTCAGTCTCAAGGTCCAATCGATCAGCGTAACGGCGATAATGATCAAGCCGATCCAAACGAGCGTCCGCTCGTCGGGACAGCAAAACTTCCATCGCCCTGCGAGTCCCGAAACCACGAGCCATGGGCCACTGGCAATCGCAGCCAAGGCGAGCAGAGTTCCACCGCTATTGGCTCGGACGGCTCCCACCAGGTTGCCTCGCATAACGCGAGACCAGGAGGTCGTCATTCCGCAGGACGGGCAGCGAATCCCAGCCAATACCACCATCGAACAAGGCGGTAGTCCCAACTGACGATGGGTCCCCATGCCTCGAGGATTCGGTCTTAACACGGCCGCCACGATCAGAAGCGAAATCAGAACGGTTCCGCCCGCAATCATGGCCGTCCGTTGGAACCAGCCCAAGCGATCGGCGCGCAAACGCTCGTCGGCTGGAAGGACAGCGGACGGGGGACAATAGCTCACCGAGTTAAGCTCCACAAGATTGATTTCTCGCCCAGATTTGGAGCGGTCCACCCCCCAAGTACCAGCCTACATTAACGGCGGCTCTTTGGCGGCTGGCTGGGCCAGCGTTTCGGCTTCGGCTTGCGTCACCATGAGCCGCCGGATTGCCGTCGCCCGACCGCTATCCGAGTCGCAGTCGACAAGGGTTCCGCTAAGGCGGACGTCGCCAGTGGCTACGTCGAAATGAGTTGGTTGAAACGTCAGGGTCGTCTCGAGGACCCGATCAATCCGCCGGCCCAGGATGCTTTCATGTGGGCCGGTCATCCCGACATCGCATTGAAAAGCCGTTCCGCCGGGTAGCACTTGCTCGTCGGCCGTCGTGACATGGGTATGAGTTCCGAGGACTGCCGTCGCCCGACCATCCAAATGCCGGGCCATGAGTTGCTTGTCGCTCGTGGCTTCCGCATGGAAATCGATCACGCGGACGACCACATCGCCGGGCAGCTCCTGGAAGATTCGATCGACCGCGGCAAAGGGGCAATCGACGGGCCGCATAAATACCCGCCCGAGCAGGCTCACCACGGCGACGCGACGACCATCTGCGGCGGTGACGATCGAAAACGTCTTGCCTGGAGCCGAAGCAGGATAGTTTGCTGGTTTGACAATATTGCTTTCCGCTTGAAGGATCGGGCGGATCTCGTTGCGGCGATAGATGTGGTCGCCCAGCGTGATGCAATCCACTCCGGCGGCGATGAGCTTTCTGTAGATGCTGGGACTGATCCCGCTCCCATCGGCAGAATTCTCGGCGTTGGCGATGACCAGATCGATCTTTTCTCGCTGCCGCAGTGCCGGTAAGGCTTGGGCCACGATCTTTACGCCCGGTTTGCCGACAATGTCACCGATGAGGAGGATTCGCACGGGATCTGGCCATTTGCAAGCTGGGAGAACGACTGGGCGACGTACGTCAAACTAGCGGGCAACTTCCGTGAACCGCGCCTCGCGCACCACGGTCACCTTGATTTCGCCCGGATAGGTCAACTGCTCCTCGAAGGCCTTGGCGATGTCCCGGCAGATCTTGGCCGCCTTGGCGTCGTCGGTGTCTCGTGAGCTGGCAATCACCCGGAGTTCTCGCCCAGCTTGAATGGCGAAAGCCTGCTCGACGCCCGGGAAACCGCTGGCGATCGATTCCAGCTCTTCCATGCGCTTGATGTAACGTTCGAGCGATTCCCGGCGGGCGCCTGGCCGTGATGCACTGCAGGCGTCGGCCGTTGCGACCAGCATTGTGTACGGGTACTCGGTTATGATTTCATCGTGGTGGCCGTAAGCCGCATGCACCACTTCCGGCCGTTCTCCATGCCGTTTCAGCAAGTCAGCGCCGATCTTGGGATGTCCGCCCTCGAGCTCGTGATCGGCTGCTTTGCCGATGTCGTGCAGCAAACCCGCCCGGCGGGCGATGTCGGGGTCCAGGCCAACCATTTCCGCCAGCATTCCGGTAAGGAACGCGACTTCCACGCTATGGCGCAGCACGTTCTGGCTATAGCTAGTGCGAAAGTGCAGTCGGCCGAGCATGTAGAGCACTTTGGGATTGATCCCGTGCACATTGACTTCCTGGGCCGCCTCCTCCCCCTTCTTTTGGATGAACGATTCGATCTCCTTCTGCGTTTCGGCGGCCACTTCCTCGATCCGCGACGGATGAATCCGTCCATCGGCGATCAGTTTGTTGAGCGTCTGGCGAGCAATCTCCCGGCGCACCGGATCGAAACCGCTGACGATCACCACGCCCGGGGTGTCGTCGATGATGACGTCCACGCCAGTGGCTTTCTCGAAGGTGCGGATGTTGCGTCCTTCGCGACCGATGATGCGTCCTTTCATCTCGTCGCTGGGGATATCAACCGTGCTGGTCGTGCTTTCGGCGGTATGGGCCGCTGCATACCGTTGCATGGCGGTCAGCAGAATGTCGCGAGAGCGCTGATCGACGACCTCCGCCATCCGCTTCTCATGGCGCATGACAATCGAGCCCATTTCCTGCTGTAGCTCCTGCTCCAGCGAATCGAGCAGCCGCTTCGTTGCCTCGCCGGGGGAAAGGCCGCTCAGGTTCTGCAGCGTCTGCCGCTGCATCTCCATGAGTTTCGCGAGTTCGTCATTGCGGCGATTCGCGTCCTCTAATCGCTCGGCCAACCGCCGCTGCGTCGACTCGACGAATCGCTCCTGCTTGCGAAGTTCGTCCGCCTGTTGCTGGATGATTTCCTGTCGCTTGTCGAGCGAACGCTCGCGTTCTCGCAATTCGTCACGGGTCTGGTTGAGAACTCGCTCGGTTTCCGCCTTGGTCGCTAGTTCCTTCTCCTTGATCGCGAGTTCCGCCTCTTTCAGCTTTGTGGCCGAATCCCGTTCGGCCCGCTGCAGGATTTCGCGAGCCGCGGTCTCGGCGTCCATCTTGCGCAGGCGGTCGAGAAACTTGACCACGATGAACGTTAGAACTGCTGACAGTGCGGCCGCGCCTAGAACGATCAATACCTGCGTCGTCGTCACGAATCGCTCTCCCAACCGACTGGAAGATGCGTGCGATGTGAAGGGATTCGGCCTGGCCGCCGCTCACCTGGGGCAGATCGCCCCTCATCGAATGGACAAGGCAGTTGCTCTTGCAGCGAGATCTTCGACTAACCGGCTAATGGCCCTATGGGCCCGCCGGTGGAACAGCACCGTGAGTTACCGCCGCAATCCGCACTTCAGTTTGCGGACCGCGACGTGCCTGGCATTCAATCCACTCCGCGCAGCAGATCAACGCCGCGCTGGCGTGAATGAACGGCTCCGAGATCGCGATTGCGATCTTTGGTAGCAGTAAAGCAACTTATCAGCCGACTCCAGGCGTCACGAAGGAGGTCCCACGGGTCGTCCTGCCGCACGACGCAGTGAACCCGACCGTCGCGGCGTACCGCAAGCGAGCCCAGGCCATGTGTTGGCGGAAAGAAGAGAGAACAAACAAACCGCAAGACAAGCAGGATCCAAGACACGATCCAAAACCCTCGGATTTACGAGGAGCAAAGGCTGAGTACAAATCTGTCCTGACCGGCGGAAAAATCCCGCAATCGATCGGCACGGTGGCGTCAACCTGCGTCGAACATTCCCGCGGCTGCCAAAGCAACCGTCAGGTACATCGCACGAATCTTTTTGTTGAACGTGTGTACTCTTCCTGCGAAGTCAGGCAACGTTGCCGGGCCTCGCCCTGTAGTATGGTAGCAGACTCTTACCCTCCTGCAACCGTATTCTGTGTCGGTGTTTCCGCCGTAAATCAAAAGCCCGCTCGCCAGCCGTGGTGAACCCGATTTCAGCGTATCCATGGGCGATTTGCATTCCTTCGATCATCGATTGGCGGCCGATTGGCCTCCCGAGAACTGGCACGACTTGACCGTGCTGGTCGCGGTCTCGGGTGGGGCCGACAGCGTCGCCCTGCTGCGCTCGCTCACGCGCCTGCGCGCCGCACTCCCCGGTGAATGCCCCGGGCGACTGATTGTGGCCCATTTCAATCACGGTTTTCGCGGGGCTGAATCGGACGCCGACGCGCAGTTCGTGAGAGATCTGGCCCAGACACTCGGGCTGAAGGCTGTCGTCGGACGTCGCCGCGGACGAACCGAGCAGAACGTCCAGCGAGATCCCGAGAGAAGCGAAGAAGCAGCTCGCAAGCTCCGATATCGCTTCCTGGCGGATGTCGCAGGCCAGGTCGGAGCTCGCTATCTCGTGACCGCTCACACTGCCGACGATCAGAGCGAAACGGTCCTCATGCGGGTACTGCGAGGCACTGGCCTCTCCGGACTATCGGGAATCCCCCGCGTTCGTCGTTTGTCCACAGCAACTACGATCCTTAGGCCGATGCTGACGATCACACGCGCTCAAGTCCTGGACTACCTGGATGATCTGGGCCAAGCGTTTCGTCACGACAGCAGCAACTCGAGCGGCGACTACGTCCGCAACCGAATTCGTCGGGAGTTTCTGCCCCTCGCCCGAGAGTTGTATGGCAATGTGGACGAGGCACTTCGCCGGCTGGCAACTCTCGCCAGCGAGGCAAATAGCGTGCTGACCGCAGAGGCGATCGATCTGGTTGAAGAAGCTTTGGTTACGCGCGACGCCGATTCGCTGACGATGAAGTGCCGCCCATTGGAGGCGGCGGCGCCGTACCTGGCCCGCGAGGCGCTGCGCTGGCTGTGGCGTCAAATGGGATGGCCTTGCCAGTCGATGGGGCAACGAGAATGGGATCTTTTGGCCACGCTGATTCGCGAGCCAGAAGCTTCTGGCGCCAAACTTTGGCTCACGCTGCCAGGAAACATTCAGGCAAAAAAACAGGGCGAGTTGCTCACGCTAACTCGCCCTGTCGGATAATCGTCTTTTTCGACGTCGTTAAGCCTGCACGGGCCCTTCGACGCCGCCGGTGAACTCTTCGCCGTCCGGATGATGGCTGCGAAGCTCAACCGCCTGGTAACCGCCGGTCGCCTTGAAGTAGGCGAACAGCAGGCCGAAGCCGATGGCCATCGTCAGCGGCACAATCGCCGTCCACTTGAGCGCCATCCGGCCGCCATAAATGGTCGCCTCTTGGACGAGCGGCTTGTCCGTTGCCGCTCGCTGTTCCGCTTTCGTGGTCCACCACGTGTACAAGGCGTCCAGCTGAGGAACGGTGCTCAGGGCGATGCCCTTCTTCTCCAGGTTTTCGATATCGGTCTTCAGGCCAGCGCCATCGTCGCTGACGGTTGCCACCTTCGAACCATCGAGACCTTGCGCCTCGAACATCAAAAAGTGGCTCGGCTTATCGGCCTTGTAGAGTTCGTAGGTGCTCGGCGATTCGGCTCGGAGGTCTTGGGCCGCGTAGTAGTCCTGCTTGAAGCCGATGCCAGGTCCACCGAGGAGACCGGCCGACAGCATGCCGACGCCGCCCATGGCGCCCATCACCAAAGCGCCACCGCGTGGGTATCGCTCGCCAACCACGCCCAGGATGGTCGGCCAGAGGAACGTCTTGCCGAAGGCGTAGATCGTTCCCGCCAGAATGATCGAGAAACCAGCCGCCGAACCAAGCCAGTAAAGGCCAATGCAGCCGAGCACGGAGCTAACAAACAGGAGGCCGACCGGGTTGATCCGCTCGACGATCGGACCCGCAAAAAACCGCAGGATGAACATCAGCGTCGAGGTGTACACGAACAGCAGCACGGCATAGCCCGAGATCACGTTGTTCATGATGTTCGTGATCCAGCTGTCCGTGCCGAGTTCCACGTAGCCGATCAAGGCGTGAAGCACGAGCAGGACGATCAGAATCGGCGAGGCAAACGTCGCGAGCATCTGGCCGAAGCTCACGCCGGCAGCCTTGGCTTCCGAAACGGGGAACTTCTCTTTCAGCACGATCAGGCCGTAGATCACCGTCGGAATCAGAAACACCGCCATCGGGATTTCCCAACGGAGGTGAGTCGCCGCGGCGCCACTGCCGCAGAAGAAGTAGGCGAACAGGCCGCCCAGAATCAACCCGCCCGGCCAGCCGGCATGCAGGATGTTCAGGTAATGGGTCTTCTCTTTCGAGTAGAGAGTGGCCACCAGCGGATTGATCACCGACTCGCAAACGCCGTTGGCGAGCGCGAAAGTGAACATACCGATGTAAAGCACCCAGTAAGTGGCGTCTCGACCTGCGGCTTGAAATACAGGCGTAGCAGCCAGCGTTATCACGGCGGATAGCGCGTGCAGCAAGAAGGCGATGACAAGCAGCGGCTTATAGCCGATCTGATCCACGAATAGACTGCAGAAAATAATCGTCAAGCCGAAGCCGACCAGCCCGCCGCCCGTAATCGTTCCCAGTTCACCCTTGGTGAAACCGTATTGCGCACCCCAGTCCCCCAGGATGCCGCCGCGAATCGCGAAGCCGACGCCCGCTGCAATGAGCGTCATGAAGCTGGCGACCAGCAAGGTAGTTCGATTGTTCATAACCACTTTACGATGGAGAGGAAAACAAGCCCGTTCCGCTGATGGCGCACTGCGAGCAGTCAGCTAGCAGTCCGCCGCCTAGTTTAAGGGTGAGAGTATACAAGGGGAATCTGCGAAGTAAATCAATTCGGGGTGATTTGGGCAGTTTTCGAGCAGCCCATCCGTATTCCCCGCATCGGCGGCACAGCTTATGGCCAATCCGACCAGCCATTCGATGCGAGGTTGGCTCGTGCCCTGCGGATCGCTGCTTCGGGGGGCCTTCAAAAACGCGTTGACGCTTCAAGTTGTATTGACCCTAGTCGTTTAGGCCTCGTACCATGCACCGCCTTTGTCCTTATACCAGTGCAGCTCTGGCGACCGGGTGATGAACTCCCACAGGCGTACTTACTTGATGCTGGCCGCCATCCTGGCGGTGGCGCTGGTGTTGCGCTTGGGGGCTGCGGTGTGGTGGGAGGGCCGACTCCCGCAAGGCAAAAAGTTCGGCTTCCCGGATAGCGAAAGCTATTGGCAGCTCGCCCAGAAAGTTGCTCGCGGGGAACCTTACGAGTTTGGTCCGCGCAAGTATCAGGTCTTTCGCACCCCGGGATATCCGGTGCTGCTTGCCGGCTTGTTCCGCCTTGTTGGCCAGGACGATCCCCCCGCCCTGTACGCTCGCACGCTTGGCGCCGCTCTGGGGACCGTGAGCGTGGCCGGTGTTGCGGCGCTTGGCGCTCTCCTCTTTGGACCCCGAGGGGCTCTGTTGTCGGCTGCGATTGCCGCCGTCCATCCCGAGGCCATTGCGCCGAGCGTCTTCATCCTCAGTGAAGCTCCGTTCTGCCCGCTGATGATGGCTCAATTGGTCGCTTGGACGCTCGCCTGGCAAACCGTCGCAAAACCCGGGCAACTTGGCTGGGCATTGGCAGCCGGAGTGCTCGGAGGAATTGCAACCCTGATGCGACCGAGTTGGTTGCTCTTTCTGCCGTTTGCCCTCGTCATTGGCCTGCTCTTGGGCCCCGTTCGCTCGAAGCAGGTCCTGATCGGCGGCACGATGCTGGTGGGACTCTGCATCGCAATGTCGCCCTGGTGGATTCGTAACTATTCGGTGACCGGTCGATTCGTGCCAACCTCGTTGCAGGTGGGCGCCAGCCTCTACGACGGTCTGCATCCGCAGGCCGACGGCAGCAGCGATATGGAGTTCGTCGAACCGGGCACTCTGCGACTGGAAGCCAGCGAACGCCAGCAAGCGACTCCGCCGGCTGGGACGTTCGAGGATCGAGTGGATCGATCGTTCCGCGATGCGTCCGTGGCCTGGGCGAAAGAACACCCGGGTCGCGTGCTGCAATTGGCCGCCATCAAGTTCGTTCGCATGTGGAACGTCTTGCCGAACGCCAGCGAATTCAGCAGCAACAAGCTTCGCCTGTTGCTGGCGGTCGGATTCCTCCCGCTCGCTGCGGCGGCGATCTACGGCGCGGTTCGATTTGCTCGCCGCGACTGGCCTTATCTGCTGTGTCTGCTGCCGGCGGTGTACTTCACCCTGCTGCATATGATCTTTGTAAGCTCGATCCGCTACCGCCAACCGGCCTTGCTGCCGCTGATGGTGCTGGCGGCTGGCGCTTTGCTGTACCTGTACGACTCGCGCCTTGGCCGGATGGATCCGACCTCGCCGCGCGCGGCCGTTCCCAATTCCGCCGTGACCTAACCCTGTCAGACCTGCGGCATGGATGCCGAATCCACGAACCGAGCCAAGCAGCCTGGCTTGTTGAGCCGATTCTTTCGGTTCGTCAAGCAGTTGGTCACGCTTGCGCTCCTCGTGGCCGCGGTGGCGGTCGCCGCCTGGTTCTACGGTTACGATCAACTCGACGAACAGATCCGGGCCGAAGTCGAATCCCAACTGCGGGATCACTATCGGGGCCTGATCGTCTCCGTTCGATCCGCCCGGCGTGTCGAAGGCCAAGGCGTGGAGATCCGCGGAATCGAGATTCGTGAAGCCGGGGCAGGACAAACGCCCATCCTGGCTCAGATCGACGAAGTCTTCGCCGAGTGCGATACCAAGCTGCCCGAATTCCTGCTCGAGCCTCCCAAGATCCGGGGACTCCAGGTTCGCCGGATGAAGCTGCGGGCCGAACGAAAAGAGAATGGCTTCTGGAGCCTCGGGCACCTGATTCCTCTGCCGGGCCGAGAGGGAAGTCCTCCCAACATCCAGGTGTTGGACGCTTCCATCGACATCGTCGATCCAGCCTTGCAGCCCGCGGGCGCGCTTTCGCTGCGCAACATCAATCTGACAGTCGACCCGGTCGTAGGCACCCCGGTGGTCACTGCCGCTACGAACGCTTCGAATCCAGCCGGCGCCGTTCAGATGCACCTGCCGACGCCAGCGCCTCCCGCCCCGGGTGGTCAGCCTGTTCTGTTGCGAGTTCGGGGGACGATCGCCGGCGACCATTTCGAAAAAGCGGAGGTCGACGGACTGTTCGATCCCGACAGCGGCCAGTGGGACTTGCGCGGCGCCGTCGAAGCCCTGGAATTTAACCCGCGACTGCGTGCGGCCTTGCCGCGAGACGTAGCCGCCTTGCTGGAACCACTCGCCTCGGTCCGCGGCCGGACCCACTTTGGTTTTGAAGTGCAGCGGGCCGCGCTCGACCCCCGGCGCCGCTCGGCGCCGGAGATGCGTTTTGCGATCGAGGGAAAAATCTCCGAAGGCCGGATCGACGACGCCCGGCTGCCCGACCCGCTGACCGACGTGAGCGCCACGCTCCGCTGCGACAATCGCGGTCTGATCATCAACGAACTCACCGCCCGTTGCGGCAGCGCGGCAATTCAGCTTTCCGGTGAACTCTCGGGCTATGCCCCCAACAGTCCCCTGCGGGTTGAGGTCCATGCCCAACAATTGCAGGTCGAGCGGCTCGTGGTGAGCAAGATTGCCCCAGACTTGCAGAGCGTCTGGAACAAGTTCTCGCCGAAGGGAACGGTCGATGTCGACGCGAACCTGCAATTTGACGGCCGGCACTGGACGCCCGATCTCTCGGTGCGCTGCCATGACCTTTCGGTGCTGTATGACGAGTTCCCTTACCGGGTGACCGACGGTGTTGGCACCATCGAATTGAAGCAAAACGAGCTCTCGATCCGCATGCGGGCGGTCGGCGGCGGACAGGTGATCCGCTGCCGCGCGGAAGTCTACGAACCGGGCGAAGACTTCTCGGGATGGATCGATCTGCAATCGGAAGGGCCGGTGCCGCTGGACGAGAAACTGATCGCCGCGATGGACTATCGCGGGCAGAAGATCGTCCGCATGTTCTCGCCGCGCGGCTCGGTTTCGTTCCAGGCCCGCTTCCATCGTGAGCGGGGCGAGCCCGATGTCCATCGCAAGCTGAACCTGACGGTGCACGAGGGCTCGATCCAGTACGTGCACTTCCCCTACCCGATCTACGACCTGTCGGGCTCCTTGCAACTGACCGACGACGACTGGGTGTTTCACAATCTCACGGGGCGGAACGATAGCGGCTACGTCGTGGGAAGCGGCCACTGGTTGGATGACGCTCCGGACGGCCATCACCTGACGTTGAACTTCACGGCGACCGACGTACCGCTCGAGGACGAGCTGCGGCTGGCTCTCTCGCCGGGCGTGCAGCGGCTTTGGTCCAACTTGCGTCCTCGCGGCAACATCGACCATCTCGGCGTACAGGTCCGCTACAACGCCGACAATCACAAAGTTTCGCTGGTGGTCCAGGCCCAGAAGTGGCCGCCCGGCCAAAGCGTTGAAGGGCGGGCCATTTCGATCGAGCCCGCGTGGTTTCGTTATCGGCTCGACAACTTGACTGGCAGCTTTGTCTATCGCGATGGCGTCGTCGAGTTGAACGATCTGAACGCCGTTCACGGCCGGGCGACGCTCGAAGCCGAAGGGCGCTGCGACATCACGGCCGACGGTTCCTGCCGGGTGCAACTGGCCCGCTTCACGGCCGATCGAATCGCCGTCGATCACGAGTTGATCGGAGCCATGCCGCGTGCCCTGGGCGGATCGCTCGCGCGCTTGAACCTGTCCCAGCCGATCAACATTCACGGCACTCTCGGCGTGCTGGTGCCGAGTGACGCTGAACTGTATCCGAGCGTGCAATGGGACATCAACCTCGACGTCGAAAACGGTGAGTTGCAGGCAGGGCTGCCGATCCAGCACATCCACGGCGGATTGCAACTCGTCGGCCAATCGCACAACCGCGACTTCGTCAGTTGGGGCGAATTGAAGGTCGACTCGGCAATGATCCGCGACTTGCAACTGACCCAAATCCAGGGCCCGATTCTCATCGACTCGACGAAGATCGTCCTGGGAGCCGCAGCGGAGAAGAAGGGAAGCAATCGCATCCCCCGCCAGGTGACCGCCAATGTTCTGGGCGGAGTCGTGGCCCTCGACGGCGAAGTTCAACTGACCGACGACGTGCCGTTCCAGGTGCGGACCACGCTCGAGAACGCGGACCTGGCGCAGGTCGTCCACGAGTTCGCTCCCCGACAACTTGGCTTGACCGGCAAGGTGTTCGGCGCGGTCAACGTGTCGGGCAGCGGCCAGGGGGTGCACACGTATCGAGGCGACGGCCAGATTCGCCTCCGCGACGCCAATATCTATGAGCTTCCGGTGATGATCGCGATGCTGAAGATGCTCAGCATCAACAAGCCCAACAATCGCACGGCGTTCACGACGAGCGACATCGATTTCCGCATCGAAGGCGACGACCTGGAGTTCGATCGCATCGACTTTATCGGTGATGCCATCTGCCTTAAAGGAAAGGGGCGCATGACCGGACAGCGGGAGATCGACTTGAAGTTCTACACGCAGGTCGGTCGAGATGAAGTGCATCTGCCGATTTTCCGGCCCGTTTTGGGGGAGGCCAGCCGCCAGTTCATGCTGGTCGAAGTGACCGGAACGCTCGATCAGCCGACGGTCAACAAGACGGCCTTCCCGCGCCTGAACGAACGATTGCAGGAGTTGTTCCCGGAACTCGCCGGGCAAAGGCAATTGCCTGAGCCGACGGTCCCGGTCATCAGCATGCCGCAAGATATACTTCAGCGGAGTGGATTGTTGCCGAAACGTTAGCCCGTCTCGCCGACGATCCTCGAACCTGTCGAACGGAATGGAATCCGAGTTGGAGCCATTTCCATGAGCATCGGATCGTCCCTCGGAATCATCGGCGGTTTGGCCACGACCGGCTTTGCGCAGCGCACGGCCGACGTCGATCGCGTTGAGCGCGAAACCGCGGATCAGGCCCGCGCAGCCGATTCGAAGCAAAAGGCCGAGACGGCCGCAGGCGTCGGCGAACCCGAAGAAGAGGCCGCCATCGGCGACCGCGATGCCGACGGCCGGCTGCTCTGGGAATTCAACGAACATCACAAGCGGGCCAACTCGTCCGGGGCGGATGACTCGAACGAGCCGACCGCCAAAGACCCGCACGGCGAAGCTGGCAACCTGCTCGATATCTCGGGCTAAACGAAACAGCGGCTGACCCTTCGGATCGGCTTGCTTCGCTCTCTCAACGGCGACAGATCGTTCTCCGCCATGCTGGACTTGCGTCCTGCGTCGGGTTTCAATTGTCGAGACTCGATTGCCTCTCCCTTGACGCGAGGAATGCCCATGACCGTTTGTCGTTTGGCGCTGCTCATCCCTGCCCTGCTCCTTGGTTGCGGTTCGCTGACTATCGCGGCCGAACTGCCTGAAGTCGAAGACCTGCCGGCGGTGGCCGAATTGCCCGACCCGCTCAAGATGTTCGATGGCGCCCCAGTGGAAACCAAAGAGCAATGGGAGACCCGCCGCAAGCCGGAACTCAAAACGCTCTTTCAGCATTACATGTACGGCTACCTCGGCGAGACTCCCAAGGTGTCCGCCACCGAGGAGAGCAAGCACGACGATCTCTTCGGCGGCAAAGCCACGATGAAGCAGGTGACGCTCACCGTTGGCCCGCCCGAATGCCCGAAGCTCAACCTGCTGCTGTTCGTTCCAAACAAGACAAAGGACAACCGCGCGGCGCCGGTCGTGCTTGGTCTGAACTTCACCGGCAATCACACGGTGCTCGACGATCCGCGGATCGCCCTGGCGAAGGGCTGGATGCGGCCTGGACCCGGCGTCGAGAACAACCAGGCGACTGAGGCGGGCCGCGGCGCTTCGAAGGCCTGGTCGATCGAGCACTGCATCGATCGGGGCTACGCCATCGCCACGATCTACTACGGCGACATCCTCCCCGACAAGGCTGACCTGAACGGCGGTGTGCTTCCCTACTTCCGCAAGTCGGGTGGCAGCGAACACGGTCCGCTCGACATGCACGCCATTGCCGCCTGGGCCTGGGGGCTGCACCGAGGCGTCGACTATCTCGTCACCGACAAGGACGTCGATCCGGAGCGGATCGTCGTCTTCGGCCATTCGCGCAACGGCAAGGCAGCCCTCGTCGCCGGCGCCTTCGACGATCGCATTGCCGCGGTCATCCCGCATCAGGCGGGCTGCGGCGGCACCTCTCCCAGCCGACGGAAAAACCCGAAGGGTGAATCGGTCACCATCATCAACAAGAACTTTCCTCACTGGTTCAACGCCAACTTCAAGAAGCTCAGCGGCCAGGAAGAGAAGATTCCTTTCGACCAGCACTGCCTCGTCGCCCTCTGTGCTCCGCGTCCCGTGCTGCTGAGCAACGGCGACCAGGACCAGTGGGCTGACCCGCCCGGCCAGTTCGACGTGCTCCTCGCCGCCCGGCCCGTCTATCGCCTGCTCGGCGCCAGCGGCATGCCGGACGATCTGAAAGAGCCCACGCCCGGCAAACTAGTCGGCGACCAGTTGAGCTACTTCGTCGACGGCTCGAAGCACCTCGTCGATCAGCATTACTGGGACGTGTTCCTCGACTTCGCCGACAAGTCGCTAAAGCCCGCGAGCAAATGACCGGCGAAGCCAATCCTTGGTTCGCCGAACGACGCAATGAAAAAGGCCCGCTGAGTTAGATAGCGGGCCTGCTTCTTAGAGAAATACACAGTGACTAAAGTGCGTCGAAAGTAGCTGAGCGGACTTCGACGCCTTCCAGTGTGATCCTGAGTTTGTATAGCCGCGACCAACCGGAGAAGCTGATCGATTTGATAATCCCGGTAGCGGAAACATTCTGTCCAGCAGTTACTTTTTCTGCACGACGTGCGAAACTCTCATCGCCACTCAAGTGGGGCCTAAACACGCTGGCGAAAACGATTTGTTCCTTGATCTCAAGGCCACGGAACTGGAAAATCCGGTCGACAAAGTCGTATCTGAGTGTCCAGCTATGCCCGGTAATTCTGGCAACTGATTGCTGTACTTTGGCTACATAGGCGGTTCCGATTTTAAACCGGCTTTGAAAGAGCCGTCCGACCGGCTCGGTACTTAGCCATGGCGTGACTTCATCAAACCGGTACTTATCCCAGCCGACCTTCGTCTTCGGTTTCAGCTTCTCAGGCAAGTCATTCAGGATCTCGAGAGCGCTTTCATACGCCCTCAGTTTCTGCTTGTCGACCTGGGCAGCATCGTCTGCCAGCGCCACTGTCGGCGAGACCGCGGCCAACCAGGCTAGATAAGAGCGGCGTGTCAGTCGCCGGGCATGCCCATTCATCAACGCTGTCATCTCAAAACGAAAAAAGCGGCTCGCGAACGGACAAGTTCGCAAACCGCCTTTTGTAGCAAGTTATCGGTGAGTGTGCGAATCGCTTAGCAGCAGTCGCACCGATATCAACGACTAGTACCGCCGGCCGCCGCCGCCGCCACCACCGCCGTATCCACCGCCGCCGCCGTAGCCACCGCCACCACCACCATAGCCGCCGCGGCCACCGCCGCCACCGCCACCGTAGCCGCCACGACCACCGCCGCCGCCGCCGCCGTAACCACCGCGACCGCCGCCGCCGCCACGGCCGCCGCCGAAGCCGCCAC
>JAEZAS010000534.1 GCA_023430365.1 Planctomycetota bacterium
TCTTATGCCGGTGGGCCTTTTCGGGGCTAGGCGGCGCGGCGGGATTGGGGTTTTGGGGTGGGGGTGGGTTGGTGGTAGTTGAAGGTGTTGTCCCAGGCGCGGTCGAGGGTTTCCAGGGCGGTGGGGATGGCGGCGGCGCGGTAGCGGGGAGCGGTTCGGGCTGAACCGGGCAGGGGCTGGGCCAGGCCGAGGCGGAGCAGTTTTTCGATGGCGTCCGCAACTTCAAAATCGACGTTCAAGGCGCAGCTCTCCCGCAGCCAGCTTTCGGCGGACGCGTCGAGTTGTTCCGCCGTGGCGCCGGTGTCGCGATGTTTGCGGAGCAGCCACCAGGCGAGAAGCGTCTCGCGGAAGTCCTGCTCCTCGGCCTCGTCGAGCAGGCGAAAAAGTACCCCGGCGTTGTTGTCGAGGTTCTGGTAATACAGGCTCCGCGTCAGGCTCAGGTGGTATTTGTCGCGGGTCCGCAGGTAGCCGAGGAACGACTTCACGCCATAGCCGACCGTGCCGCCGAGCAGCCCCAGCAGGGCGAGCATCCCTTGCAGGCTGGCGGTGGCGAGGGTGGCGGCGCCGTGGATGAGCTTCATCGCGGTCAAGCCGACGCCCGAGAGGGTCGGCAGCAGGATCTTGCCCCGATCGAGGAGCGTCATCCGGACCGTCGTTCCCGGCAGGAGCATCTCGACGTCGGCCTTCGGGATGTTCTTGAAGAGCTTCAGGACGACGGCAGCTGAGTCGAGCTGGGCCTTCGCGGCCGCTGGCTTCAATCGGAAGATCACCGCGAGACGCTGATAGGTGGGCACCTCGGTCTGCTCGGCGCGCAGGGCGCGCGCAAGACGTCGGACGGTCTTCTGACCGACGACGTCGCCGCGCACAAAAACTTCGAGCTGATCGAAGATCGTCAGATCGACATGGACGTTGACGCTCCAGTCGCTGGCCGCATCGAGGGCCGCTTCCAGCTCCTCGCGCGTCAGGCGGCGGAAGTTGGCTCGCTCGAGCAGTTCGGCGAACTGGTCGAAGAGCTGGCTGGCGAGGTGCTGGCGATCGGCTTCGCTCAGCTCGTCGAGCGGGCGCGGGTCGGCGGCGGGATCGAACGGAGCATACGCTTCTTTCAGCGCTTCGAGCCGATCGTGGTACTCATGGTGGATCGTCGCTTCGAGCAGCTTGCAAACCTTGAGCAGGCCGGCGCGCTCGTCGAGGTCGAGCGAGCTATCGGCGGCGAGGCGTTTGACGAGGTCAGCCTTGCGCAGCGGGATGTAGTGCTCGAGCTCGGCGGGGGAGGGGGCGGCTGGCAGTTCGTTCGCGGCTGGCGGAACGGATCGGCGGAGCAGGCGGCGCGGGTCGAGGCGGCTGAGCATGAGATGGCGATCCGATGGCAGTCGGTTGCTAGCGGCCGGAAAATTGAGACGAGGTGGCCGCCTATCGGATCATCGGCGGGAAGGCGCGAGGGGCTGTAAGGGTTGTTAGTTTTCAGTTTTCAGTTTTCAGTTGGCGGAGAGAGGGGAGTTCAGAGAGCAGAGAGCAGAGGTCAGGGATTAGAGAGTGGGGCGGGAGTCGATTTTGCCTGGTGCTTTTTCTCGTGGAGTTCGTTTCGTTGCACGACTCCCGCCCTATTGGTGGTTTGTTTTCCGAGTTGGATTTGGTTGCCGGTTAGCGGCGGGGGATTACTTCGATTCGGGCGCCGGCCAGGCGGTCGACTCGGGTGGCTAGGCCGCTGATGGTGGTCAGGTGGCGGCGGATCGTGCGCAGGCTGGCGTCGAGCAGGGGGAGCATCGCGTCGGAGGCCAGGCGCGCGTAGGTTTCGTTCGCGTCGAGCAACATGTAGTGGGCGAACAATTGGTCGGCGAGGACGAAGCGGTCGATTTCGGCCCCTTCGAGCTGGAGCAGCACTTCCTCGAAGTTGTCGATCGATTCTTCGGCGACCTGGTGTTCGACGCTGAGAGCGTCGGAGACCGAGGGGGGAAGCTCCACCCGGCCGACCATCATGATTACCGGTCCGACGCGATCCCGACGGGCAGGGTAGGTGAAGCCGAGCTGGCGGAGTTCGTTGCGGATCGTCTGGTGCTCGCGAATTTCGACAGCGAGGAAGTCGCGCGTATCGTCGAGGGTCGCCATGTCGAGGGCGACGCGGCATTTGTTCACCTGCTTGAAGCTGCTGATCAGCATCCGGGCAGCCAGCAGTGGGTCGCGGAGCGCGAGCACGCCCGCCTCGGTGAGCGGTTCCTGACCATTGGCAGAAGAGGAGAGCAGGGCGAGCGAAGCGGCGGGAAGTGCGGCGGCGCCGAGCGCAAGTGCGTTGCGACGTGAAAGATCCATGACGAACCTCCTTGAATGTGATGACGGCATGAGCAAGGCTCCGCGCCGGCAGCACGGTGGACGCGTGGTCGCTGCAATTTGAGCGCCGGGTGGAGGGAGAGTAGCGAGGTCGTCGCGGGCGAACCGCGGCGATGCCCCGGGTTCTATTTTGGGTTCGTGCTTTAGGGCACATGCAATTGGGATCACGAAAGCACGAAAGCACACGAAAACAGGAACGTCTGCGTTCTTTGTCGCTTTCGACCTCCTGGTGAACGACGAGACGCCTGTTCCACGTGCGCCTGCACTTCTATGATTTGGGTTTGCTTCTTCGTGTTTTTTCCGCCGTTCCCATGACCGAATCCGCCGATCGATCGCCCGTTTCTCCCTTCCAATCCCCCGAAAACGATTGCCCGCGGCCCGGCCGAGTCCGGGCGGTGTGTTTTGATCTCGATGGATTGATCTTCAACACCGAGGAGCTCTATCCGCGGGTGATGCAGGAGCTGCTCCGGCGGCGTGAGAAGCCGTTCACCTGGGAGCTGATCGACCAGATGATGGGCCGGCCGGGGCGGGTGTCGTTGCAGATCATGATCGACCATCATCGGCTCGACGATGTGGTCGACGATCTGTACTCCGAATCGGACGACATCTTCCGCGCCATCTGGGAGCAGGAGCTGGGGCTGATGCCCGGACTACTCGAGCTGCTGGCGACATTGGAGAAGCACAACATTCCCAAAGGCATTGCCACGAGCAGCCGAGCGCATGTCGTGCATCAGATGTTGCCGCGGTTTGACTTGGGTCCGCGGTTTCAGTTCGTGCTGACGGCCGAGGACGTGACGCACGGCAAGCCCGATCCGGAGATCTATCTCAAAGCGGCTGCCCGTTTCGGAGTCCAGCCGAGCGAGATGCTGGCGCTGGAGGATAGCCAGAACGGGGCGCGAGCGGCTGTGGCGGCGGGCGCAATTGCTGTCGGTGTGCCGGGGAGCCATAATCGCACCCGGCATACGTATGAGGGCTGCGAACTGGTGGCCAATACGCTGGCTGACCCGCGCATCTATGAGTTGTTGGGGGTGGCGGGGGAGAGGTGAGAGGGAAGAGGGAAGAGCGGAGGGGGAAGGGAAAAGGGATAAGGGACAAGGGGTGCGAGGAGTTGGTTTGTAGGTTTAGGTGCCCGTACTTGGTACTGAGTACTGAGTACTCTGGCGCCGGTGCTTGGTGGCTGCCCCTTCTTTGTAGTTCTTTGGCTCGTTGCCGCTTGCCTCGATCTTTCCTCCGTGGTTCATCCGTGTTCATCCGTGGCTAACTCGCCTGTGGAGGCGCTTTTGTGAATCGCTTTTCGACTGGCGCTATCGCGTTTCTCCTGTTGCTCGTGGGTAGCTTTGCTCCGGCTGGCGAGCGGCCGAATTTGGTGCTGATTGTTGCGGACGATCTGAGTCCCGACGCCGGCTGTTATGGCAATCCGGTGATCAAGACGCCGAATCTCGATCGGCTGGCGCGCGAGGGAGTGCGGCTGACGCATGCGTTTGCGACGACGGCCAGTTGCAGTGCGAGTCGCAGCGTCATCCTGACGGGTTTGCACAACCATGCGAACGCTCACTATGGGCACGAGCATGCGTATCACCATTTCCGGGCGTACGACGACGTGAAGTCGCTGCCGGTGCTGCTGGAGCAGGCTGGGTATCGCACGGCGCGCGTGGGCAAGCTGCACGTGGGTCCGCCGGAGGTGTTTCGCTGGCAGCAAACTTTTCAGGCGAACGCTCGCAACCCGGTGCAGATGGCAGAAGTGTGTCGACCGCTAATTGAAGCCGACAGCGATGAGCCGTTTTTTCTTTACTACTGCACGGCGGACCCGCACCGCAGCGGCGAGCAGGTCGGGGGGCATGCGAATCTGCCCGAGGATTTGCAGCCGAACGCGTTCGGTAACCGAGCGAAGGGATTTCCGGGCGTTGAGGAAGTGAAGTACTCGCCCGACGACGTGATTGTGCCGCCGTTTCTGCCCGACACGGCCGCCTGCCGGGCGGAGTTGGCTCAGTACTATCAGTCGGTTTCGCGCGTCGATCAGGGGCTGGGCCGGCTGGTGGAGTTGCTGAAGAAGGCGGGCAAGTATGACAACACGCTGATTATCTTCACGGCCGACCATGGAATGGCGTTTCCTGGTGGGAAGACGACCGTCTATGAGCCGGGGCTGAAGGTGCCGATGGTGGTGAAGCTGCCGGTTCAGGCCGGGGAGGGGCGAAGGGGCGAAGAGGCGAAGGGACCGAAGGAGGATGACTCACAGCGGGCTACTAACGAGGGGCGGGTTTCTGCGGCGATGGTGAGTCATGTTGATTTGGCGCCGACGCTGCTCGATGCGGCTGGGGCGCTGCCGAAGGACCACAAGCTGCATGGCCGGTCGTGGCTCGGGGCGATCACCCGCGAGCAGCCGAAAGGCTGGGACACGGTGAACGCCTCGCACACGTTCCACGAGATCACGATGTACTATCCGATGCGCGTGGTTCGCGGCCGGCAGTACAAGCTGATCTGGAACCTCGCGGCGCCGCTGCCGTATCCGTTCGCCAGCGACCTCTGGGAAGCGCCAACCTGGCAGGAGGCGTATCGCCGCGGCCCGGAAACGATGTACGGCAAGCGAACGGTGAAGGACTACATCCACCGGCCGACATTCGAGCTGTACGACGTCCAGAACGATCCCGACGAAAGCCACAACCTGGCCAGCGACCAGGCCTATGCGAAAACGCTCAACGAGCTGAAAGCGGAACTCAAAGCGTTCCAGAAGCGAACCAGCGATCCGTGGCTGTTGAAGTGGGAATATGAATAGAGGGAAGAGGGAAGAGGGCAGAGCGAAGGGATAAGGGAAAAGGGATCAGGGACAAGGGTGAAGAGTTGCGGCTGGAACCTGTACTGAGTACTCAGTACCGAGTACCAAGTCTGCTCTCTGAAATCTGAAATCTGAAATCTGAAATTCAAAATCCCAACCCTCCCGATACTCACAAGGAGACTCATCATGGCCCCTAGTAATGCAGTGCTGGCTCGGCGGTGGTTTGAGGAGGTTTGGAATGAGCGGCGGACCGACATCATTGACGAGTTGGTCACGCCCGAGAGCGTTTGCTTCTCGGAGGCGGGGGAGTTGCGGGGGAAGCAGGCGTTCATGGACCTGGTGCACGGTCCGTTCGTGACCGCCTTTCCCGACCTGCGCGTGGAGGTGCAGGAAGTGGCCGACGCCGGGGACGTGGTCGTCGTTCGCTGGGTGGCCAACGCCACGCACACGGGAGAATTGCCCGGGATGCCAGCCACGGGGCGGCGGATCAACTTCCGGGGACTGACCTGGATTCGCTACCGCGACGGCAAGATGGTCGAAGGGTTCGACTGCTGGAACCAGAACGGCCTGTTCCAAGCGCTACAGAGCGGCTCGCCGCCGCCGTCGATGCAGTTGGTCTGAGCGTCTTGAGGGAAAAAGCAAATTTTTACCACTCCTCTGGGGGAAGGCTTTTCTTCTGCGCAGGTAAAGTTCAGAATAGCAAACCAGACTGGAACGTCCTGGCATGGAATTGCCCGAAGTTCAAGAGTGAACATTGTGTCGGTTTCGGTTGTCCTGGCCCGTGATCACAGCGGCCAGGTGGTCGCAAGACAAAACAGCCGTAACGGTTAGGGACGCGGGGTCGGCTTGCGCCGGTCACGCGGGATACGGAGCGGGTGAGTGCCGGTTCCGCGGCGCCTTGGCGCACGACCGTCTCTGCTTTCCCTACCGCAAACACCGACCAGTGACTATCTTGAACCGGTTGGTTGAGCCTTTTCCTCGGATCGGGGCAGAATGTCCCAGAGCATGCTCATGGGTAACCCAAACCCAAAACTCAGCGTTGTAAATGGCGAATCGCAATCGCCGTTCAAGATTCAACTCGCCGATCGCCTGCAAAAGCTGCCGCCCTATGTCCTGGCACGCGTGAATGCGTTGCTCCACGCCAAGCGTAAAGCTGGGCAAGATGTGATCGATCTGGGCATGGGCAATCCGAGCGAGCCCCCCGCCGACATCGTCATCCACAAGCTGGCCGAAGCCGCCCGTGATCCGAACAACCACGGCTACAGCAAGGCTACGGGCATCCTCAATCTGAAGCGCGAGGTCGCCGCCAAGTACTTCAAGAAGTTCGGCGTGCGCCTGGACCCCGAGAGCGAGGTGTGCGTCACGATCGGTTCGAAGGAAGGTTTCAGCCACCTGATCCTGGCGACGATCGGCAACGGCGACTCGGCGATCATCCCTTCGCCTTATTTCCCCGCCCACATGTACGCCATCACGATGGCGGGGGGCAGCGCGATCGCGCTGGAGGTCGCCGACACCGAGAAATTCCTCTCGAACATCGCCTACACCTGCGAACACCTGTTCCCGCGGCCGAAACTGGTCGTCGTCAACTATCCGCACAATCCGTCGAGCGTGACGGTCGAACCGTGGTTCTACGTTGAGCTTGTAAAGCTGGCGAAGAAGTACGGCTTCATGGTGATCAGCGACTTCGCCTATGCCGACGTGGCCTTCGACGGCTACACGCCGCCGAGTTTCCTCGCCGCTCCGGGGGCGAAGGATGTGGGCGTCGAGTTCACGACGATGAGCAAGGGTTACAACATGGCCGGCTGGCGTGTTGGCTTCTGCTCGGGCAATCCGGAACTGGTGAAGGCGCTCGGAACGATCAAGGGCTACTACGATTACGGCCTGTTCCAGGCGATTCAAATCGCCGCTATCGTCGCTCTGCGGCATACGGACGCCCGCGTCGAAGAACAATCGCGCCTGTACCAGGACCGCCGCGACTTGCTGCTCGATGGCCTCCGCAAGCAAGGCTGGCAGGTTCCGACGCCGCGGGCCGGCATGTTTGTCTGGGCAAAATATCCCGAGCCGTGGGCGAGCACGATGTCGTCGGTCGACTTCGCGATGAAGCTGCTCGAAGAGGCGAACGTCGCGGCCAGCCCGGGAACGGGTTTCGGCGCGGCGGGCGAAGGCTATCTGCGGATGGCGCTCGTCGAGAACGAAAACCGCCTGCGGCAGGCCGTGCGGCAGATCGGCCGGGTGCTGGAGCGCGAGCGCTTGCGACCATCGTCCGCTCCGCAGCATTCGATCGCCGGCGGCTGATTTAGGGCGTAGCTGAATTAGCCAGAATTAAGAGGCCCTGCGCGTGGAGACTGGGTTTGTCTTAATTATGGCGAATTAAGCTACCTTGAT
>JAEZAS010000537.1 GCA_023430365.1 Planctomycetota bacterium
TCGAGCATGGATTGGGTTCCAAGAAGCGGCAGAACACCGCTGAAGAGGGCCTCGAGTCCGTCCCATCGCCTGTATCCGTACGCAGGCTGTATCAAAACGGTCGGACGCGAGCAACTGAAATCTAGGCGTGGCCCATTGATTGTCAATTGACCAGCCTGAGTGCATAGGAGCCAGCCGATCGATCGGCCTTAGCCTATGCTTTCACTTTGCAGATCCTCGCTTGAATGGCGATTGACTCGCCCGACCTTGGCTGGGTGAAACGCTTCGAACAGCGAATCGAAGATGGTCCTTCGGGAGCAGTTAGAGTAGGTTAGCGATCGCCAGATGCTTGGCGACCAGCGGATGATTGCGATCCCTAAAACAGCTCGCCAGCGTCGGCGCACTGCTATCATGCGGAAGTGATTGCGGTCAAACGTACGCCCCGCGCCGCGCTCGAAGTCACCGGACACTTGAAATCAACCCGATGCCCTTTCCGCACAACAGCTCTGTCTTGATTACCGGTGGTTCCGCCGGGCTGGGCCTGGCGCTGGCTCGCTACCTGGCCCGGCAGGGAGCGCGAGTGGCGATCCTGGGGCGAGACGCCGACCGCCTGGCCGCTGCGGTGTCGAGTTTGAGCGGCGATGCCGTGCAGCCGGTGCTGCCGCTGCAAGCCGACTTGCTGCAAACCGCCGACGTGCAGCGCGCCGTGCAGCAGGCGGTCGCGGCGCACAACGGGCTGGATGTGCTCATCAACTGCGCCGGGCGTTCCGCCCGGGCGCCGATCGCCGAAACGTCGGCCGAGGCGTTTCGCGAGTTGCTTGAGATCAACTTCCTGGCGGCGGTCCGCTGCACCCAGGCCGCCCTGCCCCATCTGCTCGAGAGCAAGGGGCACGTGGTGTTCATCGGCTCGCTTGCTTCGAAGGTGGCTTCGCGCTATCTCGGCGCGTATCCGGCGAGCAAGTTTCCGCTGGCCGCCTACGCCCAGCAACTGCGGCTGGAACTTGGTCCCGCGGGGCTGCACTCGCTGCTGGTCTGTCCCGGCCCCATCCGCCGCGACGACGCCGGCCAGCGCTACGACGCCCAGGCGACCAACCTTCCCGAATCGGCCCGGCAACCCGGCGGCGGAGCGAAGCTCAAGGGCATCGATCCCGAAGATCTCGCCCGGCGCATCGTACGCGCCTGCGAGCGACGCGACAGCGAGTTGATCGTCCCCGCCAAGGCCCGGCTGCTGTTTGCCCTGGCCCAGCTTTGGCCCAGTCTGGGGGATCGGCTACTGCTCAAGTTCACGAGCAGCTAACTCGCGTGGCTGTCAAGGCTCGCGCGGATTACGGGCCGGCCGGTTCGCTCTCCTTCCCGGCGTCTTCCTTAACCTCCGCGTCCTCCCGCTTCACATCCTCCATCGCTTCCGGCTCCAGTTCCTCGGCCGACCGATTCAGGCGGATGAACACGCCCCAAGCGACCAGCAGTGCGGCGGCCATGAAGCCGACGGTTGAAACGTACGGCAATTGTTCCAGATGCTCGTGACCGGCGCCAAACACAAGCACGAGCGACTCGATCGCCAGGGCGACCACCAGCACAATCATGAACCGCGACAAGAAGCGTCGCACGCGGGTCGGCGCGCTCATTTGCGAATCGCGCTGCACCTCTTCCTCGATGATGGTCTGCCCCAGCTCCAGCGACGCCAACGCAACCGTCAACACGGCGATCCCTTCGAGCACCTCGTTCGCGCTTCTTTGCAAGGGCTCGCTGAAAGCCATCAGCAATCCCCGGCACATCTGGTAGGCCGCCATCAGAAGCAAGCCGACCGCTCCCACGACGAACAGCAGGCTGATCACGAAGTGAGCGAGCGGAAAGATTTTCCAAAAGTAGTGCAGCCCGGTCTGGCCGGTGGGCTCCGGTTCTCCAGGCGCTGGTTTCGGGGGAGGTCGATTCATGGGCGCTCCAGCCGAACGTGCTGCACCTGGTGCGCGAGCAACCACTCGAGGAAGCGCTCGTGATCGTCCGACAGCTCGATGTCGGCCTTGGAAGAGGCATCGAGCGGCGAGACGATCGAGATCACCAGGTTGTCGAGCCACGTCTGGGCGTCCGCCGCGTCGACCCAGTACTCATCCGGCCCCAATTGGGCTGGCGCCGTGCCGCTTCCCGCCGGTGTCATGAAGTACACGATTTCCGTCCGAAACCGGGAAGGCATCTCCAGCGGCGGGGCTTCGGGACGATCGAGCGAAACGATTTTCATAAGGGTGGTGTCTTCTTAAGCCATCAGGCTCTCAAGCGCCGCTGCGCGGGCCAGCCAGAAACGATCAAAGGGCGTCGCGGATCTGAGTGTACGACCAGTACATGATGATCCAAAACACCCAGAACAATAACCCGGTATAGAGCACCACCACGATCGACAGCCACGTCTTCGACCGTCGCGAGAACGCCCGGCTCATCCAGAGCAGCGGCAAACCCAGGGCAGCCGTGATGCAGAACAACGTCACTAGCACCAACCAGGGATTGTCCACGGCCTCCCGCCAGCCACCCTGCGGCGGATCGTCGACCACCTGGGCTTCAAGCGGCGTTTCGTAGGTCGGCTGATCCATGGGACGGGAAACTTGGAGCAAGACCGGCGAGAGAAAACGACAAAAGCTCTAGCGGAGTGTCGCCGATGGGCTCTCGTCTGGCAACGGTGAGGCGGCGGAGTCGTGAATTCGCTCGCCCGCCGCCAGTTTCGCCGGAGGAGGCAGGTTTCGGCTCACCCGCCGCAGCAACTGGCGCAGCACGCGACGGTAGGCAAAAAACTCGACCTCCAGACGGTGCCGCTCCGAAGCGTCGTAATGCAACCCGCCGGCCGTGTCGGGTCGATAGCCCGCCTTCTGCCGCCGGAACCATGCGACGTCGCTCGGCGACGCTTCCTCGGCCCGCAATAGCGCCGCGATCAACCGCCCCTGCAATTCCGCCAGCGGCCAAATGGCGCCGTTGGGCTGAATCAACCCAGCGACGAACAAATGGTCGAACTGAGGATGGAAGCAATTCAGAAACAGCTTGGGTCGCCGCCGCTCATCAAATAGCAACGTTTCGTCGAGCATCGGAAATGTCGCGTGATAACCCGTCGCGCAGACGATCAGATCGATTTCGTCCCGCCGGCCATCAGCAAACGTCACCGTGCGTCCGTCGATCGCTTGAATCGCCGGCCGAACGCCGATCGCGCCGTGTCCGACGCAGTAGAGCAACTGCGAGTTGACGATCGGATGCGTTTCGAACAGCCGGTGCATCGGCCGCGGGAGCCCATACCGCTCCGGCCGGCCATGCGCCACGTAGAGCAGCGCCTGCGTGATCCAACGCCGGAGGAAATATGGCAGCCGCCAGCGCTCAAAACGCTCCCCACCCGAATCGAGCGGCCCGCCCAGCAAAAACTTCGGCAGGAAGTAGTAGCCGCGGCGCAGACTGAGCAGCGTTTGTTCCGCGTGGCGCGAAGCTTCCACGGCGATGTCGCAACCCGAGTTGCCGCCGCCGATCACCAGCACTCGCTTCCCCTGCAGCACGTCCGGCGTCTTGTAGTCGTGCGCGTGCAGCACTTCACCTGAAAATTTTCCGGGCAGCTCCGGCCAATTCGGCTCGCGATGATGGCCGCTTGCGATCACAACGCCGCGATAGGTTAGCGTCTCTCCGGTAGAAAGCGTCACCCGCCAGGCGCTGTCGGCCGCCGAAGGCTTACACGGCTCGACGCGGTCCACCGCCACACCAAAGCGGATCTGCGGATACAAGTCGAAATGCCGTGCATAGTCTCGCAGGTATTCGAGAGCCTGCTGATGATTTGGATAGGGCGGATACCCCTTCGGCATCGGGAAGTCGGAGAATTCGGTCATCCGCTTCGACGAAATCATCGACGTCGATTGATAGACGCTGCTCGACGGCTTGCCGTAGTACCAGTTGCCGCCGACATCGTCCTCGCGTTCGAAGACGTCGAACTCCAAGCCCCGCTCGCGCAACGACTTCGCCGCCACGAGCCCACACGGCCCGGCGCCAATGACACAAAATCGCTGCGATTCCTCCATAAGGCCATCATGGCTACGGACCCGAAAACGCTCAACCGTAGGGTAGGCTTCCAGCCTGCCGGTAAAAAATGACGAATGACGAAGTCCGAATGACCAAACCAGGTCGGCTACGCCTCCCGTGTTTGGCTCATCGCTTGCCTATCGGTCATCCCGGCTTCGTCATTCTTTCCTTCCCGGGCAGGCCGGAGGCCTACCCTACGGTTTGCCAAAACTCGCGATTATGCTGGAAGGATGCCCGCCTCGTCGCATTCGCGCTCCGACCTCGCCCTGCGCATTCGCGTAGCGCCGGAAGAAATCTCGTATCGCAGCTGGCCGCTGCGCGAGGGGGATCGAGGCGCCTGGATCACGATGGGAGTGATCGTCGCGACGACATTGCTCGTCCTGTGGGTCGCCGAGAGCCTGGCGATGGCGGCGCTTACGCTCGGCAGCCTGCTGGCCGTTTCATGGCAAACCTGGCTGCCCACATCGGTCCAAATCGGCCCCGCCGGCATCCAACTCAGCACACTCGGTCGTCGTCGCCGCATTCCCTGGACTTCGATCCGGCATTACGAAATCGGCCGGCATGGCGTGCTGCTGTCCCCCGATGTGGTGCAAAACGCTTTCTCGCCGCTGCGTGGCCTTTACCTGCCCTGGGCGGGCCAGCGGAGTCAGGTGCTTGCCAACTTCGAGTTCTATTTGCAAAGCTGGAAAGGCGCCCGGCACCTGAGCAGCGATTCGACCGACCGCACCGAAACCGCCCTGCCCGGCCCCATGTAACAGGCACACTCCGTGTGCCGTTGTTTTCCGAAGCGGCGAAGACACGGCACACGGAGTGTGCCTGCTACTTGAACTGGCATCGGACCGCGTCGCGAATTCGGATAAACTGGGCGACTCGGCTTGTCTCGGTCGTTTGCGGTTTCGCGCGTGGCCGTGTCCGTTGATTCTCTTTTTGACAGGAAGCCTGCCGCGATGACGCGTTTCGCGACCCTTGTCGCACTGGGCGCTCTTGCGAGCCTGTGGACCATTCCCGCCTGGAGTGCTGAATTGGAAGCCCGCCCGAGCGCTCGTTTTGCTTATCCGGATACCCGCAAGGTCGACGTGGTCGACGACTATCACGGCGCCACGGTCGCCGATCCGTATCGCTGGCTCGAAGACCTCGACAGCCCCGAGACGCAGGCCTGGGTCGCCCAGCAGAATCAGGTGACGTTCGCCTACCTGAACCAGTTGCCGATGCGGGCTAAGCTGCAGAAGCGGCTGACGCAGCTTTGGAACTACGAGCGCTTCGGCCTGCCGGTGAAGCGCGCGGGACGCTACTTCTATACCCGCAACGACGGCTTGCAAAACCAAAGCGCCGTTTACGTGGTCGATCGGCTCAACGGCCCCGCCCGGCTGCTCATCGATCCCAATACGCTGTCGAAGGACGGCACCGTCGCCCTGAACAACTGGGTGCCGAGCGAGGATGGCCGTTATCTGGCCTATGGTCTCGCAGCCGCCGGTTCCGACTGGCAGGAATGGCGCGTGCTCGATGTCGCCACCGGCCGGCCGATGGTCGATCACTTGAAGTGGGTCAAGTTCTCGCGCGTTTCGTGGACGCACGACAACGCCGGGTTCTTCTACAGCCACTACGACGAGCCTCAGCCGGGCGAAAAATACACCGGCCGCAACTATTACCAGAAGCTCTACTACCATCGCCTCGGTCAGCCGCAGTCGAGCGACATGCTCATCTATGAGCGGAAGGACGAGAAGGAATGGGGCTTCGACGGCGAAGTGACCGACGACGGTCAGTACGTGGTCATCGGCGTCTGGAAAGGAACCGATCCGAAGAGCCAGCTCTTCTATCGCAAGCTTCGCGACCCGAACGCCCAGGTGGTCGAACTGCTGGCGGGCTTTGACGCGAAGTACGAGTTCCTCGGCAACAGCGGCAGCACGTTTTTTGTCCTTACCGACAAGGACGCTCCGCTGAAGCGGATCGTGGCGATCGACCTGGAAAAGCCGGAAGTCGAGAACTGGCGTGAAATCGTTCCACAAGGCGAGCACGTCATCGAAGACGCCAGCCTCGTCGGCGACCACTTCGTGGTGCAGTATCTGCGCGACGCCACCTCGGCGGTCACCATCTACGACATCGCCGGCAAGCAGGTGCGCGAGGTCGAGTTGCCGGCCCTGGGGAGCGTGAGCGGCTTCCGCGGTCGCCAGAACGACCCGGAAACGTTCTTCCTCTTCACCAACTACACCACTCCGGGGACGATCTATCGCTACGACGTACGAACCGGAGCCCGTAGCGTGTTTCGCGAGCCGAAGGTCGACTTCAACCCCAGCGATTTTGAATCGAAGCAGGTCTTCTACACCAGCCGCGACGGCACTCGCGTGCCGATGATGCTGGTCTACAAGAAGGGGCTGAAGCTCGATGGCAACAACGGGACGATCCTGTCGGGCTACGGCGGCTTCAACATCCCGCTGACGCCCGGCTTCGGCGTGACGACGGTGGCCTGGCTCGAAAACGGCGGCGTCTACGCGGTCGCGAATCTGCGCGGCGGCGGCGAGTATGGTCGGGACTGGCACGAGGCGGGACGCATGGACCGCAAGCAGAACGTGTTCGACGATTTCATCGGCGCGGCCGAGTGGCTGATCGCGAACAAGTACACGTCGCCCGACAAGCTCGCCATTCGGGGCGGTAGCAACGGCGGTCTGCTCGTAGGAGCCGTGATGACGCAGCGTCCCGAGCTGTTCGCAGCCGCAGTGCCAGCCGTCGGTGTGCTCGACATGCTCCGCTATCACAAGTTCACGATCGGCTGGGCTTGGGTGCCCGAGTACGGTTCCGCCGACGACGCCGAGCAGTTCAAAACGCTTCTGGCCTACTCGCCGCTGCACCAGCTTCGGTCGGGTGTCCGCTACCCGGCCACGCTGATTACGACCGGCGACCACGACGACCGAGTGGTTCCCGCCCACAGCTACAAGTTCGCCGCTTCGCTGCAAGACGTTCAAGCGCCCGACCGGCCGGCGCTCATCCGAATCGAAACCCGCACCGGCCACGGCGCCGGCACCCCGACGACCAAGCAGATCGAAGCGGCAGCCGACGTGCTGGCGTTTTTGATGGCTGAGTTGAAGATGTAGCCCGCGCGACCTGGACCCTCTGCTGCGCCTTGAGCTGCATGCTCCGTACGGTGTACTCAGTACCGAGTACGGCTGGGTTCGTGGTACACTGCCCCGTCGGTTTTTCTCGCGTTTCTTAGGAATCAGCCATGCTCGGGGCCACGCTCGACTCCAGTTCGTATCTCGACCGCCTCAACCGCGAAATCGCCCGCGTCAATCAGGACGATCTCCGCACATGGGCCGACTTGATCTATCAGGCTTGGGAGAATGGCAAGTTCGTGTTCATCTTCGGCAACGGCGGTTCGGGAACCACCGCCTCGCACATGGCCGAGGACCTGGGCAAGAGTTCGCTCCGCGAAAGCGACCTGCGGGACGAGTCGAAGAAGCGGCTCAAGGTGCTCAGCCTGACCGACAACGCCGGCTGGATCATGGCGGTGGGCAACGACGTTGCCTACGACCAGATTTTTGTCCAGCAATTGATGAACTACGGCGGCGAGGGAGACGTCGTCATCGCCATCAGCGGTTCAGGCAACAGCCCGAACGTGCTCCACGCGGTCGACTGGGCCAATCGCCATGGGCTGATCACCTTCGGTCTCACCGGCTACTGCGGCGGCAAGCTGAAGCAAATGCAGCAGCACGGGCTGCACGTGGAACTCGACGACATGGGCATGGTCGAATCGATTCACCTCTGCCTGTTCCACTGGGTGCTGAACGACGTCTTTGCCCGGATCAATCACGAAGGGCGCTACGCGAAGGCGTAACGTCGCAGGCGAAATCCCTCGTAGCTGAATTCGCCAGAATTCAGACGCCCCGCGAGTGGACCGTCGATTGTCTGAATTCTGGCGAATTCACCTAGGGAGTTCGGCCGGCGGAACCCTGTAACCTGCAACTCCTCAGCACCTTCTCGGCAACTCACTTCCCGCCGAATCGTTCCATCGCCAACTCCTTCAGCCCCTTCAAATCGAGCTTGCCGGTCCCCAGAACCGGCAGTTGCTCGACTTCGCAGAAGCTGTCGGTGCTCGGGATGAACAGGTTCGGCAAGCCGGCTTCGGTGAGACCTTTGCGCAGCTCCTCGGGGGTCTTGTCCATCTTCGTGTGGAAGACGACCAGCCGTTCCCCCTTGGTTTCGTGGGGGACCGCAGTGACGGCGACCTGAGCCTGGTCGGCTTCGCCGTTGCTCAGCAGTTTGGTGAGTTCTTCTTCCACCTGGATGTGCGGCACCATCTCGCCGCCGATCTTCGAGAACCGGCTCTCGCGGCCGGTGATGAAGATGAACCCGTCACTATCGATGTAGGCAATGTCGCCCGTGTTGTACCAACCGTCGACAATCACCTGGTTCGTCAAATCGTCGCGGTGCAGGTAGCCCTTCATGACGTTGGGGCCGGTGATCCACAGCCGCCCCGGTTCGCCGGCCGGCTGCGGCTGGCCCGTTTCGGGATGGATGGCCTTGGCCGACACACCGGGGACCGGCCGGCCGACGGAGCCTTCCTTGCGATCGACCTGAAAATTGCCCATCGACCGCGAGGGCGGAATGTTCACGCTCACCAGCGGCGACAGCTCGGTGGTGCCATAACCTTCGACCGGACGAACACCAAACTTGGCGTCGAACGAGTCGATCAAGTCCTGCGGCAGCTTCTCGGCGCCGGCGACGACCACCTCGAGGGTTTCGAACTCCTCCTTCTCGCAGCGGCGGAGATAGGTGCGGAGGAACGTCGGCGTCGAGAGCAGCAGCGTTCCCTGGTGCTGCTTACACAGCTTGCCGACTTGCTTCGCGTCGAGGGGGCTGAAGTGGTAGACGCCCTTGATATCGAGTCCCGCCACGCCCCAAAGCGTCACGGTGTAGCCGAACGAATGGAAGAACGGCAGGATGCCGATCAGCACATCCGACCGGCGGAGATGCACGGCTTGATTGATTGCTTCGACGTTGGAACCCACGTTGGCGAACGTGAGCATCACTCCCTTCGGCGTGCCGGTCGAGCCCGAGGTGAAGATCACCGTGGCGACGTCGTCCGGCTGGACCTTGTGCAGACCAAGCTGGCGAATCAGCGCTCCGGCCGGCATCGCGTAGCTTTGCAGCACACCGATCGCCTTGTCGGCGGCGGTCGGCTTGTCCTTGAAGTCCTCGAGATAGATGACTTCGGCGTCCAGGTCGAAGTTCACCTTCTCCATGAACCTGCGGCTGGTCAACACGTGCTTGATGCCCGCCAGCTTGATGCAGGCGTTCATCACATCGGACGTCACCGTGTAGTTGAGATTTACCGAGATTCGGCGATCGAGCGCCAGCGCCATATTGGCCACGAACCCGGCCGCCGAGGGCGGCAGCAGCAGGCCCACGTACTGCTCGTCCGCTTTCAGCACATGCCGCCGCAGCAATCGGCGGAGGATCAGGCTGCGCATCAGCAGTTGGCCGCCGGTCAGATCGGCGCCGGTCGAGTCAGCGACCTTCGAAAGCCACTTCCGCTGCTTGCAGCGGCGAATGAATGCGGTCGAAATAACAGGCATAGTTTTGATTCGTTGCTCAACGGCCGTGGAGCCCAGCGAAAGCACCGCCTGACGAACCTCGTGCGGGTCGTGCGCTTCGCGGACTTGCTCGCCGAAGTGGATCGTAACCGGATACGGAACCCGCTTCGGCCATTTCCAAAAGAACCGGCCCCCTTCAAAGCTGAAAATGCTACCCCAAAGTCCGTCCAGGTAGATAGGCACCACCGGGGCGTCGGTCCCCTCAAGAATTTTCATCATACCGGGGCGAAAGCCCTGCACCTGCCCTGAACGCGTGAGGCCCCCTTCAGGGAAGATGCAAACCAGTTCGCCGTTGTTCAGCGCCTCGCGAGCGGTGCGCATCGCCGCGACGACCGACTTCGGCCGGTTCGGCAGAATGGGAATCATACCGAACATGTCAGCCAGTCGCTTGAGCCAGGGATTTTCGAAATTCGCTCCCCAGGCGATCATCCGAATCGGCCGGCTGCTGGTCAGCAATAGCAAGATGCCGTCGAGCCACGAGACGTGGTTGCAGACGAGCAACGCCCCGCCCTCGCGAGGCAGGTTCTCCCGGCCGAAGACGCGAATCCGATAGACCGTCTTGCTCAATAGCCAGACGAAGAACCGAATCGACGCCTGCGGAATCAGCCAGACGATGTAGACGAACACTGGAATCGTCAGCAGCCCGGCGAGGAAGAAGATCTGCTGCGGCGTCATCAGCGGAGCGAGCGTTGCCGCTCCTTCACCGACCGCAGTTCCGGCGGCGGCGACTTCCCGCGGCGTTCGCAGCACGGCAAACAGCAGCGATGCGAGACAGATGCCGCTGAACGTAAGAAAGTTCGAGGCGGCCAGGATCGAACCGCGCGACTCACGCGGACTGCGATGTTGCAAATAGGCTTCCAGCGGAACGCTGAACAGGCCGGCGCTGGTGCCCAGGAAAAAGAGCAACGTGCAGGCCCAGATGGCTCCCGCCGTCATGCCGGGTCCTTCGACGAAGATCGTATGCGGCACCGTAAAGAGCAGCAGCGAACTGACGACGACGCCAAACGCGCCGAGCGGCAGGATGCCCAGTTCCACATGGTCTCCCGACCAGACGCCGGCCAGCACACTGCCGATGCTCACGCCCGCGATGAGCGCCAAAAGCAGCGGAATCTTGGCCGACTCGCTTCCCAGGGCGCCACCTTCGGCAGCGAGCTGATCGATATTCAATTGAGCGAGACCACCCACCGCGTAGAAGAACGCGATTCCCAAAGCCACGCGCAGCAGCGCCCGGCTGGCGGCGAGCGCCTTAAAATCGCGAAATGTCTGGACGGGAAAATCCCAGGGGAACTTCCGTGTCGGGTTGCCGGCCGACATCGTGGCAATCGGCAGCGACGTCAGGGTCCCGAGCATCGCCACCCCGATCAGCACGATCGCCGACAGCCACCAGCCCTCCATCCCCTTATCCCCGGTCGCGTCGGCCAGCCAGCAGCCCACGGCCGTGCCGATGACCATCGACACGACGGTCGCCAGGCCGAAAATGCCGTTCGCCTTCGAAATCTTCTCAGGGGCCACCGTTTCCGGAATGCTTCCCGAACGGGCGGGCGAGAAGAGAGCGCTTTGGGCTCCCATCAGGGCCACGACGGAAAACAGCAGCGTCAGGGCCAGCCACGACGGCAGCGATCCCAACAAAATCGCCCCGACGCCGAGCGTCATGATCAGGATCTCGGCGATCTTGCAGGCGAGAATCACCGACCGCTTGCTGTACCGGTCAGCCAGGTAACCGGCTGGGGCGGCGAGCACCAGGTAGGGGGCCACGAAACAGACCGTCCCCGCCATCAGCACCTGCTCGACGTTCTCCCCCGCGTGATCCTTTCCGATGCCGATCACCAGCCAGCGGAAGATGTTGTCGTTCATCGCCGTGAGAAACTGGGTGGCGAGCAGCCCCAGAAAGCCGGCCGACCGCAACCCCCGCTCGGTTGCGGCGGCGTTGTACGTTTGTGGGGATTGGTCCATGATGAGGCGCAAGACAAGCAGTGGCGGAACGAACTTGCTGGTAGGTTAGGGGGACTGCCCTAAGGCCGCAAGCTCGAACTAGCAGGTGCCCGTTCCAGGACAAAGTCATTGCAAGTTGCAAGTTACAGGTTACACGACGGCCCGCCTGATACCTGCAACTTGCAACCAGTAACTCCCTGCTCCTTTACCAGGCTAGTCGCTCCCGTCGCCTGAATCTTGGACGCCCTTTCAAAACGAATCGATGGTTAGTCAGCGACTCAGCAATCGCGTCGTGCTCGTCCTTACGCTGGCTGCCCTCGGCGTCCTGCTCGTCTGGCTGCCGCCGCGCGTGCTCGACCAGTACGAGCGAATCCAGCGGATCGGCCCCCCCTGGACCTACTTTTACTTCGGAGTGGTGGGAGTCGGCGCGCTCATCCTGCTCAGCCTGTCGATTGCCATCCTCTGGCAGCTGGTCCGCAATACCCGCAAGAAAGAAGAAGCCCGCGAGCGCCGCAGCAAGAACCCCAGCGAGCTGAGCCAGGACGAATTGCAGCAGGAGGTGCAGGCCAACCTCGCCGCGGTCGACGACCTGCAACAGGACCAATCGGTCTCCGACGAACTCCGCCGCGAGCTCGAAAACCTCACCAGCAAGGTCGAGCTGAAGCAGCAGGCCCAGAAGCTGGAGATCGTCGCCTTCGGGACAATCTCCAGCGGCAAGAGCTCGCTGCTCAACGCCCTCGCCGGCCGAGACGTCTTTGCCACCGATCCACGCGGCGGCACCACGATGCAGCGGCAGGAGATTTCCTGGCCCGGCAACGACCAGGTGCTGCTCGTCGATACGCCCGGCCTCGGCGAGGTCGAAGGCCAAGAGCGACTGGCGGTCGCTGCCGACAGCGCTCGCGACGCCGACCTGGTGCTGCTCGTCGTCGACGGCCCACTGCGGCAAAGCGAGTTTCAACTCGTCAGCCGGCTGGGGGACATGGAGAAGCGAATTCTCGTCTGCCTCAACAAGCAGGACTGGTACGACGACGCTGACCGCGTCACCCTCCTCGGCCAGATCGCCGACCAGGTGAAAGCCTATGTCGAACGCGACGACATCCTGGCCGTCCGCTCTCGTGTGACCGAGCGAACACGCGTCCGCGTCCTGCCCGACGGTACCGAGACCGAAGAAACTGTTCCGGTGGCCGCTGATATCAGCGCCCTGGCCGAGCGGATGTTGAAAGTCGTCCGCCGCGACGGCCACGACCTGCTGCTCGCCAACCTGCTGCTGCAATCGCGCGGCCTGGTCGACGAGGCTCGTCGCCGGGTGCAAGACGCGCTCGACAAGCGGGCCTGGGAAATGGTCGACAACTATACCTGGGCCGCAGGGGCCGCCGCGGCGGTCGCTCCGATGGTGCTCGACCTGCTACTGTCGAGCGGCTTTGCCATCAAGATGGTCGTCGACCTCGCTCGCATCTACCGGCAGGACGTTGACCTGAACTTGGCGACCCGGCTGGTCGGTTCGCTCGGCAAGAACCTGGTGGCGATCCTCGGTGTGAACGCAGCCGCCCCGGCGATCGCCGCCGGCATCGCGGGCATGCTGAAGACCGTCCCCGTCGCAGGGACCATTGCCGGTGGGGCCCTGCAAGGCATCGTCCAGGCGCTCGTCATCCGCTGGGTCGGCGCGGTGTTCATCGCCTACTTCAAGAGCGAGATGAAACAACCCGAAGCGGGACTGGCCAACCTCGCTCGCCGCGAGTGGCAACGGCTCACCGCTCCAGCCGAGTTGCTCAAATTCATCCAAACCGCCCGGGATCAAATCCGCGGCAAGATCACCGCCGAAGCCGAGGCGGAGAAGAAATGACACCCGACCATCCCGCAGCCGGAGCGTAACACGCTCCGGAGCACGAGGTACACGCACCGCAACCGCCAGGCGATTCCGCCGAAGCAATCCACACCCAGGTCAAACGAACTAGCATCATCCACCCATCCTTCTCCGGAGCGTGTTACGCTCCGGCACTTGGATTACTCCCTTGAACGACTCTCCTGACGATCCCTACCGACAGGCCCTCGCCGCCGTCGAGCAAACACTCGACCGCTATCGTCGCGGTACCGACGAAGAGAAGGACAAACTCCGCGCCGAGTTCGCCGGCCTGCGGTCGATGCACGACAAGCTCCTCGCGGGCCGGGTCGAGATCGTGATCTTCGGCGAGATCAGCACCGGCAAGTCGGCCCTGATCAACGCCATCGTCGGCGAAGCCGTGGCGGCGGTCGATGTGCGCGGTGGCTGGACCAAGGAGGTCTGGCACGTCAATTGGAGCGGCGCGGGCTATGTGCTCCCCGGGCTCGGCGAGTCGCAGGTTGTGCTGATCGACACGCCCGGCATCAACGAAGTCGGCGGCGGTGCTCGCGGGGAGATGGCCCGCGAAGCGGCGCAGCGGGCCGACCTGATTCTATTCGTCACCGACTCCGACCTGAACGAAACCGAGTACTCCAACCTCGTCGAACTGGCGACGTTCCACAAACCGATCCTCGTCGTCCTTAACAAGATCGACCTTTACAGCCGCGAGCAGCGAGCCCGGCTGATCGACGTGCTCGCCAACGACCGCCTCAAGGAGATCATCCCCGCCGATCAGATCGTGTGCTCGGCCGCCGACCCGCGCGAGCGCGAGTACGTGATCCAGCGGGCCGATGGCAGCGAGGAAAGCCAGTGGCGTAGACCGCCGCCGGACGTCGCCGAGCTGAAGACCAAGATCCTCGAACTACTCGACCGCGAAGGCCTCGCCCTCACGGCGCTCAACGCGGCCCTTTACGCCGCCGACAAGACCGACCGCATCGCCTCGCTCCGCGTGCAGCTTCGTCAGACCCGCGCGATGCAGGTGATCTGGAGCTATGCGACGATGAAGGCGATCGCCGTCGGGCTCAACCCGTTCGCCGTGGCCGACGTGTTCGGCGGTGTGGCGATCGATGCGGCAATGATCGTCACGCTCGGAGCAGTCTACGGCCTCGAGCTTTCGTGGACGCACGCGCGCTCGCTCGCCACCTCAATCGCCAAGGCAGCCGGCTGGATGACGGTGAGCGTCGTCGCCACCACGCTCGCCGCCTCCGCCTTCAAGGCGCTGACAGTCGGCAAGGGAACGCTGATCACCGCCCTGCCCCAAGGCGCTGCGGCGGGGTATGGCTCCTACATCGTCGGCCAGGCCGCACGCTACTACTTCGAGCACGGGAGCAGCTGGGGCCCCGAAGGGCCGAAGGCGATCGTGCAAACGATCCTCAACGAAACCGACAAAGAATCGGTCATCCAGCGGCTGAAAGAAGAGATCGGCAAGAAGCTGCTGGTCAATCCGCACGCGGAGACGAACCGCAAGGGTTCGTAGTACACAGTAGACAGTTCACAGTAAACAGTTCTTGAGTTAGCGGTTCTGGCGGCCGTTCGAATGGCGAGCCGCAAGAACTGTCTACTGTGAACTGTTTACTGTCTACTCCCTCTACTGTTGCGCTTTCAACTCCGCCAGATGCTGCGCCGTGCCTACCAGGCGGTCCCAGTTGTCGCGGATGTATTCGGGCGGGCCGCCGATTTGGGCGACGTACTGCGCGACCAGTTCGGTCGGCACCATCTCGATCGCGTCCCACGGGCAGACCGTGAGCTCGTACGGATTCGTCTTCTTCTGCGGAATGTGCACGCACACCTCGCAGCCGACGCACCGCTCGAGATCGATCTCGCACCACGACTGCGTCCCCTTCACGACACCGCCGTGAATGGTCTTCAAGCTGATGCAATCGACCGGACAAACTTCCAGGCACGACTGACAGCCGGTGCAGTTATCGGCATTGATAACCGCAAGCTCCTTAGGAAGCTTCTTTCGCGGACCCTGCTTTGCCATGCGTTGGTGCCCTGCTGTTTGATTTAGCCCGTTTGGGAGAGTAGACAGTATACAGTCGACAGTTCACAGTTTTGACAAACTGCTGATCAAGCTCCCGCGACGGGTGAACGCCATGCAAGATTACCGCAACTTGCAGGTCTGGACCAAGTCTCACTCGCTGACGCTTTTAATCTACTCCACGACGCGAGACTTTCCCGCCGACGAGCGTTTCGGACTCACCAGCCAACTCCGCCGCGCCGCCTCCTCGATCCAGGCGAACATCGCCGAGGGTTGCGGCCGCGGTGGCTCTCGCGAACTCCGTCATTTCCTCCGGATGGCTTCGGGCTCCGCCTCGGAACTCGAATACCACCTCCTCCTGGCAGCCGATCTCGGCTACCTCAACCAGCCCCAGCTCTATCACAAGGTCATCGAAGTCAAACGCATGCTGGCCTCGCTGATCAGCCGGCTGACGCGTGAAATCAAGGACCAAGGTCGGACGAACGACTGAACTTCCATGTGCCAATCGAGACTAAGTAAACAGTATACAGTTCACAGTAAACAGTTCTTGTGGCTCGCCATTTGACGGGCCGCTGAACCACAAACTCAAGAACTGTCTGCTGTAAACTGTCTACTGACTACTAAATCCCGGCTACGCCGGAATCGCTTCTCCCCGCATCAAATCTTCATAGCTCTGCCTCGCCCGGACTAGATGCGGCTTGCCGTCTTTGATCAGGACTTCGGCGCTGAGTGGTTTGCTGTTGTAGTTCGACGCCATCACGAATCCGTACGCCCCCGCCCGCTCGATCACCAGGTAGTCTCCCACTTGGGTCTGCGGCAGGCTGCGGGTGCAGACGAAGCCGCCTTCTTCCTGCGTGAAGATGTCTCCCGATTCGCACAGCGGTCCGCCGACGACCACATCCCGCAGCGGACGATCCTTCGCGCCGTCGCGCGGGGCGATCGACATCGGATGATAGGCGCCGTAGAGAATCGGCCGGGCGAGATTGTTGAACCCTGCGTCGAGCAGATAGAACGTGTTGCCACCCATCTGCTTGATCGCCCGGATCTCGGTCACCAGGTAACCGCTTTCGGCGACGAGGTAGCGGCCGGGCTCGATCTCGAGCGACAGCTTGTGGCCGAACTTCTCTTCGAGTCGCTTCCGCGATGCGTCCCACAGTTCGAAGTAGCGATCGAGGTCGATCGTGTTCTGCTCCGGCTTGTACGGGATCGGCAGACCGCCGCCGGCGCTGATCGTCGTCAGGCTCCTGCCGATCGTCGTGGCCGTCTTCTCCATCGCCGAGCAAACCTGCGACAGGTGCTCGAAGTCGGTTCCCGAACCGATGTGCATGTGGATGCCGGTCACCATGATGCCGTGACGGTCAGCCCGCTGCAGCACATCGTACAGGTCGGCGTGCCAGATGCCGTGCTTCGACTGCTCGCCGCCGGTGTTCGTCTTCTGGCTATGGCCATGGCCGAAGCCCGGGTTGATTCGCAGCGTGATGTTCGCCCCCGGCAACCGCTCGCCGAGTTGGTCGATCATGTCGGGCGAGCCGACGTTGACGTGCAGCTTGTGCTTCACCACCAGATCGAGCGCGTCGCGATCGAAAATGTCCGCCGTGTAGACAATCGGCGCCGGTTCGCCGTGGGCCTGGTACCCAGCCGCGAAGGCCCGGTGCACCTCGCCGGCGCTCACCGCATCGACCACGACGCCGTGCCGCCGCGCGAGATCGAGAATCGCGATGTTCGAGCAGGCCTTCTGCGCGTAACGGATCACGTCGAACCGCTTCAGGTCGTTGATCCGCTGCACGATCTTCGCCGCGTCGTACACGTACGTCGGCGTGCCGAACTGCTGGGCCAAATCTCCGACCGAAACCCCAGCGATCTGCTGCCGAATCGAGGGAAACGCTTCCGACGCCAAGTCCACCGTAGCCATAACGCTCCTAAATCTGCGATCTAAAGTCCAACCAACCTAACTTCGGCACCCGCCCAAGACCAACACCACCCACCCGCAGCCGGACGGTAACACCGTCCGGAGAACCACCGAAAGACGTCACCAGGCACACAAGCGGTTCACAACCCCTAGCCCAGTCTCAATACAAGAGGCGCACAAGAACCGAGTCCAACTACAACAAACTCCACAACCAGTTACCTGGCAATCAGTTCCAAGACGCCAACCGCTCGCAACCACCAGTCTCAACAAGCTTTCAACAACCCCCACAACGGGGGCCACGTACAACAGCTAGCTCGATCAGTCGTTGGGCAAGTCCCGAGCAGTGCAACACCTCGGCCACTCCAGGCAGAACCGCCAGACCGCCCAATCTACCAAACACCCCAGCCGGTTCGAGCGAGCCGAGAACGACGCCGGCTGAGCCCGAGCCTAAGGGCACCGCATTATATCAGACCACCGTCGACGGTCCGCCAAAT
>JAEZAS010000119.1 GCA_023430365.1 Planctomycetota bacterium
ACGTAACGGTCCGTGGATTAATACTGCGGCCGGCCGACGGTCTGGCGACCGCTGGGGACGGCGATGTCGTACTCGTTCGTTTGTCCTTCGACGACCTCGAAAACGAGCGTCGACTGGCGGTTGTACTGCGGCGGAACGGGCTGGGGGGGCAAGCGGCGAATCTTGGCCATTGCTTCCTCGTCATCGAGAGCGACACCGAGGTCGGCCTCGACTTCCACCCGATTCCGGCCCACGATCGGGCCGTTTTCCTGATCCAGCTCGTACTTGCCGTTCACGATCGCGGCCGAGGCCGTGGGGCCTTCGTTGGGAGCGACCGGGACAAACAAAATGCGGCCATTGGCCAGCGGCTGGCCTCCGAGCGAGACTTCGCCAGCGATGGGAGCGCGTCCCTCGCGGCCGCCACAGCCCACCGTGGCGGCAACGAACAGGGCGAGAACAAGGGTGGAGAGGTGCTTATCGATCTGGTTCATGCGAATACCCTGCGAAGCAATTTCCAGTGCGTTGTGAATGGGGACTGACAGCGTTCGTAAGGGAACTACTGGTTGATGACCTCGCCGCCGTTGCGAGTGGCCATTGCGTCGAGAACTGCCTGGTCGGTCGTGGTCGACCACATTGCGACCGAGCCGTCGCAATTTCCCATGTTGACGCCGCCCGGATGGCTGCTGCGGAAGTTGGCCAGCCGCGAGCTAATGCCCGCCATCTGCTGGTGGTTGAACCCGCCCTGGGTCGTGAACAGCGTGGAAAGGTTGTAGGGGCTCGACCAGACGGTGAAACCGCCGCGCACCCGGCCGCTGCAAGGGCCACTGCTGAAGGTGTAGTCCTTGAACGCCCAGTGCGATTCGCCGGCGAGGAACGTGTTCGAAGTTCCGTCGGTGATCGACGCCAGGCTGGTCATGCCGCTCTCGGCGTTGTTGATGGCCCCATTGGTCGTATTGCCCGAGCCGGTGGGACCGGAGCCAGCACTAAAGGCATAGGTGCCTGGCGCCCGATTGCTTTCGCATTCCAGATCTGGCACTTGGCGGGCGAACACGCAACTTGGGCACATGAACGCCTTGATCTTTTGCGCCACCACAGCCGCGTTGACTGCGTCGGTATGCGGCTTCGTGAAGTCGTACTTGTCGTACAGGTTGTTCTGCTCCATGAACGGCAGGATCGCGGCGAAGGCGCTGCTTCCCCCGATGCCTGCGGGCTGGCCCGGCGGGAGCGAACTGGTGGTGTCGTGGTAGTTGTGAACGGCGATGCCGATCTGCTTCAGGTTGTTCGAGCACTGCGTACGCCGGGCCGCTTCGCGAGCGGCCTGCACTGCGGGGAGCAGCAACGAGACGAGAACGCCAATGATGGCGATGACCACGAGCAGTTCGACGAGCGTGAAACCGCGGCGGGGCGTTTGGGGGCGGGACAACAGCATGGCTACTCCAGGTGGGAAAAAACTCCGAAACGGGCGGGCAGGCCGAAGGCGGCTCGCACTTTTCGGGTCTAGCTGGCTAAGACAGGAGTAGCTGGCGACCCAATTGAGAGTGAGTCTCAATTGCGTGACAGCTTAGCCAATTCGCTCCTCATGTCAATTCCCGCAACAAATAAAGTTTCTGAATGGTGGAGCAGCCCCCTGAAACGGGAAGGCAAGCTGACAAGGTGGTTCGGGCCACGTCCTCGTAGCTGAATTAGCCAGCATTGAGACGCGGGCGCGTGGGTGCTTCAGCGGAGGGACCTCTGAATTCTGGCGAATTCAGCTACGGGTCTTCTCGCCTGCGATTCGTGGAAACCTCCGCGAGACCGAGCGGAAAACATTTGACGCCCGTTCCCTCTTCCTGCGAAACTGAAGGCTGGCCGGGGGCTCGGCTCTTTTCTTCCGCGGAGTGACGAATGGCTGCGTCCAGCTCTGGTTTCTCTCTCCCCCGGTTTCTGCTCGTTCTGTCGCTCGTCCTTGGTTCCGGCATCTCAGCGGCTTCGGCCGTCGAGCCCGCGGACCAGATCGACGCCCATCTGGCGGCTGGCGAGTTTGCCCCTGCGTTGAATCTGGCCAAAGGCCTTGCCGACGGAGCGGAGCGGGACCAACTGCTGGCCCGAATCGCCGCGCAGCAGGCCAACGTCGGCGCCCAGCGGGCGTCGCTCTCGACGCTCGGCGACGTGTCGAGCGATCTGGCGCGCAAGTCAGCCCTCGATCAATTCACCGGGCGCAACCGCTGGGCGGCAGGCGGCGGCGTGCAGGCTGACTTCGATCCGCTCATCGAACTCATCACAACCACGATCTCACCCACATCGTGGGACGAAGTCGGCGGTCCCGGCTCGATCGACGGCTTTGAAGGAGGCGTGTTCGTCGATTCCGAAGGCACGCTGAGCAAGCTCGTGAGCGAAGTTGATCGCTCGCTGGCCATCGTTCGCTCGTCGGCTGCAGTGGTTGGTCCCTCGGGCGACCCACGCAAAGCAACCTCGCTGCGAAAGGTTTCGCTTACCCGACTCGAACGCGAAGCGCAATTGCTCCACGCGCTCGGCAGGGAGCCGGACGAGGCGATGCAAACGCTCGCCGGCTTGCAGCGGATCCAGTACATCCTCGTCTATCCCGAAACGGGGGACATCGTCCTCGCCGGTCCCGCCGGCGACTGGCGGCGGAACACGGAAGGGCGGCTCGTCGCTGCCGAAAGTGGCCGGCCGCTCGTAATGCTCGACGATCTCGTCGTGCTGCTCCGCAATGCGATGGGGGAAGAAGGGCGTTTTGGTTGCTCGATCACCCCCAGGCGTGAAGGGCTCGAAGCGGCCCAGGCGGTGAACGACCGCTGGGCCAAGACGTCGCTGAAACCGGGCCAGCGTGGGAAATGGCTCGACGAAATGCGTTCCGCCCTGGGGATGCAGGACATCACGGTGTATGGCATTGATCCGCGCACGCGGGCCGCGCGTGTGCTTGTCGAAGCCGACTACCACATGAAGCTCGTCGGCATGGGACTCGAAGACGGCGTGCTCGGCGTGGAGAGCTACCTGGCGTCGATTGAGGCGAAGCCCGGCGAGCCGCTGCCGCCGATGGATGTGCTCCGCTGGTGGTTCACGCTCAACTACGATTCGCTCCGCACGACCGAGGAGCGCAATGCCTTCGAGCTGCGCGGGCCCGGCGTGAAAGTCCTCAGCGAGAACGAACGGCTGAACGAGCGGGGCGAGCGATTGCACACCGGCAAGAGCGACGAACTGAACAGCCGATTCGCCGGAAGCTTCACGAAGCATTTCGAGGCGCTCGCGGCCAAGTATCCCGTCTATGCCGACCTGCGCAACATTTTCGATCTCGCCCTGGTGGCTGCGGTGATTCGCAGCCACGAACTGCCCGCCCAGACCCAGTGGCACCTGACCCACTTCGGCCCGGAAGGGGACTATCAGCCGGAACTCGGAACCGCACCCAAGCAGGTGGAGTCGATCATCAACCACCGCTTGCTGAGCGGCAATCGGATTGTCGCGGGGGTGAGCGGAGGGGTGACGGTCGACGCCCGCTCGCTGGCGGCGAAGCAGGCGATCGAGGTCGATCAGTACGGCCTGCTGAAGACCGAGCAGCGCGGCTCAGCCCCAAAGAGCCTGCCGCGCGGCGCGTGGTGGTGGGACTGATCCGGCAACTCGTCGCTCTGCCGGGTGCCACTGCTGGCTCGTCCAGCAGTGCAAACTTCGAGTTTGGTTTGCCCGTCCAACGATTTTTCGAACCGTCTTTCCTAGCCCGATGCCAGGTGAGAGTCTGGGGAACACTGCTGGACGAGCCAGCAGTGGCACCCAGCGTGACTGAAACGACGTAAACGGCCTATGCAAATCGCGGAACAAACGTTTCTGGTCACAGGCGGTGCTTCGGGGCTCGGCGAGGCCTGCGTGCGTCGGCTCGTCGGGCTCGGCGGACGGGTGGTGATTGCCGATCTGAATGACGAAGCGGGCGAAGCGCTCGTGCGAGCACTCGGCGAGAGCGCGGTGTTCGTCGCGACCGATGTCACGTCCTCCGAGAGCGGTCAGCGGGCGGTGGAAACGGCTCGCACGCGTCTGGGCGGGTTGCACGGGCTCATCAACTGCGCCGGCGTGCTCGGCGCGTCGCGAATTCTCACCCGCGAAGGTCCTCATCCGCTGGAACTGTTCTCGCGTGTGATCCAGATCAACCTGGTCGGCACGTTCAACATGCTCCGCCTGGCTGCCGAGGCGATGGAGAAGAACTCGCCAGACGAAAATGGCGAGCGCGGCGTGATCGTGAATACGTCGTCGGTTTCGGCCTTCGAAGGGCAGATCGGCCAGGCGGCTTACGCGGCGTCGAAAGGGGGCGTCGCCTCGCTGACGCTCCCCGCGGCACGAGAACTGGCTCGGATCGGCGTGCGCGTGGTGGCGATTGCCCCCGGCGTGTTCGAAACTCCCATGATGCAGGCCGCGCCGGACGCGGTGCGAGACTCACTGGCGGCCCAAATCCCGTTTCCGCCGCGACTCGGCAAGCCGGAGGAGTTCGCTCATTTGATTCAGCACGCGATTGAGAACGTCATGCTCAACGGCTGCGTGCTGCGGCTGGACGGGGGGCTGAGAATGGGGCCCAAGTAGGACAGAATGTCGAATGTCGAACTTCAAATGTCGAAGGAAGCCCGAAAGACAAAAGTCAAAGCTCGAAGCGAGCGGCGGAGTCGGTGAGCCGTCTACCCTTTGATTTTCGGGCTTTGAATTTCCCTCGACATTTGAATTTCGAGCTTCGACATTCCCCTAAAGCAGCTTGTTCGCCTGGTACCAATCGATGGTCTCGCGCAGCCGGGCGGCGAGCGACTTGGGGGGGACGAAGTGCAGGTCGCGCTCGATGGCGGCCGATGAGCAGGCCCACGATTCGACGAGGGCCTCGCGAATCTTGTCTCGGTTGAACAGGTTCGCCTTGCCGCGGACGTGCTGCAGAACCTCATTGGCGTGGGCCATGAGCATCGGCAGCGGCCCGGGAATACGAATTACCGGTGCGAAAGGGCGCCGGAGCATCGGCCTTACGAGGCGTCCCCAAGCGGCAAGCGAATAGAACTCCGGCGCGACAGCGTTGTAGATACCTTCGCCCGGCACAGGTCGATCGGGGGGCGGCACGCGTTTGCCGTCCGCTGCCGCTCGCATGAGGATCTCCGACAGGTCGTCGACGTAGATATAGGACAGTGGCGGGTCCTTCATTCCCGGCACCGGGTGAATGCGAATCAGCTTGATCGCCTTGAACATCGTCCACTGGCCGGTGTAGTCCCGCGGGCCAAACACGATTCCCGGGCGCACGATCGTCAACGGAACCTGGCCTGCGAGCGCCATCGCCACCTGCTCGCCGGCCAGCTTGCTCTCGCCGTATTGCGATACGGGATGGGGCGGATCGCTCTCGAGCCGGATCTGCCCCTTCTTCGCCGGACCAGCCGCCGCAATCGACGAAACGACCACCACGGTCGGCGGCTTCGGCTGCATGGCTGCGGCGGCGACGACGTTCTGCGTGCCGTCGCGGTTCACCTTCAGCAGTTCGTCGTACGACAGGGCAGCCGTCAGGCCGGCGACGTGGTACACCACGTCGACACCTTCCATCGCGGCCCGCAATTCTTCCGGGTTGTCGATGCCGCCGATGACCAGATCAGCGCCCGCCTGCTTCAAGACGTCGACCGACGACGCCTTCCGCACGAGGCAGCGCACGCGCCAGCCTTCGCGGATGAGGTGCTCGACCAGATTCGATCCGACAAAACCGCTGCCACCCGTGACGAAAGCTAAACCCATCGAAACCTGCTCAAAGCGGCGAAATCAAATAATAGAGAACGGGTGGCAACCCCAGACAGCGGCCAGGCGACTAGCCGGCCGCCTTGCTCGGCCGCACGTAGCCGTGCTCGATGAACCAGTTCCAGGTATCGGTGAGCGACTCTTCCAAGGGACGAGTGGTATAGCCTAGTTCACGCTGGGCGCGTGCACTACTGAAGCAATGCGACTGCCTCGAGAGGCCAATGACAGCCGAATTGACCGCCCCCTCTTTGCCCGTCATCCGGGCCCACAGATCGCCTCCCATGCCGCCGCATATCTGCACGATCGGTCCCATCCGAAACCGCGGAGCGGAGACGCCTGCGACGCGGGCCATCAGCTGCCATAGCTCCAGGTAAGTTCCATTGTGGGCGCCCAGCACATACCGCCGCCCCGATTGACCGAGCTTCACCGCCGCAATGCAGCCGGCCGCCACGTCGCGCGAATCGCAAAAATTGGCCGCCCCGCGCGGAGCGATCGGGGCTCCCTTGGCGACTTCCAGCAGCATCTGCCCGCTCGAGGGCTTCCAGTCCCAGGGGCCAAACATGAGCGAGGGATTGACGATCGAAGCGTGCAACCCGCGGCTGCACTCTTCGAGCACCACCCATTCGGCCTGGCGTTTGGACTGCACGTAGGGACACTCGACGATGCCGGGCAGGGGCGTGTCTTCGTCGGCGGGGGCGTGCAAATCGCCCAGCCCCAGGGCGTTGATCGACGAGACATAAACCAAGCGGGCCCCAGCCTCCCGGGCCGCTTGGGCCACGTGGCGGGTCCCCTCGACGTTGATTTCGTGGTGAAGTTCGGCGTGCGTCCAGCCGATGTGGACGTGGGCCGCTGCGTGAATCACAGCATCCACGCCTTGGCAAGCCTGGCGAACTGCGTCGACCTGGCGAACGTCGCCTTGCACTTTCTCGACGTCGAGACCTGCTAGCGGCCGCGGATCGCTCGTCGAGCGGGTCAGTACGCGAACCTGGTCCCCAGCTGCCAGCAGACTGCGGACCAGCGTATTTCCCAGTAACCCTGTCGCGCCAGTCACGAGAAATTTCATGGCAACTTCGGAAGCCGGAACGACTTCCCTTCCTTACGTGCGCGTGTGAGTAAATCCATTACCGCGAGCCACGGTGGCTGCTCGCAGCTTCCTGAATGCACAGCAGCTGCGGCAACTCACTATTCACAATATCGACTATCATGATGCCTTCGACAATACAGAGTCCCTCGTCAGCCCTGGCCCCTGCGGATGCCCGCCGAATGTCGTTAGCCGTCGCTCAGAACATCGAAGTCAAACCTGTTCAATCCTGGTGGCAAAAGCGGACGTTTCTGAACATGCCTTGGCAGATCCAAGGCTCCGATCCGAACTGGGTTCCGCCGCTGCGCAAAAACCAGAAGGACATGGTGGGCTACGGCCATCACCCGTTCTATTTCTACTCCCAATCGCAAACGTTCCTCGCCTACAAGGACGGCAAGGCGGTCGGGCGCATCTCGGCGATCATCAATCCCAAGCACAACGAGCGGCATAAGGAGGAGCGGGGCTTCCTCGGCTTCTTTGAGTGCATCGACGATCTGAACGTGGCCCGCGCTCTGTTCGACGCCGGCAAAGCCTGGCTGAAAGAGCGCGGCATGAAGAGCTGCCGCGGGCCGGTGAATCCCTCGCTCAACTATGAGCTGGGGCTGCTCATCGAAGGCTTCGATACGCCGCCGACGTTCATGATGACTCACAACCCGCCCTACTATCAGCGGCTGTGGGAAGAGAATGGCTTTGCGAAGGCGCAGGACATGTACGCCTTCTGGGGCCACGTCGACATGCTCACTGGCCTCGACAACAAGCTGTACGAAATGACCGACGCCTGCCGGCAGCGGTTCAACGTGCAGATTCGCCGGCTGGACCGCTCGCGGTTCAATCGCGAGGTGCGGCTGTTCCTCGAGATCTACAATCGCTCGCTGCAAGGCACGTGGGGCGTCGTCGAGCTCTCGGAAGAAGAGATCGATCACCTCGCGGGCGAACTGAAGCAGTTGATCGTTCCCGAGATGACGACGATCGCCGAGATCGATGGCCAGGTGGTCGGCGCCACGTTCGCGCTGCTCGACTACAACCCGCGCATCAAGCAGATCGACGGCCGGCTGTTCCCCTTCGGCTTCATTCGCTTGCTCTGGAACAAGAAGGCGATCAAGAAGATTCGCGTGATCAGCACGAACGTGATCCCCGAATGGCAGAAGTGGGGCGTGGGACTCGTCGTCGTCGGCTACCTGCTGCCGACCGTGCAGGAATGGGGCGTGAAGGAGGCGGAGTTCTCCTGGGTGCTCGAAAGCAACTCCCTCTCCTACGGCACGCTCAAGCGCGGCGGGGCCAAGATCGTGAAGACCTATCGGTTGTATGATCAGGATTTGACGTAAGGGCGGACGAATCTCGCGGGCGCCTTCTGGGCGCCGTGTGCAACGGCGGTCATTTCGGGTTACAGGTTACAGGTTACAACCTGGCGTAGTGCAACTTGTAACTTGTAACTTGTAACTTGTAACTTGCAACGAGCCATAGTCTCGACGACCTTCACGCCACCCCCGGTTAGCTGCGATACCGGATCGGGTCTTCGATCCCGTTTTCGGCGAAGCCCTTTTTTCGCAGCAGGCACGAATCGCAGTGGCCGCAGGCGGCGCCGTCGCGATCGGGGTCGTAGCAACTGCTCGTGAGCGAGTAGTCGACGCCCAGGTCGAGCCCGCGGCGAATGATCTTGGCCTTGGTCAGGTGCAGCAGCGGGGCGTGAATCTTCACCGGCTGGCGCCCTTCGACGGCGGCCTTCGTCGCCAGGTTGGCCATCCGCTCGTAGGCCTCGATGAACTCCGGCCGACAGTCGGGATAGCCGCTGTAGTCGAGCGCATTGACGCCGATGAAGATGTGTCCCGTGTCGAGCGTTTCGGCGAACGCCAGGGCGAACGACAGGAAGACCGTGTTGCGGGCCGGCACGTAGGTGATCGGGATGCCGCCGCCGATCTCGTCGACGCTGTCTCCCTTGGGCACATCGATGTCCGCCGTCAGGGCCGAGCCGCCGAACTGTCGCAGATCGATATCGATCGTGACGTGCCGCGCCACGCCTTGCCGCCGCGCAAGCTTGTCCGCCGCCGCAAGTTCCACGGCATGCCGCTGACCGTAGCGAAAGCTGAGCGCGTACGGCGTAAAGCCCTCGCTCCGGGCAATCGCCAGGACCGTCGCCGAATCCAAACCACCACTGAGAAGCACGACGGCGGGAGGAGGTGTTGGCATTTGAGATTCCGTTTGCGTGGTGCAGTCGAGCGTCGGTTGATTTCAGATTTATGATTTCAGATTTATGATTTGGGACACAGGCAACAGCAAGCGGCTCGACGTGTTACTTCTGAAATCTGAAATCTGCCTTCTGAAATCTATTTCCTGAACAAGGCCGCGATGCGCTCGGCGTGTCGGGTGGCGATGACGGTGCGGCAGAGGGACTGTTTTGCCGAGAGTTCGCCCGTCTCTTGCGTTAGCGGCTGGGGGAGGATCGCGAAGCGGCGGATCTGTTCGTGGGGCGGACGCTCGCTCAGCAGGCGGGCGGCGGTGATTTGCAATCGCTCGCGGAGGGCGGCCGCATCGTCCGTTTCGGCCAGGCTGCGGTTCACGACGACGAGAGCGCCCAGTTCCTTTTCCCCTTCGCCGACGACGACCGCCTGCTCGATGAGCGGATCTTGCGTGAGCAGCGCCTCGAGCAGAGCAGGGGAGACCTTGCGCCCGGTCGAGAGCGCGAGCAGCTCTTTTTTTCGGCCGGTAAGGTAGAGAAAACCGTCGGCATCCAGCCGGCCGAGGTCGCCGGTGTGCAGCCAGCCGTCATGTAGGGTCTCCGAGGTCGCGGCTGGGTCTTTGAAGTAACCGAGCATGACATGCCGACCGCGGGTGAGCACTTCGCCGTCGCCTGCGATGCGCACTTCGACGTCGCGCAGCGGCCGGCCGACCGATCCCGGGCGGAAGTCGCGCTCGGTGCAGGTCGCGATGACCGGCGACGCCTCGGTCATGCCGTATCCTTCGAGGACCGGCAGCCCCTGCCGCTGGTAGAAGTCAAACGTGCTCGTCGGCAACGGCGCGCCGCCGCTGCAACAGGCTCGCAGCTGGCCGCCGAGAAATTTTCGGGCGGCGCCGCTCTGATCGCCGGCGCCCGCGGCTTCCAGGCCGCGCTGGACCTTTTGGAAGAAGTAGGGAACGCCGTTCATGTAGGTCGGCTGGGTCGCCTGGATGTCGGCGATTGCCGTCTCGCGCGAGCGGCCGACGATGAGCTCCGTTCCGCTCACGATCCAGGCGTACAGATCGCAGGTGCGAGCGAACGCATGGCTCCAGGGGAGCAGGCCGAAGCGGCGCTCGCTCCGCGGATTGGCGAACGACGTCCAGGTCGCCCAGGCATTGAATGCCAGATTGCCGTGCGAGAGCATCACCCCCTTCGGATCACCGGTGGTGCCCGAGGTGTAGATGATCGTCGCCAGGCTGGCGGGGTCGGTTTGCTCGGCGGCGGTCGGCAGAAGCGCGGGTCCGGCGGCCGGCTGGCGGAGTAGTTCGATCCAAGCGTGGACCGGCGTTTCGTGGTTCGCAGAATGCGAGAGACTTGTGACTGGCCGCCAGACGATGATTCCTCGCAGTGCGGCCGAAGCGGTATCGAGCTTCGCCAATTGATTCGCGTCGGCAACGATTGCCCAACGGACATCGCCGTGACGGAGTTGCTGCTCGATCTGTTGCACGCTCAGCGAAAGGTGCAACGGCACGCTTACGGCGCCGACCGCTTGGAGCGCCAGATCAGTGATGAGCCACTCGTAGCAGTTTTCGCCGAGGACGGCGACATGCTCGCCGGTTTCCAGGCCCAGCCGACGCAACGCCTGGCTCGCCGCTTCGACGTCGGTGGTGATCTGCCGCCAGGTGAGCGACGTGTAGCCCTCGCCACGATCGACCAGCAGGGCAGGGCGGTCGGCATCGCTCGTTGAGCGTTGGTGGAAAGCGGCCAGGATCGAGGCAGGGGGCTGAGCGGTCACGGAATCAGGTGCAATCGAAGGTACTACTAGGGTCAAGCCAAGGGTGCCACTGCTGGCTTGTCCAGCAGTGCCGCCCCGCAGTTGGACGTTGTCAGCCATGAAGCTCCACTCGCCGTCCGCACTGCTGGGCGAGCCAGCAGTGGCACCCGGCATGGCAGCAGTGGCACTCCCGAATCGTTCACGACACCTTGGTCCGGGGCGGCGGTCGAGTAGGATGGGCGTAGCGGTTGATCGTTGGCCTCATTTCCCCCAGTTTCATGAACCAGACAGGCGTCGACCTCCTTGGGCCGAACTATCGTGCGGCGGCCAGTCCAATGTACCGGGCCATCTGGGAATCGGCGATGCCGCTGGACCTGTTCGCCGCCGCGGCTGAGGGGCAAAACCCCCCCGCGGCCGATGCATCAATGCGGACCACGCTCGAAGTGCTTCGCAGCCGCCGCGAAGCCGGAACGCTCTATGAAGCTGACGGCCGACTGGCGGACGACCTGCTCTGCGGCGATCTTGCGCGGTCTGGCTATTGGGGATTGCTCGTGCCGCAAGAGCACGGCGGCAGTGGCGCTGGATTGCGGGACTATGCAACGTTTCTGACCCGTGTAGCGACGATCGAAAGCAGCGTCGCCAATCTACTCTCGGTCCACAGTTGCCTCGGGCCTGCCGGAGTCGTGCGTAACTTTGGCGATGACGACCAAAAGCGGCGCTGGCTGCCGCTGCTGGCTCGCGGCGATCGGCTGGGGGTGTTTTGCCTGACCGAACCGGCGGCGGGTTCCGATCTGACGGCGATGGCCACCGAGGCGAAGCTCGCCGGCGACGCGTATCGGGTTACTGGCGAGAAAGTCTTCATCACGAACCTGGCGCCTGGGCGCGTGGCGGCGATCGTCTGTCGCGTCGAAGGTCAGCCGGCGGTGCTCGTCGCCCAGTTGCCGGACACCAACACGTCGGAGGTCACGTTTTTCGACTACGGCATTCACGCCGCGCGGCGGAGCGGCAATCGAGGGATGCGATTGCGCGATTTCGCCGTGCCGAGGCGCGACTTGATCGTGCCGAGTCGCGGCGATGGACTAACAATCGCCTATCACGGGCTGAATCAGGGACGGATGTCGGTCTGCGCCGTCGCGGCGGGGACGTTGCGGCGGCTGCTCGCGAGCTTGTTGCCCTGGGTGCGCTCGCGACGGACGTATGGCGAAGCGATTGGTGCGCGCGAGCTCGTGCAACGGCGCATCGGCCGGCTGGCGAGCTTGATTGTGGGCTGCGATGCGCTCGCCGCGTGGTCCGCGACATTGCTCGACCGCGGCTATCGCGGCGAACTGGAATGTATGGTCGCCAAAATCTTTGCGGGGGAGGCGCTCAAGGAGGCGGCGATCGAAATTGGCTTGCGCACGTTCGGCGGACGGACGTTTTTACATGGCAATCCGATTGGCGACTCGCTACACGATCTGCTGGCTCCGTGCATCTACGAGGGAGAGAACGAATTGCTCAGCCTCGGGCTGCTGCACGCGCTCGCGAAGCCGCAACCGTCCGCCGAATTGAACGCGGAGCCGCCGAGCGAGGAAGCGAAGCGGCCGGATGCGTGGTCGGAGCTGATTGAACAGGCGACGCGAGGTCTGCGGCAGACAGGCGCTCGGCTCAAGAGCGCGGCTGAGCAAGGGGACCGGCGCTGGTTGGCCGAGCAATGTGAAGTGCTGGCTCTTTCGCGTTCGGTTCAGCAGTGGACGACCGTTCTCTGCGTGAGCCAACATGCTCGGAGGCTGCACGACGCGGTGAGCCAGGCTGCTTGTTTGGGGCTGGCTGAATCGCTGCTGCGTGAGGCGAGTGGATTGGCCCGAGAGCCGGGATCGGCTTCCGCCCAGGTGGAGCTCGGGAAGCGGATTGTGGAGGGTGGCTGGGCGGAGCTTGACGGCGTTGTGGTTGACGCGCTGCTCGACCCGATATCGTGAACAACTATTGACAAGTTAAAAATAGTTGTTAAGCTAAGCGAGTCGGTCCCTTCCTCCGGTTTTGGATGTGTGGGGCGTTTGTTGCTGCGCGGTTGGCGGCGGAGGAGGGATCGGGGCACGGGTAAGCTGGAAGCTTGCCCGACGGGGTCTTTGGCAACTGGGTAGGTGTTGTGCGCTCTAGTAAAACTCGCGCGCAGGGGTTGTGAACTTTGGCGGCCGGTTTGGCGTAACCTGTTGCCAGGTAGGGAGCAGGAGCAAAAAGGCCGCTCGCGCTAGCTGTTGTGAACACCCCTAGTAAAAACCCTTGTGGGACGGGAATCCCCGGCGAGCGGGAGACGTGAGTCTCCCGGTGGGAGTGGTCACGTCTCGCGTCCGAGGAACCGGGACGCTTACGCGTCCCGCTCGCCGATGGCGGATGTGGTTCTGTCTTGACGCAAGGCGGGCAATCACAACAATAAGCGGCTATTGCTATCGCCCGTTTAGCCCGCGGAGATGTCGTGGCCAGTTTCGCTGTAATCCTGCCTGCCGCCGGGAAGAGTTCCCGCTTTGGCGATCAGTTTTACAAGAAGCCGTTTGCGCCGCTCGAAAGCCGCCCCGTCTGGATGCATGCGGCCGAAAAATTCTGCAACCGGGCCGACGTGAAGCAGACGCTGCTCGTCATCTCGCCCGAGGATCGGGAATCGTTCCATTCACAGTTCGGCGGCAACGCCGCGTTGCTCGGCGTGCAGGTGGTCGAAGGCGGCAATGAGCGCTACTACTCGGTCGCCGCGGCCCTGGCCCGGGTGCAGTCGGACGTGGAGTTCGTCGCCGTCCACGACGCCGCTCGTCCCTGCCTGGCCGACGCCTGGATCGACGCGGTTTTCGCCGCCGCGGCCAAGTCGGGGGCCGCCATTCTGGCCACCCCGGTAACCGGCACGTTGAAACGAGTCGGCGGGGACCGTACCATCACGGAAACCGTAAGCCGCGAAGGGCTTTGGGAGGCGCAGACTCCCCAGGTCTTTCGCCGCGAACTGCTGCTGGAAGCCTACGCCAAACGGGGCTCGCAGGCGGTGACCGACGACGCCCAATTGGTCGAACTCCTGGGGCATCCGATCACCGTGGTCCCCGGTTCGGCGATGAACCTGAAAATCACGACGAAGGACGACCTGCGACTGGCGGCCGCAGTGCTCCGCGCTCTCCCCAAACCCAAAATATTCGGTCCAGCTCATCCCTTTGCCGATGATCAGTTGTGGAAGTAGCTTTCCTTAAAGATCGGCAAAGTCGGGTTGTCCGATGGTCGCATGGCCCCACTTTATCCCGCGACGGGCGGGAAGGGCTGCTTTTGGTTCCTGGCAACAAGGATTGATGGTGCTTCGGTGGTGGGAAAGGGTTATCACATCGCTCTGACGCGCGAGCACGCGAAACGGGTCTTCAACCAGCTGGACGACGCCGCCCTGCGGGCGTTCCTCCACGAACTCATCACCTCGCCCGAGATGAACAAGAGCGGCCGGGTGCTCGACATCGGCACCTGCTGGAACGCCATCCACCGCTGCGTGACCGACGGCGACCTGGACCCCGGCGGCGGCGAGTTTCCGCTCAACCATCTGATCCTGGGCGGCAAGGAGCTGCACAAGGGGGATGACTACGCGGCGACGCTCATTCGCCCCGACATCACCACGTTCGTGGCCGAGGCGCTCAACGAGATCCGCGAGCCGGAGTTCCGCGAAAAGTTCTTCGCGCTCGATCCGGAGTCGTACGGCATGCCGATCGACGAGAAGGCTTTTCTCGCGGTCTGGCTGGCGATCACCAACCTGCGAGTCTTCTTCGACGCGGCCGCCGAGAACCTGGAAGCCGTCATCTTCACGGCGAAGTTCAAAGACGACTAACGGGCCGGGCTTCAGTGACCTCGTAGCTGAACTCGCCAGAGTTCAGACGGGCCAGAGTCGACGTCCCAACTGCAGCGAGTCTGAATTCTGGCGAATTCAGCTGCGATGAGGCCTTGTGGCGGGCGAAGCGTCCTAGTTCCTTGTGCTGCTAGCGTTTGGCACTTGACCCTCTGCGCCGGGCGGCGGAGAATCCAAGAAGTAGCTTCGAGCGCCCGATCGGCCGTGCGCAGGGTCTTCGCCTGCAAGCGGATGGGCGGCAAGCGTCTTCTCTTCTTCACCTTTCCGGCGAACTCATGGCTCCGTTGGTAATCGACGTCAGCAGTTCCGACGATCCGCGCGACGTTGTGCATCGGGCTGTGCAGGCTCTGGTCGAAGGGCAAATCGTTGTCTTTCCGACCGAAACGGTTTATGTGGCAGCCGCGGCTGGGCTGAATCCCAAGGCGGTCGAGCGGCTCGTCTCGCTGCGCGGCGATCGGCTCGAGGGGCCGGCCACGCTCGTGATTCGGGGCACCGAAGAAGCGCTCGACTATGCTCCGCAGATGCCCCAACTGGGGCTGCGATTGGCCCGCCGGTGTTGGCCGGGCCCAATCACTCTCGAACTCGAGGACGCTGAGCCGGAGAGCGTCGTGCAGCGGCTTCCGGAGGCGGTGCAGCGCGTTGTCGCCCCGCAGCGGAATATCCGCCTGCGAGTGCCCGCCCATGAGCTGATTGCCGGCGTATCGCGATTGATCGCGGGTCCCCTCGTGACGCTCGGAGCGCGGCGAACCGATCAAGACAATGCGCTGTCGGGGAAGGATGTCGTCGAACGACTGGGCGCCGATGTCGACGTGGTGTTGGACGATGGTCGCTGCAAGTTTGGCCAGCAATCGTCGGTCGTACGGGTGGATGATACGGGGCTTAAATTGGTTCGTCCTGGAGTGGTTTCCGAGACGCATCTGAAGCGGTTGGCGAGCTTCATGGTGGTGCTGGTCTGCACGGGGAACACCTGTCGCAGCCCGATGGCCGAGGTGATGCTCAAAAAGCGTCTGGCCGACAAGCTGGATTGCCCGGTCGACCAATTGGAGGACCGCGGCTTTCTCGTGATGTCGGCTGGGCTTTCGGCGACGCCCGGCGGGCGCTCGGCGGCCGAAGCACAGTCGGTCATGCAGGAGCGCGGTCTCGACCTGACGATGCACGAAAGCCAGCCGCTCGGCGAGAGAATCATCCGCTTTGCCGACATCATCATCACGATGACCCGGGCGCACCGGGACGCGATCGTGTCGCACCTCCCCGAGGCCGCTCAGCGGACGTTTGTCCTCTCACGCAATCGCGGCGACGTGAGCGATCCGATCGGTGGACCGATCGATCAGTACCGCCGCTGCGCCGAGCAGATCGACGCCTACCTCGAATCGTGGGCGGACGAGATCGAAGCCATTTCGATGCTCGACAAGCGTTCTTAACACGGCGTTTCATTCTCGAAACAGCCGCCCGCCGCGAGAGCATTATTCAGCGGCATTTTCGCCGCCATTGCCCGCAAGGTTTTACATCCCTTGGGTTTGCTAGCAGGGACCTTGGCGCTGGTAGCGGTATTAACAACGCAGGCGGGAAAAAAACCGCGATCCCGCGGCGGTTTGCCTTAGGTTTTGCTTGCGACCGTGAGGCGTCTTGATAGAGTCAATTCTGTCGAGGCGTAAGTGTCAGGCGGCTGGTGGACCGGCCGCTTTTGGAACTCCTGACGACGGTCGCCTGCGATCCAGAGAATCCCCGATGCCTTTACCGCACCCCAGCCTTGAAGAAGTCGATCAGCTGCTGCTGAACGCCCGTTTGCGCGATGAGCTGGAACCGTATCTGGACGAGTCGGTTCACGTGCTCAATTGCCGCCAGTTGCCCACGCAACAAGAGAATGAGTTTCTGGCCTCGATGCTCGCCTGGGAGAAGGCCCCTGTGCTGCCGATCTCGCAGTGGTTCGAGCCGGAACTGAGGCTGCCAGCCCCAGACAAGCTGGAAGACGACGAGTTGCACGCGCTGCTGTGGAACGCGATCGAACGCTTGTACGAACAGCGGATCACGCTCGAGTTCACTGACCACCTGTCGGATCGCCAGCTCTACATCCTGATCTGTCGCGACATCCTGCCGTCGCCGGAAAAGAAGATGGCGCCGTCGCGGAACTATCTGCAGTGGCACTGCCTCGACTTCGACCAGGACGCAGAAACCTGGCTGCAGTACTACGCGTCGAAAGAAGACCGGCGGGCCTGGGCTGAAGAGACTGGTGGGCAACTGCCTCCCGCCATGCAGCCGCCATTCCCCCGCAAGATGCCTAGCCGGCCGCAGTAGGGTCCTCCCCAACTCGGCTGACTGCTATGCAGCCGAGCTACGATGAACAGGCGGCGGGCCTGTTCATCCCTCCGGGTCTATCGCACCGGCCCATCGCCCGTGCGCCGGAAACCTCTTCAAAGCTGGCTCAGATCAGGCCTGGAGCGCGGCGTCGACGTTGCGCCCGATCACCTGCTCGGCGACCGACGTGAACGGGGCAGCCGCCAGCGGCAAATCGACCTCGATGACCACTTCGCTCGGGCCGGCTTGCACGTTGCCGCCAACCTTGAAGCCCATCGTCTTGAACGAGAAGTCGGAGCGGTTCCCCGCCGTGGTCAGCGTGAGGTCTGTCGCGTCGAATTCGCGGGCAGTACTTTCAAGGGCCGACCCAACCTGAGAGAGGATGGTTTGCGGATCGCGACTATGCGAGCGCCGGACGGTCACCTTGGGCATCGAACTCTCCTCAGGAAGGCAATTGGCGTTACGGATACAATGCGATACACAGCTTAGCAATCCTCGCGCCCAGCGAAACCGGAGGCATCGATGTCGGGCAACCACGTGATTGAGACCAATGCGGAGCAGTTCGATCAGGACGTCATCAAGCAGTCGTTTGAGACTCCCGTCGTGCTCGACTTTTGGGCTGCCTGGTGCGGTCCCTGCCGACGGCTGGCGCCGCTGCTGGAGAAACTGGCCGAAGAGCACGCAGGGGCCTTTCGGCTGGTAAAGGCCGACGTCGATCAATTGCCGCAACATGCGGCGGCGTTTCGCGTTGAAGGCATTCCAGCCGTGTACGCGCTGCGGGACGGCAAGGTGGTCGATTCGTTCAGTGGGCTGCTCACCGAACCGCAGCTCAAAGAATGGCTGGCTAGCATTCTGCCGACCGAAGCCGATCAGCTCCTCCGACGAGCGGCCGATATTGAGACCGCGGCCCCGGCCGAAGCGGAAGGCCTCTTCCGGCAGGCGATTATGCTTTCGCCCCAATCGGCTGAGGCCAAGATCGGCCTGGCGCGAGTCCTGCTTGCGATGGGCGATGCGAGCGCGAGTCGAACCGTGCTGGAGGAACTCGAGAAGCGGGGCTTCCTCGAGCCGGAAGCCGAGAAGGTGAAAGCCCAGCTCGAACTGGGCAGCCACCAGGTTTCGTCCGACAAGCTGGCCACGCTCGAAGCCAGCCTGGCTGCGACGCCCGATAACGTGCCGCTCAAGTGGGAACTGGCCGAAGCGCTGCTCGCCGCTGGCAAGTACGACGAGGGCCTGCGGCTGGCGTTGGAGGTGGTCGAGCAGAGCTCAGGCGACCTGCGCGAAGCGGCGCGAAGTCGCATGGTGGATACGTTTCGAGTGCTCGGAGACGAACACCCTCTCACGGCCACGTTCCGCCGGCAGCTGGCCCTGGCGCTCTATTAATGGGAGGCGCCCGAGCGGGATTCAGTGCTGCTGGCACGCGCAACCGGATCGCCACGAGGCGTGGCGATGAGAGTTGGCTAGGCCAGGAGCTGGTCGCTCGGGGCGGTCCGCGAGGCGCGGGCGGCTTCGACAAGCGCCGATTTCATGTCTTCCAGCGGCACTTTGCGCAGATCGATCTGGGCGGCGCGGAAGGTTTCGAAGATTGCCTGAACCAGCTCGTCATTGGAGCGAGCTGCTACTGCACGCTGGCGTATCGCACGTCGGATGGTTTCATTCATAACTGTCTCTTCCTTGATCATATCAAGCCTCGACGAATCCGGCGAGGCGGCGGACTCAGCCGCTTACCGCAAATGGCATTTCTGCCTCGGACTTCGTCGCTGGTTGCAAGGAACGTGCCTCACCGCCGCTCTACGGAACGGGCTCACCAAAGCGGGCGACGCAACACTAGACACGGTGCCGCGCAACCGGTTCGCGGGAAATTATTCGCAGCAAATCCCATCAATTTCCGCTTGGCAGCCCCTGGCTGCCAAACAAGCAGCAGCGGGCTGAAGAATGCAGCATCTCCAAGCTGCCAGTCGCGCTGCGAGCAAAGGCGTTCTGCCTTGTGGTCCTACTCGAACCGCCTTCATCGGCCGTCCGGGGGCGGCGACTTGAACACTTTTTCGCCGAACCGAAATCCGCCCTAACGCCGGTTCCACCACTGGACCACTCCCAGCAGCGAACTGACGACGATCACCAGCAGCAGGGCCCCGCCAGCACGATCAGCATTCCGGCCAGACGTGATCCCGATTCGCCTTGCAGCCCGCGAACGATGTAGAAGACCGGCGCCATGGCGATGCCGACCACGACCATCAAACCCAGCAGCCCGCCGATCGGAAACTGAGGCGGCCGGCGGACCGGTTGGGTGGAGGGCTCAACCGACGGTGGCTTCGCCGGTGACTTACTTGCCGCAACCTTGCGTTTCATTCAGAGTCGCCTGCTTGCGGCATTTATGAAGCTGGGCGATCCGCTCGACCACTTCGGCCTGCGTGAGCCGCTCATCGACGGGCAGCACTACATACGAAGGATGCTTGCAGCACGAGTCGAGAATCACCTGCCTGGCGTTGGGCGTGCTGAAGCCATTCACGCAGGGCTCGTGCCCCGTCACGAGCAACTCCGCGCAGACGAGGTCGGCAAAGGCTTGTACGTTCGCGGGACGGAAATCGCGTCCCCACACCAGTCGGAACGCCGGGCTGCCGGTCTTCCAATCGGAGCACGTCAGCGGCCGATCGAAAACCGATACATCGAACCCCTCGCGATCGACCTTCTCGGGCAAGCTATGCGTGATGAGCACGCCGCTGCTCAGCCGGATGGCAAGCGGGCTAGTGGCGAGAAACTGCATGTAGGCGTCGCGCACCCGATCGGCGTCACTGCCGTACATCTCGCCGACGCCGCAGCGGAAATTGAGGTTGAGCATCTTTCGCGACTTGCAGATCGGAAAGTCGCCCAGCTCGGCCAGCTCGTGATTGCTCAGCAGGAAATGAAACTGATGCGGAAACTCCGTCTTCAGCCGGGCGCAATCTTCGAGCATCAAGTGCGACATGCAGCCGCCGCTCGGATACTCGGGACCGCCGTGGCAAACTTCCTGCATCACCAGATGCCGCCGCGGGTGGTTAGCCAGATCGGCAATCCGCAGCAGCTCGTTGAAGTTCAGCCGATTCCCGTGTAGGTCGGCAGCGACGAACACTTCATCCCCATTCTCCGGTGTCAGGAGAACGACGTTTCCCCGCCGACCGGCCGTTGACCGATTGGCCTCGGCAGCCTGCTGGCAAAGCTCGATGACTTGCTCGGCAATCTGCATGGTGGGGGATGGCTTTCGCTTCGAACGACATAGCCGACAAGTCGGCCGTCCGAGGGGCTACAGAGCACGGGGCCGCAGGCTGGCCTAATTGTAGAACCGCCTGGCGCACGGGGCTACACCGGCTTATCCCGCATAACCGGCCTCAGCCGCACGATGCGCCCCGCCCAGCCCGGACTTTGAGCCGTTGCCAAGGCTTCAGTGGCGAAAAACTGCGAATGACCGCAGCCACAACCTACACTTATGAGGTACTCAATGGCCTGCCGCCGTCAGCGGGGTTTCCATGCAAAACGATGCTCGCCGATCCTTTCGAATTCAGCTGCCCGACGAACAGCAGCGAGGTGTGTTTCTATCTGGCAAGCGGCGGTATCCGGTGCTGCTGCTGAACGCCTCGGCGGACGGCTTCGCCTTTCTCTCTCCGCAGACCATGGATCTGGCCGTTGGAGCGGTGGCGCAACTGCAAGCCAATGACGCCTGGTACCAGGTGCAAGTGATTCGCACGGAGCAAACCGAAGAAGGCTTCTTGATCGGCGTGGAACGGTTGGCCGACATCCAAGGCCCCCTCGAATCGGCCTCCGGATCGGGTTGGACGAAGGGAGCCTCCGCCCAGCCGGGACAGGCGGCGAGCACGGTCCTGGTGATCGCTGGTGTCGCCCTATGCACGTTGCTGAGCGCGTACCTGATCGCCGGTCGCCCGAACTTGCAGACGATCAAAGCCAGGTTGGGACAAGCGCCGGTTCCGGAAGCCACGATCCCGCAACTCGAAGATATCACCTTCGTCGAAGCGGACGATCAGCTCGGCGTCCCGCAGCTCACGTTCGCCGCCGTGCAGACAGCGCCTCAGCCGAGCAGCCGGGATGAGGCATACATCACGGCCCGCCAACGGTTGCTGCTTTCGGAAGAGATTGCCAGTCGTCTGAACCTCAGTGCCATGCAGAGACGCGATATCGCCCGCGTCCTGGAGGGCCGGGCGCAAGTGCGAGGCCAGGTTGAAGACGCCTGGGAAAGCGCGCGGCAAAACGAGGCCCGTTTGCTGCAAATTCTGACGCCCAGGCAGGTAAGCGAGTGGCGCAAGTTGGAGCTGCCCTAGCCAACCGGCAACCAGGAAAAACCGTACCGCGGGCGCATTATGCAGCTTGTGCCGCTTCTCGCGGTGGTATCGAATTGCTCAATATTCCCGGTTCTGCCGCCGATGAAGGTTGTAGGCGTCGTCTCCCCTCCCGCAATCGGGTTGGCGGCGCATCTATCCTGACCCACGAGCCCCTCGTGCCTTCGCGGCTGCCGCCGGTTTACTCGGATGAGCCGGCGCCTACCCATGTGGCTGCATGCACGAGCAGCAAGGAAGCTATGCCCATGAGAGCGGTACTACTCGCGGCTGCGCTGGTTGTCTGCGCCAGCGCCACCGGTTGTCACCAGATGGGTCGCCGTCACGGCGATCCGTGCAACGCTTGTGGACCGACTGGCCACCACCATGGCGGCGTGCTCGGTCATCGCAAGCACGGCGGCGGACTCTTCCGCAAGCACAGCGACATGTGCGACGTCTGCGCTGCGACCGACGTGCAAGGTCCATTCGGTGCGCCGAGCGGTCCGCACGGTCCGAGCGACGCCCTCGGCGGCGTCTACGGTCCTCATGCGGCTGCCGCTGCAGCGGCGGGTTACGGTGGCGGCGCTGGCGGCGGTCCTGCCTTCGGTGGCGGCCCCGGCAACTACCCGGTCCGCGGCACCCCGGGCTATCCCCACCACCACTACAGCCGTGAATACATCGGCCCGCAGGGTCCGTCGACCGCTCAGGTCGGCTATCCCTACTACACGGTCCGCGGCCCGCGCGATTTCCTGCAGGACAATCCGCCGAGCATTGGCCGCTAAGCGAGCGGGGCCTGCTCCGCTACGCCCGAACAAAGAAAAACAGCCCGGCTGCTCGCAGCCGGGCTGTTTTGTTTCTTGTCAGCCGGTGAGATCGGCAACTTAGTTGCCCGTGTAGCGTCCGACGACGAGCGAGATATTCTGCCCGCCGAAGCCGAAGCTATTGCTCAGAGCGTAGTCGCACTTGGCTTCCCGCGCGGCGTTGGGAATGTAGTCCAGATCGCAGTCGGGATCCGGATTTTCGTAGTTGATGGTCGGCGGCAGAACATTGTCGCGGATCGCCATCAGGCAGACGATCATTTCCGTCACACCGGCGGCGGCAATCAGGTGCCCCATCATGCTCTTGGTGCTTGAGACGGGGGTCTGCATCGCGCGATCGCCAAACACCACTTTGCAGGCGAGCGATTCCACGCGATCGTTCACGGCGGTGCTCGTGCCGTGAGCGTTGACGTACTGGATGTCGGACGCATTCAGCCCGGCGTCGGCAATCGCCATCTTCATGCAGGCGATGGCGCCGCGTCCTTCGGGATGAATGTCAGTAATGCGATAGGCGTCCGCCGTGGTGCCGTAGCCGAGCACCTCGCCGTAAATGGGCGCCCCACGCTTCTTGGCGTGTTCGAGTTCTTCGAGCACGATCATCGCTCCGCCTTCGCCCAGCACGAAGCCGTCGCGGAGTCGATCGAAGGGGCGCGAGGCCTTCGTCGGTTCGTCATTGCTCGTGGAGAGAGCCGTGAGCAGATTGAACCCCGTCACACCGAAGGGATGAATCATGCTGTGAGCGCCGCCGGAGATCATCACATCGGCGTCGCCGCGGCGGATGATCTCGGTCGCTTCGCCGATCGCCTGGCTGCTCGCCGCACAGGCGGTCAGGCAGTTGGCGTTGGGACCTTGTGCGTTGAAAAGGCTGGCGATGTAACCAGCCGGCATGTTCGGTTCCTGCTCGATCTCTTCCTGGGGGTCGAGGATCTCGAGGCCGATGCGGGTGAACTTCTCGATATCAAAGCCTTCGCTCGTGAGCGAGCCGGTCATCATGCGCGAGAAGGAGGAAAAATCCTGGCTCCCTTCGCCGCAACCGAGGTAGACACCCATCCGAGTCGGCTCGACCGACGAATCCATCAGCCCCGACTCCTTGACCGCCTGGATCGCGGCGCCGGCCGCAAAGCGGGTATGACGGCCCCGTTTCTTCCAAACTGCCGGATCTTCTCCGACCTTGTCGATGTCCCAGTTCTTGACCTCGGCGGAGATCCGCGTCGGGAACTTGCTCGCATCGAAGATCGAGGTGTAACCGACACCCGACTTGCCTTCCTTCAGGCCAGCCCAAACCGTCGCCACGTCGTGACCCATGGGATTCACCGCGCCGACACCAGTCACCACAACACGCCGTCTCATGCGACACTCACCTGAAGGATTTGCGGCCCAAAACTCGGCCAACTTTAACGAACAACGAGATTATACCAGCGCCGTCCGCCCGGCTTAAGGGAATTGTCCGGGTACGGCTTCTCGCAGTTCGCACCCTTGGGGATCCCCCTGCGGGCGCAGTCGAACTGCAGCCGCGAGGGATGTATCGTTTCCGGCCCGCCGCAGAGATTAACGGCTGGCCCCTGGAAGCCGCGTTTGAAAGAAGACCGGCGCACTTAGCGCCGGTTGGGTAGAAACTGATGGCTCACGACCCTACCGCTCAAGCGGAACCGGGCCGGTTTCGTAGCCAGCCCGAGCTTGCCGCTCGGCATCGGCGTAAATCGCCGGCATCTCGATCGGATTGCCGTTTTCGTCCTTGCCCACGTCGTAGATGTTCCAAGTCCGCAGCAGGACGGCAAAGTCCTCGGGATGGAACAGCGGACCCGGCGGAAAGCGATCGTCGAGGAAGGCGAACATGGTTTCGACTTCCGCGCGCAACTCGTCTCCCACATGGCACGACACGGTGGCAATCGCCCCGTCGTTCTGGATATCCAGAACCGTGGCCTCGTACCGCAAGGTCTCGCCGGCGACGCAGGGCTTGTGCAGCACCGCCTTGCTCAACTTGGCGAGGACCACGCGGTGCTCGAAACCACCTTTTTCAGCCACAAGCAGGCCGGCGGTTTGAGCCATTCCCTCGATCATGACGGAGAAGGGAATGCACGGGTATCCGGGCAGATAATCGTCGAGCACTTCCTCGTCCAGGGCGACGTTCTTGATCGCCACAGCCCGACGGCCGCGCTCGAACTCCAGAAATTGATCGATCCAGTACCAACGCATTCCGAGCCGTCCCTGTGTGTGACGCGAGGTTCCGAGAGTGGTCGCCGACCGCTTAGGCGGCGCCGACCTTGCCTTCAATGTAGCGGCACAGGTCGCCGACCGTCAGCAAATTGCCGAAGTCGCGCACCTGCGGGTTCGCCTCGAACTTGGCGAAATCGACGAACGGCATCCGCCGCTTCAGTTCGGCCAGACCGGCCGGAGTCACCTTGCCGTCTTGCACGTACTCAGCGTTCGTCAGAATGTCTTCCGGAGCGAGTTCCTTGCGAGGAATCTCGATACCGAACGACTTTTCCAGCTTGAAGACGATGTCGAGGAAGTCGATCGACTCGGCGCCCAGGTCGCCGACCATCGTCGCTTGCGGAGTGACTTCTTCCTCATCGACCCCCAGCGCGTCCACCAGAGCGGCCTGAACCTTCTTAAAAACTTCGTCTTTCGTGGGAGCCATGTCTAACGACACTCCGTGATTCGGGGTAAAAGTGCTTAGTTGTAGGCGGTGTATGTCTTAGCGGGTGGCGCTGGAGTGTGGCAACTCCATCCGCGCCGGTCCGTTCGTGTGAGGCGGATCGATTTTCCGCATTCCGGCCGTCCGCGGTTGAATCAGCTTCTTGAAGACTTCGCGGAAATGATTGCAGGCGTACGGGTCGATGCTCGCCCGGGTGGGGATTCGATCGCCGACGTTGAATCGCTCCACGATCAGCCGGGCGGCGACGGCGACATTGCCCTCGATGGTGCCCTGCGCCTTGAGCGTGGTGGTCGTATCGTCCTGCTTGAGGATCTCGGCCGTAACGACCAGCTCTTTGCCGGGCGTCACGAAATCCGAGTACTTCACGTTGCGAGCTTCTTTCAGCAGCACGGCCGAGTGAGCGAAACCCTCCGACTGGCGGATCAACCAGGCGCTCGCCTGATACATGCACTCGAGCATCAAAACGCCCGGCATGACGGCGAAACGAGGGAAATGGTCCTTCAAATACTGCTCGTCCGGCGACAGCACTTTGGACGCAGTGATACTCACCCCGGGTTTCAGCTCGACGATCCTATCCAGCAAACTGAACTGCATGTGTCCGTTCCATTGCATCAGGCTTGGCGCAGCCTACCCGTCTCGCGCTGCCCCGCTAACTTTCAAAGTTCGCCAATATACCGCCTACTCAAAACCGCCACAACGGCGGTTTTCGGGCGTCGACCGCCCGTGGCCTGCCGTCAGGTGCTCCGCGCAACACGAGCAAGCATAGCGGGTTAGGACGGTACCCGGCAGCCCGCTTGGGACGCGTGAAGCGCACTTTCAGCCTAATTACCCCACTTCTGGTCCGCCAGCCAGCCAGTCCGGGGGAAATCAGGCGGCCGGTCGATTGCGCCACAACCCAAGTCGATTCTTCATCTTGCTGCGACGCTCCTTCGATTTGTCAAGCGTCGGCCGAGGTGGTACATTCTCGCGCACTATGCGCAAGGGGATTCCTGTTTCGCCCGGAGTGGCCGTTGGCACCGCCTACTGCATCCACGAGATCTTCGTAAATCCAGACACGAAGCGACTTGAGGATCACGAAGTCACCGCCGAGTTGGCCAATTACGAAACCGCCCGAGATAAGGCGGCTGGGGAACTGCGCGCCCTGAAACACAAGGTCGAGCAGCAAGTCGGACGGGAAGAGGCCCGGATTTTCGCCGTGCATGAGGCGATTCTGCGGGACGTGAACTTCACGAACAAGGTTCGCACCTGGATCGTCGACGATCGGATGACAGCCCAGGCGGCGCTCCACCGCCTGCTCGACGAATACACAACACTGATCACGCGCACCGACGACGAGTACCTGCGGGAGCGGGTAAACGACGTGCGGGACGTGGTCATCCGCCTCAGTGCCCATATTTCCGACGTGCTGAAGACCGATCAGCACGTGCTCCACGGTCCGGTAATCCTGATCGCCGACGAACTGCTTCCCTCGCAGGCAGTAACGCTCGGCGACTTGGACGTCAAAGGCATCGTCACCCAAGGGGGCAGCCAAACGAGCCATGCGGCGATCATCGCCCGCAGCCGAGGCATCCCTGCGATCTCCGGCGTTCGCGGCATCCTGCGGCAGGTGAAGACAGGCGACACAGTCGCCGTCGACGCACGCGGCGGGCACGTGCTGATCAACCCCGACGCCGAGCAGCGCAGCGCGTTTCTCAAGCTCGAGCGAGAGTTTTTCCTGCTCAAGGATCAGCTCGCAGGCAATCGCGATTTGCCGGCGGTGACGCAGGACGGCGTGAAGCTCGAACTCCTGGGAAACATCAACGGCGCCATCGACGCTCGCGCCGCGGGGGCGATGGGCGCTTCCGGAGTCGGCCTTTTCCGCACCGAGTACATCTACCTGACCCATCCCGATGTGCCCGACGAGGAGGAGCAGTACGCCGCCTATCGAGAGGTGATTGCTTCGAGCCCCAATCAGAGCGTGACGATTCGCACGCTCGATATCGGCGGCGACAAGACCGTGCCCTACCTGGGACACACGCATCAGGAAGCCAACCCGTTCATGGGCTGGCGAAGCATCCGCCTGTCGTTCGAGCATCCCGAGTTTTTCGCGACGCAGATTCGTGCGGTGCTACGCGCGGCGGCGGACGTCGACGGCACCTCGGGCAAGGTCCGGCTGATGTTCCCGATGATCACGACCGTCGAGGAACTGCGCAAGGTACGGGCGATGGTCGGCCGGGCCGCGGCTCAATTGCGGCAGGAAGGGAAAACGTTTGCCGAAGTGCCGCTGGGCATGATGCTCGAAGTGCCTGCAGCGGCGATTTCGATCAACGACATGCTGCCGCTGGTCGACTTCGTGTCGATCGGCTCGAACGATCTGGTGCAGTACCTGATGGCCGCCGACCGCGACAACCCCAAGGTCAGCCATCTTTGCCAACCGCTCGCTCCGCCGGTGCTGCGAGTGCTTTCGAACGTCATCAAAGCCTGCAACAAGGCCAACAAGCCGCTCACCCTCTGCGGCGAAATGGCCGGGCAGCCGCGAGCTTTCGTGCTGCTGTTCGCCATGGGTCTGCGGAGCTTCAGCATGAGCCCGGCGTTCATTCCATCGATGAAGGAATTGGCGGCGCACCTGACGACCGAGCAAGCCCGCCTGGTTCTGCGCCGGGCCATGACGCTACGCACCACGGCTGCCGTGAAGCGCTACATGGCCGAGCAATTGAGGATCATCGCGCCAAACCTCAGCTGGCTCGATATGGCGTAGCCGCGACCCTGCTTCGAGGTGTCGCTCGCTTGCTTCCGCGCAAAAAATAACCGGAGGCGAAGGTTGCCTCCGGCTCGAGTCGCAAATTCTTTGCTCAGCGGGCAGGGAACGCCACAGAGGGCGTTCCCTACAGTCTTTGGCGGATCGGTGACCGCTTCGCCGACTTAGGCCTTGGCCGAGTCGAGCGCTTCCTGGACGCGGCTCTTGGTCGGGATGCCTTGGAAGCGCTGCACCGGCTGGCCGTTCTGGAAGATGATGATCGTCGGAATCGCTTCGATTCCGTATTGCATCGCCGACTGCTGGCTGTTGTCGACGTTCATCTTACCGACCTTCGCGGCGCCGGCGTTCTCGCTCGCCAGTTCATCGATCATCGGGGCGATCTTGCGGCAGGGGCCGCACCAGGGAGCCCAGAAGTCGACCAGCACCGGTTCCTTCGACTGAAGCACTTCGGTCTGAAAGTTGTCGTCCGTAAATTCCAAAACATTGCTGCCGGCCATCGGTCAACTCCTTCGTCTTGCCGCGGAATCCGGGTTCCGCGACGGGAAATGTCGAACTCGTCAGAATTATTGCCACCGTGGAAAGTGGCCCCGATTCTATCGGCCCCAGGCGAACGCTGTCAACGAACCCCCGACCGGCGCTTCCTCGCTCTAACCTCAAGCGGCGATTGCTTCTGCGATGCATTGGGCGTAGGCTTGGCGGCGCGATCGAGCGGCCATGACCGCTGGGGCGACACTTGAAAAAGCGCCGGGCCCTGGAAGGCCGTTCGGCCCACAAATCGCTCGCCTTGGCGGCGGAATAGGCGGTCCAACTGGTCCCTCAAAACTGGGAGGACGCCAACCTCCGCTCTTGGGCCGATTTCACGGAGATGAGACAACCGCAATGAACGGCAACCGGTTCACCTGCTACCTGGTAGAAAAAGATTCGGCCGGAGAGCTTCGCCAATCGATAACCACTCGCTCGCTTAGCGATCTCCCCCCGGGCGAGGTGCTCATCCGCGTTCGCTACTCTTCGCTGAACTACAAGGACGCCCTGGCGACGCGAGCCACCAAGGGGATCGTGCAGCGCCTACCGCACGTGCCGGGCATCGACCTGGCGGGCGAAGTGGCGGAATCGACGAGCCCGCGCTTTAGGGTCGGTCAGCCGGTGATCCTGACCGGCTATGAACTCGGGGCAGGGCAGTGGGGGGGCTGGTCGCAGTTTGCCCGAGTTCCGGAACGCTGGGTGGTGCCGCTCCCCGAAGGGCTTTCTCCGTTTGAATGCATGGCGCTGGGGACGGCGGGGTTCACGGCGGCCCAGTGCGTGAACGCAATTCAGGTCAACGGTGTCACTCCGGAGGTGGGGGAGGTCGTCGTGACCGGGGCGACGGGGGGCGTAGGCTGCCTGGCCGTCCTGTTGCTAGCTCGACTGGGCTACCAGGTGGTCGCGGTGACGGGCAAACGGGAGCAGGAAGCGCAGTTGCGGCAGTGGGGCGCCCAGCGGGTGATCGATCGGAGCGAAGTGCACGATGCCACGGACCGGCCGCTGCTCAGCGGGCGCTGGGGGTCCGCGGTCGATACGGTCGGCGGGCAGACGCTGACGACCCTGATCCGCGAAACAAAGAACTATGGCGTGGTGGCGGCGTGTGGCCTGGTCGGCGGCACCGATTTGCCGTTGACCGTGCATCCCTTCATTCTTCGCGGGGTAACCCTGGCGGGGATTGGGTCCTCCGCGCTGCCATACGACCGGCGCTTGGAGATTTGGCGGAAGCTGGGGCACGAATGGCGATTGGAAAACCTCGAGCACGTTGCGACCACGATTCGGCTCGAACAGTTGGACGAGTATGTGGCGACGATGTTTCGCGGCGGGATGGTGGGACGAACGGTGGTGGAGTTGCCGTAGTTCGATACGTGAAGCGTGGTTGTGGTTCACCGTGACGCTTACGCGTCACGCTCGCCGGGTCAGGTGCCGGGACAGACGCCGGGATAAGGGAGGGTTAGATGTACGAGGTTTTTGAGCACACGGCCGATTTGGGATTGCGCGTGCGTGCCAGCACCAAGGAAGCGCTGTTCGCCGAGGTGGCGCAGGGGCTGTTTGCGATGATCGTCGCGAACCTCGACACGGTTCAGCCTGTCCAATCTCGCACGCTCGAGATCGCCGGCGACGAGCTCGATTTTTTGATGTTCGACTGGCTGAACGAGCTGCTATACGCCTTCGAAGCGGAGCGGCTGCTGCTGAGCCGGTTCGAGGTGCGCCTGGCCGACGACGGTCTGCAGGCGGTTTGCTGGGGGGAGGAAATGGACCCGCAGCGGCACGAGATGGAACACGAGGTGAAGGCGATTACGTATCACCAGTTGCGGGTTGAGAGGACGGACGGGGGCTGGCTGGCCGAGATCATCGTTGACATATAGATACTTATGTATTCAGCAATTATTGACAAAAGCAACCCTTGTTGATACGATGCTGATTGCGTCGGAGTCTTCTTGCGGGGCGGCCCAGAGGCAGGTTTGCCTCCGGCTGCTTTCGCTCGGGATGGATCGGTTTGGTTTGGGGTTTCCTGGGTAGTGTTTTCTCGCGTTACGACGCGCGGGTGTTGATAAACCCCGGGGGTTTATCAACTAGTTGGGGGCCCCTGGGGGCGGGTTGGTGTTGATAAACCGGGGTGGTTTATCAGCACCTGCGGTTCGAAGTGGCCCGCTGAACTCGCGTTACTTGAGAATCAATCAAGGGTGGTAGCGCGCCCACTTCACGGAAGCTTGGGAACTGGTACTCGCTTCGCACTGCTGGACAAGCCAGCAGTGGCACACGAGCAACTATCGGCGAATTCTGAGAACGAGCGAGGATTGTGATGGCCAAGGAAGCTTATTACGGGCCGCTGGAGCGGGTGAGTGATACGCTGTGGCGGATTCCGAAGACCTATAAAAGCGGAATGCGGGTCGACGGGCTGATCTTTGCCGACGACAACCTGATCGAGATGATCCGCAAGGATCAGGCGCCCGAGCAGGTGGCCAATGTGGCGACGCTCCCCGGCATTCAGTACGCCAGCCTGGCGATGCCGGACATTCACTGGGGCTATGGCTTCTGCATCGGCGGGGTCTGCGCGACCGATCCGAGCGAAGGGGGCGTGATTTCGCCCGGCGGCGTCGGATACGACATCAACTGCGGTGTGCGGCTGATGCGAACCGACCTGCGCCATAGCGACATCAAGCCGCACATGGTCCGGCTGATGGACCACCTGTACGGCAACATTCCGGCGGGTGTCGGCCGGGACGGAAAGTACCATTTCCACGCGAAGGAACTGCGGCAGCTCATGGACCAGGGCTCGCCGTTTCTCTTGCAGCGCGGCCAGGCGGCGCCCGAAGACATCCGGCACACCGAGGCGGCTGGGCGGATCGACGGCGCTCAGCCGGAGTATGTGAGCGAGCGGGCCCTCGAGCGCGGAAGCACGCAGTGCGGCACGCTGGGCTCGGGAAATCACTTCCTCGAGGTGCAGATCGTTGACGAAGTGTTCGACGAACACGCGGCGCACGTCATGGGCGTCGAGAAGGACCTCGTGTGCGTGATGATCCACTCCGGATCGCGCGGTCTGGGTTACCAGGTGTGCGACGATGCACTGAAGGAACTGCGGCGGGCGCCGGCGAAGTACGGCATCGACCTGCCGGACCAACAGCTCGCGTGCGCGCCAGTGAACAGTCCGGAGGGGGAGCGGTATCTCGGGGCGATGTGCGCGGCGGCCAATTTCGCGTGGTGCAACCGGCAGTTGCTGATGACCCAGGCCCGGCAATCGTTCGAGCATGTGCTCGGCAAGAGCTGGGAGGCGCTCGGCATGTCGTTGATTTACGACGTGGCGCACAACATTGCGAAGCTGGAAGAGCACAAGGTCAACGGCCAGAAGAAAAAGGTCTGGGTGCACCGGAAGGGAGCGACGCGGGCCTTTCCGCCGGGACATCCCGAGGTGCCCGAGATGTATCGCGAAATCGGCCAGCCGGTGATCATTCCGGGCGATATGGGCCGGGCGAGTTGGCTGATGGTCGGTCAGCCGGGAAGCATGGACCTGAGCTTTGGCACCTGCTGCCACGGGGCAGGGCGGGTGATGAGCCGGACAGCGGCCGTCAAACACGCACAGGGCCGCCGGATCGAGCAGGAACTGGCCGACATGGGGGTCATCGCGCGGGCCCGCAGTTGGAAGGGACTCGCCGAGGAGCAGCCCGAGGCTTACAAGCACGTCGACCTCGTCGTGGAGGTGGTGCACAACGCAGGGCTGGCGAAGAAGGTGGCGCGGATGCGTCCGATTGGAGTGGTGAAGGGGTAGGGAGGAGGAATGACCAATGCCCAAGCACCGATGACCCAAGGGCGGGGTGGCTCGTTACGACGCTCTGGGTCGTAAAGCTGGGTCGGACGCTCTGCGTCCTGCGTGCGACGCGGAGCGTCGGTGATGGCGTTCCCACGCAGAGCGTGGGAACGAGAGGCCTCGGTGTGGGAATGAGAGTAAGTTAGCTATTGCTGCTAGCACGGTTGGCGTTGTCCGTGTGGGCGGACTTTCCTACACTCTGCGGCGATTGCCACAGGAAAGGATTCCGCATGAGCGTCTCGGTCGTCGTCCCGGTTTACAACGAAGTTGATAACGTTCCGCTGCTCTACAACCAGCTTGCGAAGGTGCTGCCGGAGTTGGAGCGTCCGTGGGAGATCGTGTTTGTCGATGACGGGTCGACCGACGGCACAGTGGATCGGCTGAAGGACCTGGCGGCGCTCGATCCGAACGTGAAGGTGGTGCGGTTCCGCCGCAACTTCGGGCAGACGGCTGCCATGCATGCCGGTTTGCAGCTGGCGACGGGCGACGTGATCGTCACGCTCGACGGCGACTTGCAGAACGAGCCGGGTGACATCCCGATGATGGTCCGCAAGCTCGACGAGGGCTACGACCTGGTGCACGGCTGGCGGAAGGAACGTCACGACGCCTTGGTTAGCCGCAAGATTCCGTCGCGGATTGCCAATTGGCTGATCTCGCGGACGACAAAATTTCCGATCCACGACCTCGGCTGCACGCTCAAGGCCCTGCGGCGTGACATTGCCCGCGAGTTGGAGCTCTATGGCGAGATGCACCGGTTCATTCCGATCCTGGCCCATGCACGCGGAGCCCGCTGCGTGGAAGTGGTCACGCGGCACCACGCCCGGCGGTTCGGCCAGACGAAGTATGGCATCGGGCGGACGGTGCGCGTGGTGCTCGACCTGATCACCGTGAAGTACATGCTCGATTACTTCGCCAGCCCGATGAAGCTGTTCGGCAAGATCGGGCTGCTTTGCGGGGCGGTGGGGGTGCTCGCCGCCGCGGCGACCGTGCTGATGAAGCTCGTGGCAGGCGTCGACATGACGGGGAATGCCCTGAGCCTGCTCGCCATGCTGTCGATGATTGGCAGCGTGCAGTTTCTCAGCCTCGGCTTGCTCGGCGAGGTGAACGCTCGCATCTACTATGCGTCGCAGCCTAAGCAAAACTTTGCGATCCGCGAGCTGATCAATTTTGGGGAGAAGGAAGAGGACGTCGAAACGCAGCCGCTACGCCGAGCGGCGTAGGCAAGGCGATTCTTCGTAGCTGAATTCGCCAGAATCCAGACAATCGATCCACCCACTTGCGGGGCGTCTGAATTCTGGCGAATTCAGCTACAGGTATATGATCAATGGGCGGGATTTTGGGGCGGAAAACGCTCGTTCCGACGGCGGAACTCGCTTAGCATGAACTATGGAAGTGCTGATGCGAGAGTGGAGTTCCTGCCATGACTGATCCATCCCCTGTGCTGCTCGAGACGAAGCGGTTTCGGGTCGTTCGCGAGTCGTATCCGGACAATCGAGGTGGAACCGAGACGCGCGAGATCATTCGCCATCCCGGCGCCGCCGTAATTGTGCCGCTGCTGGATGATGGACGGGTTTGCCTGGAGCGGGTCTTTCGTGTTTCGATGCGCGAGACGCTCGTCGAACTGCCCGCCGGCACGTTGGAACCGGGCGAAGATCCAAAGAAGGCCGCCTTGCGGGAACTGAAAGAAGAAACGGGCTTCACCGCCGCACGGATGGAGCAAATCCATTCGTTCTTCGTGTCGCCGGGCATTCTCGATGAGCGAATGTACCTGTTCGTCGCCACCGGACTGGTTTTCGGCGAGCCCTCGCTCGAGGCGGGGGAGAAGATCGAGAGGCTGATCGTCGGCTGGAATGAGGCCCTCGACATGGTCTTCAACGGCGTGATCCAGGACGCGAAGACGATCATCGGACTGCTGTACTGCGACCGGCTCAAGTGTGCGGGCAAGCTGCCGCAGCGGATCCGCTGAGCGGGAAAAAGCTGGCGGTGATAGCACGGATCGATCGGCGTGCGGCTTCCCCCAAAGCCGCATGGACCCGCCGATCGAATGCAGTATGCTGTACACATGTCACCCAGTCTGTTTCATCCGCTTGTGGCGGATTGGTTCAACGAGCGGTTCGGTCAACCCACCGAAGCCCAGGTCCGCGGCTGGCCGAAGATCGCGGCTGGACAGCATACGCTGATCGCTGCCCCGACCGGCTCGGGCAAGACGCTCGCCGCCTTTCTGGTCTGCCTCGATCGACTCGCCCGGCAGCACTTCGCCGGTCAGCTCGAGGACGGGGTGCAGGTGGTCTATGTCTCGCCGCTGAAGGCACTCAGCAACGACATCCAGCGGAATCTCGAAGCTCCGCTATTCGAACTCCGGCAAATCGCCGAAACGCGTGGCTACGGCGGCTTGCCCATCCGGGTGGCCGTTCGCACCGGCGACACACCTCAGGCGGAGCGGACCGCCATGCTCCGCCGGCCGCCGCACATCCTGGTGACGACGCCCGAGTCGCTCTACCTGCTGCTCACGTCCGAAAAGAGTCGCGACATGCTCCGGTCGTGTCGGACCGTGATCGTCGACGAAATCCACGCCCTGGCGCGCGACAAGCGCGGCTCGCATCTGACGCTGACGCTCGAACGCCTGGCCGTGCTCTGCCAGAAGCCGCCCGTTCGGATCGGCCTGTCGGCCACGCAAAAGCCGATCGAGCAGATAGCGAAGTTCCTGGTCGGCGCGGGGGGCGACGTGCTCCCGCAGCCGGAGCGTAACCACGCTCCGGAGATATTGCAGGGAGAACTGTTTGGCGAGGAGACATTTGAGGCTTCGCTCTTTTCGGCGAGCTCGTCGGCGGCGACTGCAGTAGCTGCTCCGCGTGCAATTGCTCCGGAGGATGGTTACCCTCCGGCTATTGAGCCGACCTGCGAGATCATCGATATCGGGCACGCTCGCCAGCTCGACCTGGCGCTCGAGATTCCGCCGAGCGAACTGGCCGCCGTGTGCTCGAACGAACAGTGGGACGAGATCTACAACCGGCTCAGTGAACTCATTCAGACGCACCGCAGCACGCTCGTCTTTGTGAACACACGGCGGATGGCGGAGCGCGTCTCGCATCGCCTTACCGAGCAGCTTGGCGAGGACGCCGTAGCAAGCCATCACGGCAGCCTCTCTCGCGAGATTCGCCTCGACGCCGAGCAGCGGCTCAAGGCGGGCGAACTCAAGGCGATCGTCGCCACGGCGTCGCTGGAGATGGGGATCGACATCGGCTACATCGACCTGGTTTGCCAGGTCGGGTCGCCACGTTCGATTGCCACGGCGCTGCAGCGCGTCGGCCGATCGGGACACGCCGTGGGCGCTCTGCCCAAAGGCCGCTTGTTTCCCCTGACACGTGACGAGCTGCTGGAAAACCTCGCTCTCATTCGGGCCGTGAAGCGAGGGAAGCTCGATTCGATTGAGATCCCCGAATCGCCTCTCGACATCGTCGCCCAGCAGATCGTGGCGACGGTCTCCGCCGATGAGTGGAACGAGGACAAGCTCTTCGAGCTCATCCGGCGGGCCTGGCCGTTTCGCAATCTGGTCCGCAATGAGTACGACGCGCTCCTGCAAATGCTTGCCGACGGCATCAAACCGGGCAGCAAGGCGGGAGCTTACATTCACCGCGACCGGATCAACGGCCGGCTGAAAGCCAGACGGAGCGCACGACTCGCGGCGATTACTTCGGGCGGCGCCATTCCCGAGGCGGCGGAATACAACGTCGTGCTGGAGGATGGCACCGTCGTCGGCCGGGTGGATGAGCATTTCGCCGTCGACAGTCGGGCAGGGAACGTGTTTCTGCTCGGCAACAACTCGTGGCGGATTCTCGCCGTTCGCGGGCAAGAGGTCATCGTTGCCGACGCACAGGGAACTCCGCCGAACATTCCGTTCTGGGCGGGGGAAGCGCCGGGACGCACGATCGAGCTCTCGCAGGAGCTTTCCGACCTGCGGCGGGAGATCGCGGCCCGGGTGGAAGTGAGCGAGTACGCTTCCGGTGAAATTCACGAAGCTGAACCGCGGTCGTCGGACTGTATCGATTGGCTCAAACGAGAATGCAACGCCTGCCAGTCGGCAGCCGAACAGGCGGCCCGCTACATCGC
>JAEZAS010000121.1 GCA_023430365.1 Planctomycetota bacterium
AGCGACGGCCGAAAGCTGCAGCGGGACGCGAACACGTTTCACTCGCCGACGCTGGCTCAGAAATGGCTGCGCGAGCTGATCGAGCAGTTGCCCGAGGCCCAGCGGGCGGGAGTGCGAACCAGCATCCTCCAGTTTCCGAATCGTGCCGCCGCCGAGGGGTACGCTACGCAGTGGCTGCGCTCTCGCTAGGCGATCGAGCGAGCGAGGCGACAGTTGATGCAAAGCGCTCTGCAGGCCACTGCAATTCATGGCGGATTCTATTGCTGCCGAACCATGGCTGGCTGATAATCAGGGCAGACTTCGATTTGTCGCGCGATTGAAGGAGCGAATGCCATGCGACGCCTGCTACTGGCTCTGTTGATCGGGTTCTTCCTGGCGTCGCTGCCCGCCGTGGCCGAGGCTGGGCATGGGCGCTGGCATCGAGGGCATTGGCATCGTCACGGCGGATGGGGGCATCGCTGGGGCGGCTTCTATGGCGGCTGGGGCGGTGTATCCGTCTCGGTTGGCTGGCCAGCCTACGGCTACTCGTACTTCCCAGCCTATGGATATCCCGCTTACGGATACGGTGGCTACTGGCCTGCTTACAACTGGGCGCCAGCCTATGGGGGCTGCTACGGCTACTCGGGCGCATCGCTCGGCGTTTATCCCGCCTACGGCGTGCGCTATGTGCCGCGGTCGAATTACGTCGAGTACTTTGCCGACAGCAGCTACGAGCCTGCGGAACTGGCTTTCGGCCCGCTCGCGGTGAAGCAGTTTCTGGGGCTTGATCGCAACTTTGCCATGAGCGAACTGCAAGCGCCAGTCCAACCGCCGCCTGCGGCCAAGATCGTTCGTTTGAAGGTTCGCACTTCGAATGCCGATGCCCGCCGCCGAGCCGATCGGTACATCGCTCAAGGGGACGAGCTGTTTGAAAAGCAGAATTGGCATTCGGCCCTGCAGAAGTACAAACTGGCGGGGCAACTGGCGCCGGACGTGGCCGAATGTTCCTGGCGACAAGGGCACGCGCTGATCGCCGTGAACCAATTCGATCAGGCGGCCGCCGCCTTCCGCCGGGCCCTGCTGATCAGCGACGACACGACGCGCGGCGGATTTCAGCTCGACTCGCTCTATGCCGATGGAGTCGCCGCGAAGAACTCGCATCTCGAGGCGCTCGCGAGTGAAGCGTTGGCGTCCACGATCTCGTCCGACCCTTACTTTCTGATCGGCGTGACGCTGCACTACGGCGGCGAGCCGGAGCGGGCCCGCAAGTACTTCGAGCGTGCGGCGGCGATGTCTGCCGAAGATGGTCGGCTAGTCGAATCGTTCCTCGCGCCGAAGCCAAGCCCCGGCCTGCCATCGCTCACGCTGCCGGTGAAGGCGGATGAGATGGAAATCTGATGGGGAGTTTTCAGTTGTCAGTAATCAGTTTTCAGTAACAGCAGTTTGAGCAAACTGAAAACTGACTGCTGAGAACTGATAACTGAGAAATCTCCTACGCGCTTCGCCGCTGGCTGGCGGCCATTTGTTGGGCGAGGAGGTCGAGTTGGCCTTTCAGGTCGGCGAGCAGCAGTTGCGGGTGCGCGCCGTCGGCCATGTGGGCGTAGAACGACTGGGCTGGCGAGCTGTGGGTGGTGCTCAGCATCGTCGTGGCGTGACGGAGCTGGTGGAGCTGTCCGTCGAGTTCGCTGAGGGTTTCATCGGTCTGGCGGGTGCTTCGCCAGAGACCTTCGAGCTGCAGGATGAGGCCGAGAATGAGCCCAGCCTGGCCCGCGAGCGTGAGCGGCAGGCCCAGCGACCAGAGATCGGCCCGATCGGCCAGGAACGACCAGCCGAGCAGCACGCTGCCGCAGACGAACGTCGCCAGCCCCAGCGAAAGCAGCATCCACGCCGCAAAGCCCGATTTCTCGGCCGGCTTGGTGGCGGAGGGACCAGTCGCTGCGAGCGCCTGCATCCGCGTCATGGCTGACGGAATGGGGGCAGCGGCAAACGACGGGAACGGGATGGTGGCCGGCGCTGGGCTTGCAGCCGGTTCGAGCGGCGTGGTCCGTCGCAGACGTTCGACCAGCCGGTTTACATCTCGCTGTTCCGCTTGCATCTGCCAGTCTTCCTTCGGCAGCGGCGGCCCTGCGAGCAGTTGTTCTAGCGCCGTGTTGTCGAAATCACTGGCCGCAGCGGCTGGTGAAGCCGCCGCTTCGTCGAAGGCCTCCGGCGAGTCTTCGCTCAAGTAGGCGGCGCAAGCGTCGAGCTCAGGGGCCTCGATCTCATCCAAGGCTGTCCCACAACGCGCGCAAGTGGCGATGCCCACGGCTCCGCCCTGGCGAAGAGGAACATCTTGATGACAGTGCTTGCACCACATAGCGATCTGCTGACAGCTTGCCGAGATTCGATGCGTGCGCAGCGCTTGGGCAGCGCGCGTCACATAATCCATCGGCCCGTCCGGCGGTAAACTGTATCGATTCCGGCGACTTTCCGGGCCTGTGGGCGGCAGACGGCTGAAAACCAGCGGAAATCGCGTAAGGTTTATCAGCCCGGGCCGGTATTAGAAACGAGTCGAAGTGCTAGCGGCGAGCGGGTGCGCAATTTGCCTGCCCGAGCCGCAGTTAAATTCTCAGCCCGCCCAACTTCTCAAGGACAATCAGCATGAGCTTGATCCGCGCATGGGCCGCCAAACAGCCGAAGGGAAAGCTGGAACCTTTCGAGTACGATCCCGGGCCGCTGGCCGCCGAGGATGTCGAAATCGCGGTGGAACACTGCGGCATCTGCCACTCCGATCTCTCCGTGATCGACAACGAGTGGATGAATACGAAGTATCCCATGGTTCCAGGTCACGAAGTCATCGGCCGAGTTACCGCGCTTGGTTCCGCGGCGAAGGGGCTGGAGGTGGGGCAGCGTGTGGGAGTCGGCTGGAACGCGGGCAGTTGCATGCATTGCCGCCCTTGCCTGTCGGGCGACCAGCATCTTTGCCCCACCGCCCAAGCGACCATCCTCGGGCACTACGGCGGGTTTGCCGACCGGATGCGGGCTCACTGGGCCTGGGCGATTCCCATTCCCGAGGGGCTGAGTACGGCCGAAGCCGGCCCCCTGCTCTGCGGCGGCGTGACGGTGTTCTCGCCGCTTATGCTCAACGACATTCGGCCAACCGATTCGGTCGGGATCGTCGGCATTGGTGGGCTGGGGCACATGGCGCTGAAGTTCTGCCGCGCGTGGGGTTGCGAAGTGACCGCGTTCACTTCGAGCGAGTCCAAGGCGGACGAAGCTCGGTCGTTCGGAGCTCACAAGGTCCTCTCCAGCCGGGATTCGTCAGCGATTCGAGCGGCGGCCGAATCGCTCGACTGCGTCATCGTGACGGTGAACGTGCCACTCGACTGGCCGGCCATCGTCGGGACGCTCAAAGGCAACGGCACGCTGCATGTCGTCGGCGCCGTGCTCGAACCGATTCCCGTCAGCGCCTTCGACTTGATCGGGAGGCAGCGGAAGGTAACCGGATCGCCGACCGGTTCACCCGTGAGGATCGCAACGATGCTGGAGTTTGCGACCCGGCACCAGGTCTTGCCGCAGACCGAGCATTATCCGCTTGAGGAAGTGAACGCGGCCCTCGACCGATTGCGGTCGGGGAAGGCCCGCTACCGGATTGTGCTCGACATGCCGAAGAGCTAGTCGAACTCAGCCCGCAACTCCGAACATTGCGGTAGGGCATCGCCTCCCGCAATGGTTGGACCCAGGTTTGATCAGTCCTATTCCAGGGGCTCGCCGCGCAGCCACTTCGCGAGCAGCTCGATATCTGCGGTCGAGAGAAGCGGCTGCTTGGTGGCGCCTGCGCCGGTTCGCGCGAAGGCGGGCATGCGATCGTTGTTCCCCTGGTAGTACTGCTCGTGGGCCGGATCGCTGATCATTCCGATCAGCCATTCGCGCGAGCCGTAGCCTGTCAGATCGGGCGCGCTGCCCAGGTCCCCTTCGTCGCGGAACTTGTGACAGTCAGTGCAGGCGGAGTTGGTGATCGCATTGGCGAGCGCCTCCCTCCCCTTCTCCAAGGTTCCGTCCTCCGTTGCCTTCTTGTCTTCCTCGGCCTGCGCTGGCAGGGCCGCCTCGGCGGAGAGAGCGACAATCAGCGACTGAAGCGTCGACTTGCCATCGTCGTCAAGCTCGCCGAGATCGTCCTTGACGAAGTTCACCATGTCGCCGCTGACATGCGATGTGTGTCCGAAATACCGCGGACCGTCGACCTGTTCGGGATTGAGCAGCCCAGCCAGCCACTCGCGGCTGGCAAAACGGAAGAGATTGGGGGCGCTAGGCTCGCGCGCCGCGATGCCATGTCCTTCCTCGTCCGTATGATTGTGGCAGGAGGCGCAGTTGCTGGTGAACAAACGCTCGGCCCGCTGCTCGGCGGTTTCCGGCTCCGGTTTGGCGGCGCCAATGACCGGCGGCAGCGGCGCGCTGATCGTGCGGGCAATGGCAGCCGCGGCGCGGGCCCGTTCTTCGCTGTGCTGCAGAATGGGGCGCGGGTCTTGGGGGTCGTAGTAGTCGCCACGGAGCCAGTCGACGATGAGCGATAGCTCACGCAGGCTGACGCTGTTGTTCTCAGGATGCTTGAGATCCTTGGCGAACGACGGCATGCGGTCGTTTTCGTGGCGATAGAACCGCTCGTGGGTCGGATCGCTTACCAGACCCATCATCCAGTCGTAGGAACCATAGCCGGTCAGATCCGGGGCCAAACCAAGCTGGCCGTTATCGCCCAGCCGGTGGCAACCGCGGTTGCAGTTGTGGTTGATCAAGCCCACGCCGCGAGCGATCAGTTCCTGATCCTTCGCGTCGATTTCGGCCTGCGAATGCAATTGGGCCTGGGCTGAGAGGGCGGCGACGATCGCGTCGATATCCTCATCATGCTTCGCCGGGTCGTCCCGGAGCAGTTCGGCATGCGTCTTGACCCACTCGACCATCCGGCCGCCGCGATGATTCGTGTTGCCGAAGTAATCGGCGATCACCGGGCGACGGTAGGCGGCGGGATCGTCTTTGGCGGCCTCCGCCGGCGGCACAACCTTTCCATACTCGATACTCGCAATACGGTCCGGATCGAGCAGGCCGCGAATCCACTCACGCGACGCGAAGCCATACAGGTTCGGCGCCCCGTTGGGAGATTCGTCGTAGACGATGTCCTGCTTGTCGTCGCGAACCACCTTGCCATCCGGTCCCACCTGGGGCAGTTGGGCCTGGCTGGCGAACCGAGGGCCGTCTTTGCCCTCGGGATCGTCCGGGTTGCGATAGTCGTGGCAGCTGGCGCAGTGCTGGGCAAACAGCTTGGGACCGTGTGTGAGGGGATCGTTGCGCAGCAGGTAGACCGCGCCTTGCTTGGGAATCCAGCGTGCGTCGGAAACGGTGCTGCCGTCGGCGGAGATTTCGCGGCGTCGGATTAGCTCGTGGATGCGGTGCGATTCCTCTTCCGCTTCTTTCTTGGCTTCGATGAACTCGCGCGAGGCAAAGATCTTTTCCTGATGCTCGGCGGGATCGAGGTTCAGCTTTTCGGCGACGTAAACGAAGTAGTCTTCGCTCAGGGCCATGACCGTGAGTCCCGCCGCGCCGGCTAGCAGCCCGACGACGAACGCCACATTGAAGCGATGCCCCCACTGCGACCGCCCTGTGAGCGGCAGCAGGAACAGCACGAGCATGACCAGGCCCGGAATCACCAGGGCGCCGATCACCTCGGCTTCGCCATGGAAGTACTTGAGCAATTGGAACAGGAACAGGTAGTACCACTCCGGCCGAGCGGCGGAGTAGGCGCGCGACGGATCGGCGGGAGCGCCGAGTTCGGCTCCCCTGTGTTCGGTTGGCAAATTGCCGCTCAGCAGGTTGCCGACGTCGAAATGCACGACGCAGAGCAGCACCACGCCGAGCAGCACCAGGCAGCCGACGGCGTCGAGCAGCACCTGATGCGGCCAGAAGTACTGATCCGCCCGGCCGGGGGTGATCTTGGCGGTGATGCCGTGCTTGCGAAACAGGGCGATGTGCAGCACGAGGAAGATGACCAGCAGGACGGGCAGCACGCCGGCGTGCATGGCGAAAAAGCGAGTCAGCGTGTGGTGACCATACTCAGTGCCGCCAATCGCGATTTGTTGCAGTTCTTTGCCGACAAACGGCACTAGCGTCATCAGGTTGGTCGCCACATTCGTGGCCCAGTAACCTTTTTGATCCCAGGGGAGCAAGTAGCCGGTCAGGCCGAGCCCCAGGACGAGCTGCATCAGGATCAGACCGAGCCAGTAGTTGAACTCGCGGGGGGCGCGATAAGCGCCGTCGACCACGACCTGCAACAAGTGCAGGCCCATGACGACGACCATGGCCTGGGCCATGAAGTGGTGCACACCGCGCAGCAGCCAGCCGCCGGTCATCTCGTGCTGGATGTAGTAGACGCTCTCGTAGGCTGTCTGGCTGCTTGGACTGTAGGCCATCCAGAGGAAGATGCCGGTAATCGCCTGTACGACGAAGGCGAACGTCAGCATGCTGCCGGTGACATAGCGCCAGCGCGCGCCGCTCGGGATGTTTTCGTAGAGCGCTTCGTTGAGCAGCTGATGAACGCTCGTGCGGTGGTCGAACCAACTAGCGACGCGCTGAATCATGTTGGCTTCGCCTCCTGCGTGGCCTTACCGGGGTAGTAATTGACGAACTCGATCCAGACTTCGCCTTCCTTCAGCTTCTCCTGATCGACCGGAAGCTTATCCATGTCGCGCGGGCTGGGCGACGGCATGATCCGCTCGCCATCGAGCTGAAAGGCGCTCGTGTGGCAGGGGCATTGGAACAGCTTGCGGTCGCCCGAGTAGGCGACGAAGCAGCCGGCGTGCGGGCAAATGGCGTTGAAGCACTCGACCTCGTTCCCTTGCCGGCGGAGATAGACCGCGCCAATCGGCTGGTTGGGTTCGCGATTCCAGGCGTTCGTCTGGTCGGCGATGACCGGAACCTGAACGGGGGTGCCGTCGGTGGGCAGCGCTTCGAGCGTGGCGACCCGTCGCATCGGCCGGGAGTTCTCCGCCCCCGATCCGCTCGCCTTGCGGCGGAGAATGGGGTCGAGAAAGACGAGCAACCCTGCGCCGAAGGGGAAAACTGCGACCAAGGCGCCAAGGACCGTCGCCAGGCCGGCGACGAGCATGTTGCGACGTGGCGTCTCGGGAACGTCCGAGAGCGCATCATGCGACGGCCGGGCCGCATCGCCACTTGATGCGGCATGCGGATTGAGCGACTTGGGCATGCAGAAACTCCGATACCGGTCTTTTCGTCAGCCAGGCTTCCGGCCTGCCTGCGAAGAATGAGAGAGGCTTACGGCGGGCTGCGGCATAGGTGGGAGGAACTTGAGAACGCTGTAGAAGGCGCCGCTGGCCAATCCAACCGGGCCTGTTATACCCGCTCTGGATCGCAACGGGGGCCATTCCTAGCGCCCTCAACGTCCCGTAAGAGCCGATTATCGCATGGCTGCGCGCACAGCGTCAAGAACTTGCTGCTGTACCGACTTAAGGTCCCCGGCGACAAAAGCCCCAGCCGCCGCCTTGTGGCCACCCCCATTAAAGGTCTCCGAGAGCTTGCTGCAATCGACCTTCGAGCGGCTGCGGAAGCTGATTTTGAAGCCGCCGGATTGTTGCTCGACAAAGATCACCGCCACTTCGGTGCCCGCGATGCCGAGCAGGTTGTTGACGACGTCTTCGGTGTCGCTCGGCAGGGCGCCGAGCTTCGTGAAGTCTTCCTTCAACACGTAGGTATAGGCCAGTCGGCCGTCGAGCTCGTTTTCGATGCGCGCCAATATCACGCCCCGAAGCTTCACGCGGCCGAGGGTGTCTTGTTCGTAGAGGGCCTTGTAGATTTCCGCGACTGAAGCGCCGGCGTCGATCAGCGTGGCGGCCATCCGATAGGTGTAGCTGCTCGCCGAACCATAGCGGAACCAACCGGTGTCGGTGGCGATGGCGGCGAACAACGGCATCGCCATTTCGGGAGTCAACTTGACGCCGAGCGCTTCGGCGGCCTCGACGACCAATCGCCCCGCTGCTTCGGCTGACGTATTCTTGAACAGCTCGGCGCCCAGATCGTCCTGGCTCAGGTGATGGTCGACGATCACCTTTTTGCAGTCGAGCGCTTTCAGCACCTCGCTCATCGGTCCGAGCTGCTGCCAGGCGCTCGTATCGAGCACGACGATCACTTCCGTGTCGCGCAGCTCATCGAGCGTGACGTTCTCGTTGATCACGCCGATCCGATTCGTCGGGTCGATGAACGCCAGGTTGGGGGGCGTGGCCATGCCGTTGACGATCCGCACCTTTTTGCCGAGCGCCTCAAGCACTCCGGCCATGCCGAGCTCGCTGCCGAGGGCGTCGCAGTCGGGACGGATGTGACTGGTGAGCAGGAACCGCTCGTGGGCATGGACAATTTCGGCGAAGCGTTTCCAGTCGATCGTCATCGGTAATCCGTCTGTGCTTGGTGATTGCGTATTGGCTTGGGGACACCGCCCGAGGCGAAGGCGAGTGGTCATCCACTGCGCTCGGCGAGGCGGTTAGTGGGTTGGGGCGGTTCCACCGCGGGGTTGTCCTCCAGAGTAAATCTGGAGGCTGGCTTGTACGTCGCGAGTCAGCTGTTCCTTCAAGGCCTCGACCGAAGGAAAAGGAACCACGTCGCGTAGCCGCGAGAGGAAATCGACCTCCAGCGGTTGACCATATAGCGTACCGCTGAAATCGATCAAATGGACCTCGACCTTTACGCTCTGCTCGCGAAAAGTCGGATTGGGGCCGATATGGATGGCGGCCGGCCAGACTTTATCGGTTAAACCAGCATCGCTCAGGGTGGCCCGGCCGGCGTAGACGCCGATCGCCGGAATCAGCGTATCGATGGCGTCGATATTGGCTGTCGCAAAGCCGAGCTTGTGTCCTCGGCCGACGCCGTGGGTGACCATCCCCCGAATCCGATAGGGCTGCGTCAGAAGCTCGCGGGCCTCGTCGACATCGCCGCGTTGGACGGCCGCCCGCACCCGGCTGCTGGAGACGTAGTCGTTGCCCATCTTGAGCGGTTCGACGACTTCAAGCGTGATCCCAGCCGCGGAGCAAAGTTCGCCGAGACGCTCAACGTTGCCGGTGCGTCCCTTGCCGAAGTAGAAGTTGGGCCCTTCCACCATCGCCCGGGCATCGAGCTGGTCGCGGATGATTTGTTGGAAGAACTCTTCGGCCGTCAGTGACAACAGGGCCTCATCCGTCGGATAGGCGATGACTGCCGAGACGCCGAGCTCCGTGAGCAACTGCACCTTGCGATCGGTCCAGGTCAGCGGCGGCGGGGCGACTTCCGGACGGAGCAAGCGGACAGGGTGGGGGTCGAAGGTAAAGACGATCGCCGGCCCGCCAACCTGCTCGGCCTGGCGATTCAGTCGCTCGACAATCCGCGCATGCCCTCGGTGCACGCCATCGAAGTTGCCGATGGTCACAGCTCCGCCGCGAAGGTCGGCGGGAAGATTGTCGAGGGAGGTAATGAGTCGCACAGGGGAATTATGAGGGGGGAAGGCGGAACGGGGAAGGCGGAGAGGAGTGTTCACGGCGAGTCAGTCGCCAGGGACAACTCGCATGGAGGCTCCGCTTGCAGCGTTTCCGGCGGATGTGATCCGCCGGCTGCGAGGTCGCTAGATGGCCGGGTCGCCCAGTGTGCGGAAGGCGTGCGGCAAATACCGGATCAAATCGCTCGCGATGAGCGAGATCTGACCCATCTCGGCTGCGGCCAGGTCGCCCGCCAGGCCGTGGAGATGGGCCCCCAACTGGGCCGCCTCAAAGGGGGTGAGCTTTTGACAAACCAGGGCGGTGATGACTCCGGTCAAAACATCACCTGTGCCGCCGGTGGCCATGCCGGGATTGCCGGTCGTGTTCAGGGCTTCCTGTCGGCCGTCGGTGATGAGCGTGTGCCGCCCCTTGAGCAGAATCACGATACCGTGCTCGGCGGCGAGCTTACGGGCTGCTTCCAGCTGGGCGTCACGATCCTGTTCGCTCACGCCGCTGAGCCGCGAGAACTCCTTGGGGTGCGGCGTGATGATGCGCGGACCCGCTGGCCCAGCGAGTTTTGTCGGCTGGGCGGCGAGGGCATTCAAGGCGTCGGCGTCGAGGAGCATCGGCGCGGTCACCTGGGCGTAGAGTTCGCCCACGAGTTCCTTGAGGTCATCCGATTGACCCAGTCCCGGTCCGCAGGCGACGCAGCTAGCCGACTCGCTGAGCTCGAGAATCGTCTCCCGCGCGGCGAGCGTGATCAGTCCCCGCTCGTCGTACGGCAGCGGCGAAGTCATGTACGAGGGCTCGATGGCGGCCACCGTCTCCAGGCAGCAATCGGCAATCCCCAGCCGAACCAGGCCGGCGCCGCCGCGAAGCGCCGCCATCCCCGCCAGCGCGATGGCTCCCGTCATGCCCCGTGAACCACCGATCAGGATTGCCCTGCCGAAGTCCCCCTTATGGCTATCGGGGCGACGAGCCGGGAGGCGAGGAAGCGTGGATTGAAGGGGGAGGGACATGATGGCGTTGAACTGAAGGAGGAATGACAATAACACCATGGCAAATAGCCGGAGGCAAACCTGCCTCCGGGCGGGTCGCGCGCGAGGAGTTTGCCACCGCAGCGCGCACTCGCGGTGCAACCCGGAGGCAAGTTTGCCTCCGGCTACTTTCTTCTTGCAATCGCTACGCGAGCTCGCGGGGCATCGAAGCAATGTGCGGCTATGTAGTGCGCTTGCTCTGCCGGGCGATCATTCCTGCAACATAGCCCGCCTTGAAGCCGGCGTCGATGTTCACGACCGTCACGTTCGACGCGCAGCTATTGAGCATCCCCAGCAGCGCGGCAATTCCACCAAAGGCGGCGCCATAGCCGACGCTCGTCGGAACGGCGACCACCGGGCAATCGACGTAGCCGCCCACGACGCTCGGCAGCGCTCCTTCCATGCCGGCCACCACGATCACGGCGTCGGCCCCCACGATCTCCGGCAGCCGGGCGCGCAAGCGATGCGGACCGGCGACGCCCACGTCTTGAATCAGGGTCGTGTCGATTCCCATCCAGTCGAGCGTTTCGCGCGCTTCCTCGGCCACATGCAGGTCGGTCGTTCCCGCGGTGACGACCACCACCCTTCCCTGCTTTGCCGGCGGCTCGTAGGAGGCCGGGTTCGCGCGAAAGATTCGTCCCGCCGAGTTGTAGCGGCCGGTGGGAAACTGCTGCAGGAGCGACTCGGCTTTGTCCGCGGCAATGCGCGTCGCCAGCACCGGAATGTTCTCGCGGAGCAGCCGCTGGAAGATCTTGGTGAGCGTCGCGGTGCTCTTTCCTTCGCCGTACACAACCTCGGGAAAACCACATCGCCGGCGGCGGTCGAGGTCGATGACCGCTTCTCCCAGATCAGCTTCGGCGGACTGGGTGGTGGCGGAGATCTCGGAAACGGCGTCGGCAAAGGCAGCCGGCGCCAGTTTGCCGGCGACGAGTTGCTGCGCGAGTTGTTCAAGCTGTTGGCGATTCATGCGAACCGTTGTAGGCCAGACCCGCCGTGCGAAGCAACGGGGCGAGGCCGCCTTGCGAAAATGGCGATGCGGATGCTCTCGAAGGGCCGTTCCAACAGGTTTTGGCGGTTTGCGGAAGCAGGCGGTGGTCCGCCTGCTGTGGGACGACCGACCAGGCTGACCGAGTGAACGACAAGTCGGATGCCAATCGCAAGTCGAAGGGCCAGGGCTAGCGGTCTTTTGGGCGATTCGTGGCTCGATCGCATGGCCATTCTTGGCTGACTCGCGTCGGCACGTTGGTTGCAAACGAACACCCTGGGAAAAATCGCCCGTTTGTCAACGCAGGGAGGGGCTAAGCTCATGACCATTCCATCCATCATTCGCCTGTCGGCCGTACTTGCATGCGGTCTCCTCGTGGCGCCGCTGACCGCTAGCGCGCAGTATGGCCGAGGCCACGACCATGACCGTCCATCGGATCACGGCCGACGACCCACTTATGGCCGAAGCAACGATCACGGCCGCGGGATCGATCGCCTGGAGTCGCTCGGCGCTGCGATCGAGAAGGACGGCGCCCGGCTGTACCACGAAATCCGTCGCGAGGTCGACGATCGCCACATCCGCGGCGAGATGCTCGCCGACGCCCAGACCGTCTACAACAGCGGCAAGCGAATCCAGGAACTGGCGCATCACGGAAGAATCAATTCGGTTCACCGGGAAGTCACTGCGATGGAGCGCTCGCTGAAGCGCCTGGACGACCACGCCCATCGGCTTAGTCGTCATGTGACCGCCTACCGACACGGCGACCACCTGCACGCCGAGCACAGCCACGCCGTCGATGCGAGGCAGATTCAGCGACTGGTGCACCAGCTCGATCAATCGCGCGAACGGCTCGACGACTTCGTGCACCACCTTGACGACCATCGCGCCCCGGTTCGCCGGCCGGTTCAGAGTTCGCCGGGCGGAATCCGCATCGGTGGCCCCGGTTTCAACATTCAGTTTGGTCGGTAAGTGAAGATACCGACGCGAAAGAGATGGCCAATCGAAACGCCAGGCGTCGTAAAGATGCCTGGCGTTGCTGTTGGCACAGGCTACTCACGCTAGGGCGTCGGTTCTGCCGCCTCGATCGGGCGATGGCGAGGGACCATGGAGCGGAAATCTCCCAGGTTCCACGGGCCGATGTACGGCTGGCTTAGATCGACTTCGGCGACGGCGACCTCGCCCCAGTTTTCCGCTTGGGCGATCGGCTTGCCGGTTTGATCGTAGACCGCCGAGATCATCCAGCCGTCTTTGGGCTGCATGAACGTGCTGCTGATCACGTATACATGGTTTTCAGCGGCGCGGGCTGTCGCCAGCCGGGGATTGCAACCCCAGACCGGCCAGGCGATCACTTCGGCTCCTCGATTGCTTAGTTCGCGAGCCACTTCGGGGAAGAAGCCGTCGTAGCAGACCATCATGCCGACTTTGCCGAACCGCGTGTCGAACACGGGATAGTCGTGTCCCGGCGCGATGCCTCGCTCCGCCTCGCCATGTGGCAGGCAGACCTTGCGATACTTGCCGATGAGCTTGCCATCGGGGCCAAGCAGCACGGCCGTGTTGTAGACCAGATGCCGGTCGCGCTCGTACAAGCTCAAGACGATGTGCAGGTCGTGCTTCTGGGCGAGGTCGCCAAAGTACCTGGTTGATGGGCCGGGGATCGGCTCGGCGAGTTCCGACGAAAGTGACTTCTGTCCGACGCCGGCCGAGGGAACTGTTTCTCCCAGGACCACCAGATCGGCGTTCTTCTCGGCCGCCTCGGCAATCAGCGGAGCAAATTCCTCGCAGTTCTCCCGAGGCGACTTTCCCTTCGGTTTGTAGTGGACCGTAGCAAGGCGAACCTTGCGCGGCTCCGGAGGGGCAGTTTCTTCGAATACCACATCGCTCCACTCGACCTTTCCTCCCGGCGCCCATTGCAGGTGCAACTCGACGACCGCCCGCGTCGCTTTGCTGGGAACCCGGTAGACGCCGCTGACGATCGTCCAGCCGCTGGCATCCGTAACGCCATCGGTCGGATGCTCGGGCTCGGCGGTGGGCGTGTGGCCAAGTTCGGCAACTTGCTCGGGCGGGACATCGGCGGGAACCAGCTTGCCGGCGTCGTTTTGCCAGACGATTCGGACCAGGGCGCTGCGCCGCGGCACGACGACGCCAGTCAGCTTGCGAATCGCCTGGAAGCGGACGAACTCGCCGCCCGTGACCGGGAACGATTTATCAAACCAGCCGTCGAGCCCTTCGCGGTCGTCGTGACGGATGACGAAGCTGCCGCTTTTTTTCGGCCCGCCGGTTGGCTCGTAGGAGAACTCGGGGCGAATTTCGTCGCGCGGGGACTTGGCCGACCAGCCTGAGGGATAGGCGGATTCGCGGGGCTGGGAATCGTTGCCGAGCGAAACTCCGGAAAGTGCGACCAGAGCCAGGGTCAACGTCGCGAAGGTTTTCATGGGCTCAACCATCGATTTGCGAATGGAAAAGTGGCCGGGACGCTCCATTCGAACCGATGGCGAGTGGTTTTTCCACCTTGGAGATTCTGCGAGCGCCGGTTTTGTCAGGCGCGGGGGACTGACCTACGGGACTTACGCTTCGGTGGCTTGCTTCCCGCAGTTCGGACGTTTGGGCCTCTGCTTCGGCCGCTCGTTCATGACGTCGGTGCGGTCCCGGCCGAAGTCAAAATCTTCCGGCGCGGTGTCGATGTTTTTGAGAAACCGGCGGCGTTTGCGGTTGCCAGTTTTCTTGATGTCCCGCTTCAGTTCGCGGAGGAAGCGTTTGTCGTCTTGCATCGAAGTGTCGCCCTCACCCAGCCTCGCAGGCGATCCCCTCGCCCGCTTGTGACAGGACCGGGCTGCGGAGCGAAGGTTCGCGAAGCGACTTCCATGGCGAACCAGGGGAGGTTTTTGCTGGTCCGCCGTAGCACAGAATGCGAGTTGCGTGCCGGGATGGACTCTCGCTTACTCGTCTTCCGGATTTCCTTCGAGCATCGCCCCCCAGCCGTCGGCGAAGCCGCCGAGGGGTTGGGCGATCGCGTCGAGTTCGCCCTGGATGCGGACAATTTCGTTGTAGTCGGGAACCATCCGGCGATCGACGTAGACGGTCCAGGAGGGGCCGAATTCTTCATCGTCCGGATCGACGTTCCCCTCCTCATCCGGCTCGCCCTCGTCGTACTCGGCGCGGGCTGCGTAGCCGGCCTTCAGAAGAGCCTGCCGGATCGCCTCGGCCGATGCCTCGTCGTCGGCCGCCACGATGAACTCGAGTTCGAGCGGCTGGGAGAGATCGACGCCATGCTCGGCGAGTTGGGCCAGCACTTCGCCATCGGCGTCATCGGGATAGTTGGTCATCGGCTGTCTCGCTTCACGGTGAATTGGCGCAGGGTTGCACTCTAGCCTCGCGCGAGCGGACCAGCAACCTTGGCATATTCCGGGAGCGTTTCGGTCAGGATCTGGTGCAGCGCGGCTCGTTCTTCGGCTGGCAGATGCGAACCCTCCGCCGATCCAGTGAGTGCCGCCGCCAAGTCGCTGAGAACACGCAGGCGCAGCGGCTCCGCGAGGCCCGTGAACGTCGGCGAATAGATCATGTAGCTGCAGCGATAGCGCAGCAGCCGAGTTTTGCCATCGAGGTCACGCAGCGATCGGCTGGCTGAATCGCGTTTCGCCGGCGAAGCGAAATCGGCCGCCAGCGGCGACTCTCCGGCCATTCCGGGCGATAGCGGCGCCTCGTCCGCGAACAGCAGGTAGCGAACCAGCGGCTGAGACAGTTCCGCGAGGGCTTCGTCGCCGACGTCCCCCACGGCGGCTAACTCGCGATAGCGATAGCCAGCCTGCAAGGCGCGATTCACGAAGCCGGCCTGATGTTCGTGCAGCAACTGCGCGAGCAGGTCGCTCGTCGGCAACGGATAGCGCGAGAGATCAAAACGCTCACCCGGAGGATTGGGGAGTTCTTTCGCTTCGCCGTTCTTGCGCTGGATGAGCAGGTTGCCCCAATGCTTGGTCAGGGCTGGGCCAGTTCCCGTCAGATGCCAGCCGCCAAAGCGGTCCGCCAGGGGTACGGAGTGTCCCGATTTTTCGCGGCGGAAGGCCCGCTCACCGCCGCCGGTCATGCCGGGAATGACCGATTCGATCACCAGCCCGGGGACATTGTCCATGTGACGCGGAGCGTGGCAGTTCATGCAGTCCGAGGTCCGGCGCACGTTCGGTTGTTGGCCCGGTCGCAGCCGATCGAACAGGTAGAAGACGCCCCCCAGCGTTGGGTCGAGCGAAACGACTTCAATGCGCCCACCCGGCACGAAGCCGACGTACGTGTCGTCGTTGAAGTAGAGCGCTCGTGGATTGCGCGGGGAGATGAGCCCCTTCTGCAGGCTCGTCGCCGTATAGACCAGCATCTGCGAGCTGACCGGGACTTCGAGTTCTTTCAGCAGGCTGATGAGCATGGCCTGCTCGCTGCTGGTATCGAGCTGGACTTCCCCCGCCTCCAGGCTGGCGACGTAGCGGGAAAAACGATCGTCGACCGGGCGCGTGTCGTACTCGTGCAGCGGATTGAAGATGCCCGGACGAGGTTCAGCCGCCTGAATGGCGCTGGGAGAAAACTTGCCGCTGGAAAAAGGTCCGGCCGCGAGCAGACCGAACAGGACTGCGACTGCGGCCGGAGCAATCGACGACCAGGATGGCCGCGCCAAAAAATTCATCCGCACGCGCCTCCTGTGAGCG
>JAEZAS010000130.1 GCA_023430365.1 Planctomycetota bacterium
AGAAGCGTAGGGAGTGTCGCAGAACCAGCATCGCAGATTGCACCCCGAGGCGCGCACAAAAACACTCGGCGTGCCGGTGAGACGCCCTTCGCCTTGGATGGATTGGTAGATTTCGACGATTCGCACCTGGTAATTGTAGCGTGCGGGGCGGGGGAGGAGAGGGAAGGGCAAAGAGGTCAGAGGGAAGAGGGTGTCGCGGCTTCGCGCATGGGAGCTATTGGATTGGGGTTTCCCTCCTCTGCTCTCTGACCTCTCAGCTCTGAACTCTGATCCCACCCCCCTCCCCTGCCCTTCGCGCCCCTGGGCTTTGCGGCGAAAATGGGGGAAAGGAGCACTTTTCGCCATGGCCGATCAGCCACGTACGATTCTGGAAACGTTCGACAACCAGTTCCCGGGCCGCGACTACGTCATTGAGATCGTCTGCCCTGAGTTCACTTCCGTCTGCCCCAAGACCGGCCAGCCTGACTTCGGCACGCTGACGATCACCTACACGCCCGAGAAGAAGTGCGTGGAGCTGAAGAGCTTGAAGATGTACCTGCAGAGCTTCCGCAACCAGGGCATCTTCTACGAGAACATCACCAACAGCATCCTCGACGACCTGGTCGCCGTGCTCCAGCCGCGCCGGCTGAAGCTGGTCGCGGCCTTCACGCCGCGCGGCGGCATCAGCACGAGCGTGACGGTCGTGCATGAGAAGTAGGATTTCAGAAGGCAGGTTGCAGAAGTAGGAAGTTTGGGCTCCACGAGAGTTGGCAGTTGTCAGCCGATGTGATTCGGTGCACAGTACTCAGTACTGTGTACTGGCAGCGGCGTCTTGCGCTCTCCCACTTCTGAAATCTGAACTCTGGCATCTGCCTTCATGAAAATTGCCTACTTCGATTGTCCCAGCGGTATCAGTGGCGATATGACGCTGGGGGCCCTGGTGGATGCGGGAGTCGATCTGGCGGCGCTCCAGGCGGCGATCGATTCGCTCGACTTGCCGAGTTGCAAGCTCGTCGCCGAGGAAGTGAAACGGCATGGCTTTCGCGCGACGAAGGTGACTGTTCAGCATGAGCCGGAGCACGCCCACCGGCATCTGCATCACATCACCGAAAAGATCGACGCGAGCGAAGTGCTGACTCCGCCGCAGAAGGATCTGGCGAAGCGGATCTTTACTCGCCTCGGCGAAGCTGAGGCGAAGGTGCACGGCACCACGCTGCGGAAGGTCCACTTCCATGAAGTTGGAGCGGTCGATTCGATCGCCGACATCGTCGGCGCCGCGGTGGGCATCACGCTGCTGGGCGTCGATCGGGTTGTCTGCTCGCCCGTGCCGACCGGTTCGGGCTTCATCGAGATTGAGCACGGCCGGGTGAGCGTGCCGGCCCCTGCGACGGCGGAGTTGCTCAAGGGCATCCCGCTCGCTCCTTCGGTCGTCGCGAGTGAATTGACGACGCCCACGGGCGCGGCGATTGTCGCCACGGTGGCCGACGAGTTTGGCCCGCTGCCGCCAATGACGATGCAGACGATCGGGCTGGGCGCGGGGGACAAGGATTTCAAGGAGCAAGGCAATCTGCTGCGCCTGGTGCTCGGCGAAGCGAATACCAGCCTGGTGGCGGACCAGATTTGGGTGCTGGAGACGAACGTCGACGACATCAGCGGCGAGATCATCGGCCACGCGACGACGAAGCTCTTTGAGGCGGGGGCGCTCGATGTGTACACGACGTCGATTCAGATGAAGAAGAATCGGCCGGGGGTGCTCATGACCGTGCTCTGCTCGCCCGATCTGCTGGGCAAGATGGAAAAAACTCTCTTCCGCGAGACGGGCACGCTCGGCATTCGTCGCTGGCCCGCGAGCCGGCACAAGCTGCAGCGCCAGCCCCACTCGGTCGAGACGCAGTGGGGACCGATCGAAGGAAAGCTGGCGGTGCTCGGCGATGGCAGTCTCAGCTTCTCGCCCGAGTTCGAGTCGTGTCGGCGGATCGCGACCGAGCGGAACCTGCCCCTCAAGGAGGTGTATGAGGGAGCGATGCGGGCGTTCGAGTCGGCGGAGACTTGAGACCGTTGGGTTGGATTGCAATGGACCCGTAGCTGAATTCGCCAGAATTCAGACGTCCTGCAGGTGGAGCGTCGATGGTCTGAATTCTGGCGAATTCAGCTACGGCGGAAGGTGGGCTCTTATGAATCGTCTTGTCTCTCGTCGGTCCATTTTGCAGGCGGCCTCGGTGTCGGCGGCTGTGGCGGCCTTTGCGAAGGTTTCCTGGGCTGCCGGGGAAGGGCCGAAGCGATTGCTGCTTCGCTCGTCGTGGCAGACGGTCAACATCGGCGACATCGCTCACACGCCGGGGATGTTGCGGCTCTTGGAGGAGCATTTGCCGGAGACGGAGGTGACGCTGTGGCCGAATCGGCTGTCGGACGACGTCGAGAAGCTGCTTTTGGCCCGGTTCCCGAAGCTCAAGATCGCCAAGACGACCGAGGAGAAGGTGCAAGCGCGGAAGACGTGTGACTTCATGTTGCACGGATCGGGGCCGGGGCTGGTTGGCTGGCGGGAGATGAAGACCTGGCAAGCGACCGGCAAGCCATACGGCTTTGGGGGCGTGACGCTCAACGACAAGGAACTGACCGAGCATCGCGAATTGCTCGCGGGGGCGAAGTTTGTCTTTTGCCGCGATAGCCTCTCGCTGGAGGCGCTGAAGGGAGCAGGCATCGACGGTCCGATCATGGAGTTTGGGCCGGATGCCACGTTCGTGATCGACCTGCGCGACGATCGGCGGGCTGACGCGTTCCTGAAGGAGAACAACCTGGAGGAAGGCAAGTTCGCCTGCTTTGTGCCCCGGCTGCGCTGGACGCCCTACTGGAAGGAAGGGCGAAAAATGCCAGCCGAGGAGATCGCTCGCAAGGAGGCGGTGAACGACGAGTTTCGCGAAGTCGACCATGCGAAGCTGCGCGAGGCGATTGTGATGTGGGTCCGTGCGACAGGCAACAAAGCCTTGCTCTGCCCCGAGATGACCTATCAGGTCGAACTGCTCCGGCAGCTGCTGTTCGACAAGCTGCCGGACGACGTGAAGTCCAAGGTGGTTTTCCGCTCGTCGTACTGGCTGACGGATGAAGCGGCCTCGACCTACGCTCGTGCGGCGGCGGTTGTCAGCATGGAGATGCACTCGCCCATCATCGCGCTGTCGAACAAGACTCCCGCGATTCACGTCCGTCAGCCGACCGACACGCGGAAAGGGCAGATGTGGCGCGACGTGGGGCTGAGCGATTGGTTGTTTGAGGTCGACGAAAGCACCGGCGAGCAGATCGGCCGGCGGCTGCTGGAACTGTATGAGGATCCGGCAGGGGCGAAGTCGACGGTGGCGAAGGCCCGCGAGTTCACGGCGATCCGTGGCAAGCGGATGATGGAAGCGGTGGTGGAAGGATCGATGACGTAAACGAAACTTGGGCGATTCAACTCAGGTCTGATCAAGATGTCGTACAGTCCCCAGGAACCTCTTCCGGACTTTCTGCGCGAGAATCCGAACCCAACCAAACCGACGGCTGCGGAGCTGCAGGCGCGGTATCACCGCATCAAGCAGCGGCAACGGTTCCTGGCGACCGTTGGGGTGATTTTCCTCGTGCTGCTGTACGTCTTTCTGCGGCACATCGCCCCTTTTCTGTGGGGCGGCGGACGGCGGCGGCAAAGATAGAGTTTGCCTTGCCGCTTGTTGTTAACTATTGACAAATAGATAAATAGCTGCTAGGTTGTGTGGATGCGACCGCTGCTGCGAAGTTCGTGGCGAGCGGCGTTCGCTGCTGCGCGCATTAGGAGCGTGCGTTTGGCCCTCGTAGTGAGCTGCCCAGGTGTTGTGAACACGGGCGAAGAGCGTGCGACCCCCGCACGTTTGCGGTCTAGTAGAAATGTTGTGGTCCTCAAGCCGATTTTGGCCACTTAGTGCGACTGATTCGACGGTAATGCAATCCAGCCGTTGGGGTTGTGGCAGGCGGTGTCGTTTTAAGGGTGAACGTCGGAACGCTTGCGCGCCCCTAGTAAACATGCGCAAGGGTTGTGGAGCGGATACGGCGGGGCCCCGATTCAGCGGCGGCTCGGTCCGCTTCACAGAGTGGAGGCCGGGGTCAAGCCATGGGCTGGGAGAGGCGATACTTCCGGGCGAGCTTTTCGATTTCGCTGCGCAGGAAATCGTCGAGTTGGCTCAGGCGGGGAAGGACCTGAGCGAGACGCTGCTGGACGTCGGCGGGGCGGTTGAGGCGGTCGTAGATGATGGCTTCGCCCGCGAGGCCTTGGGTGCGGAACTGTCCTTCGGTTTCCTCGGCGTTGGCCAGTTCCTGGTAGAGGCGGAGGGCGTCGTCGTACTGCCGGTTTTCGAGGTAGTAGGCGGCGAGACCTTTCTTGGCCAGACGCGAGTAGCGGAGGTTGGTGGCGCTGTCCTCGGGCGGGAAGTATTCCCAGACGGCCCGCCAGGCCTGCTCGATGTTCGTAGTCGCCAGGGTGGCGTAGAACCACTGTTCCTCGACCGTGTTCATCCGTTTGACCTGCGGCAAATCGGCTGGCGAGAACTTGAGCACCGATCCGGGACGCGTCAGCCAGGCGACACCGGCGCCAATCGGAAAGGCCACCAAGGCGAGCAGCAGCAACCGGACCAGCACGGACCGCCGGCGATTTCGCTTGGGCTGCAGGTGCATCACCCGGTCGAGCTGCTGGGTTGCCGCCATCCGAGTAGCCGAGGCGGCAACGACGTCGCCCGTGTCGGTGATGAACAGATCGCTCGGCCAGGATTCCTCAAGTCCTTCGATGCGCAGGGCCCGAAGTTCTCGCAGAAGTTCGATCGGCTGCTGGTAGCGGTCCTTCTTGTTCTTGGCGAGCAGCTTGTGGACGATCCGGCAGAGCCCTTCGGGGAGGTCGGGGCGCTTGGATTCCAGGCGGACGGGCTCGGTGCGCAAGTGCTGCACTGCAATTGCCAGCGCCGTTTCGCCTTCGAACGGCGTTCGCCCGGAAAGCATGTGGTAGGCGGTCACACCGAGCGAATAGAGATCGCTACGGGGATCGGTCGGTTGGCCTTCGACCTGTTCGGGGCTCATGTAGAGAGGTGTGCCCATCGTGATGCCGACCTGAGTCAGGTCGGTCGGGGCGCCGTCGCGAACCACCCGGGCGAGGCCGAAGTCGGCTACTTTCACGTCGCCCGAGTTCGAGAGCATGATGTTCTCGGGCTTGATGTCGCGATGGATGATGTTTTGCTCGGCTGCTTTTTGCAGGGCCGCTGCGACTTGCCGGAGGACGTTCACGGCCAGGGCGGCGTCGAGCCCCTTGCCACGTCGGCTGAGCAACTGCTTGAGGTTTTGGCCGGGAACGTATTCCTGGGCGATGTAGTGGAAGCCGTCGACGCAGCCCACTTCGTGAATCTGCACGATGTTGGCGTGGACGAGTTTGGCCGCGGCCTGGGCTTCGTTGTGAAACCGGCGAACGTAGGTCTCGTCCTGGGCGAGGTGGCTCTTGAGCACCTTCAAGGCGACCGGCCGACGCAGGGAGATTTGTTCGGCCAGATAAACGTCGGCCATACCGCCGCGCCCGAGCCTGCGCAGCAATTGGTAGTCTCCCAATTGCCGGCTGGAGAGGTCGGCGACCGATTCAGGCGAACTGCTGGGATGTGCCGGGGTGATGGACACGGAAGGCCCAAAGGATGACGAAGGACGAAATCCGAATGACCAATGCGTAGGGAGGTGAGCGTCGCGGCGGGGCGTCAATACCTTGTATTAGTGTACTCGGTAACCAGCACCCCATGCGCGGGTTTACAGGGGAGTTTGAAAATGCCGGTTATCCTGCGGGCGGCGGTAGCAGGCGGAGGACTCCCTCCAGCCCCCTGACCGTTCTGCCGTCACAGTTTTATACTTAGGTGTCGAGCCTCATTCACCTGCAACGAGCGGAATCATGGAAACCGAGTGGTATAACCGAGCCGAGTCGATTCAGCAGCGGATCACCCAACTGCGAGACGGTCTTTGACTACGATCGCAAGGTTGCCAAGATCCAGGAAATCGAAGATCGCATGGCTGCGCCCGACTTCTGGAATAACCAGGAGAGGGCCAAGGAGGCCATCGGCCAGCTCAAGTCGCTGAAGATGGTCATCGGTCCGCTGCAGGACGGCTTGAAGACAGCCGAGGACCTGTCGGGCATGCTGGAGATGGCCGAGGAGGACGATTCGTTTGCCGCTGACGTGAAGAGCGAGATCGAGCGGCTGGAGAAGTTGCTGGACGAGCTGGAGCTGAAGGCTCTGCTCAATGGTCCTCATGACGACATGGGGGCGATACTCAGCATCCATGCTCGAGACGGCGGCACCGACGCCAACGACTGGGCCGAGATGCTGATGACGATGTACATCCGCTGGGCTCAGAGCAAAGACTTTGAAGTCACGATCCTCGACCGCGCCGACAACGAAGAGGCTGGCATCAACAGCGCGACGCTCGCCATTCGTGGGCCGATGGCCTACGGCTACCTGAAGGGAGAAATGGGAGTGCATCGCCTGGTGCGCATCAGCCCCTTCAACTCGGAAGGAAAGCGGCAGACCAGTTTTGCGGCTGTCGATGTCTCTCCGGAAGTATCGGACGAGGAAGAGATCGAGATCAAGAAGGAAGACATTCGCGAGGACACCTACCGAGCTGGTGGCGCGGGTGGTCAGCACGTGAACAAGACGGAAAGCGCCGTTCGCCTGACGCACTTGCCGACGGGCATCGTCGCCGCTTGCCAGAACGAACGGAGCCAGCATCAGAACCGGGCGTTTGCCTACAAGATGCTGCGAGCCAAGCTCGCCCGTATGCAGGAAGAGAAGCGGGAAGCGGAAAAGGACGCCCGCTATCGTAGTCAGGCGAAGGTAGGTTTCGGATCGCAGATTCGCAACTACTTCCTGCATCCGGATCAGCGCGTGAAGGATTCACGGACCGGCTACAGCGAAGGGAATTTCCACAAAGTAGTGGATGGTGAGATCCAGGGCTTCCTGGATTCCTACCTGCGGTGGCGCGTGCAAAAAGGCGAGGGAGCCGTCGCTGTAGCAGACGAAGAATAAGCGACGGGAGGTGCGACGTTGGACGGTCTGTTGGTCAAATCACCCAGTGGCGCTGCCCTGGGAATCGAATTCGTGCGACTAGCGGACCGTTACCAGCACGTTATTTATGTCGAAGCACCGGGCTCCGGCGCCGGTGGTCCCGTCGAGGCGATGACTTCGGCTGAGGGGGACTCGGCGGAAGCCTGGCCCCCCAGTCCGCCGCTGCAGAGTTTGAGCGTTGAAACCCTAGCCGACGGGCGGCGCGTGGCGCTGCTGGTCGGCATGGCGGGGCGCGGGCATTGGTCCGCAAGCGTCGAGACGGACGAGGCGCGAACCGCCCTGATCTTTGATATCGCCTGCCGGTCTTCGGTGCGACCCGAGCGGCTGCTTAGCTGCTACCAGGTTGGTCCTGGGATCGAGCAGGTGCGGGTGGTCGCCGAAAACACGCCACCCGCGCCAGCCAACGTGATGCGCGAGGGAGAGTGGCTGGCTGTGACTTGTCCCATGCCCAGCCACGCTCAGGGGCCGACCTGGCGGTGGCGCTATCGCATCGAGCTATTGCCGGTTTGATGGCAGATTGGACATCGCCGCGGCGCGAGGCACTTCGGTCGTTGTGCTGCGGATGGCTGCCCGCTGGTTCACGAGGCTGGCCACTTGCGAGAACTGCTCACGCACCGGCTGTTCGCAGTTGGTCAGCTTCTCAGCAAGGCGATGCATACCGGTGGCATTGGTTTCAGCCGTCTGCGACAGTCGGCTAAGGAATTTAGCCGACTCTTCGAAGTTGGCTTCCGCCGTGTTGCCGACCATCGGCCCAAGAGTGCGAGCAAGCAGATCGACGCCGGCGTTGTCGACGCTCAAAAAGACGTCGAGCTGGCTGCCGACGTAGGTGCGGTTGTCGGCGCCCTTCTGAGCTTCCGAGCGGAGCACCAGCACGCATCGGCCGTACATCTTCTTCTTGAGCAGCGGTCCTTCGTAGAAGCCGTCGCCATAGAGAATGTGCAGATTGTCGGTACCGTAAACCAGTTCCACATTGCACCGGGTGCCCGAGCCGTCGTTGCCGTCCCAGGCATAGGTACCGATGCGCTTGGCGGTCATGTTCGACACGCCCATCAGCTGCCAGACGTTGATGACAACTTCCGGATTGCGGACCAGGAACAGGAAGAGATCGGGATCGCAGTCGACGGTCTTGGTCGGTAGTCGACGGAAGAGGCTGGGGTTCTCGACGACCGAGAGGATTTTCCGCTGGGTCTCTTCGTTCATGCGAGCGAAGGGAATCGCCTTGGCCGCTTCCAGACGCGTCTTGTCCGATGCGTCCACGGCGTCGGCCGCCTGACCTTTCGATGCTAGCCAGGCGAGCGTCATCAAGGCGATGGTTGCGGCGATCAGCCGAGCGCTGATTCGAGAGCTGCCCAAAGCGCGATAGAACGTGGCCATCGTACCCCCTAACTTCGTGCAGACGCCGGCGCAGGCTGTAGCCCGCATCTGGCATCCGGCAAGTTTTGCCGGCGTGCAGGATTATTCGGCTTCTGCCGGCTGAGTGGACCAGAAAAAGACGATCGATTCTCCCCGCGGTGACCGCTGCTAGCAGCAAGCAGGGAGTGGCGGACCCGCCCGCACCCCTTCCGATGAGAAGTTGGCCTTGGTGCGGTGGAGTGGGCGAGGTAACAATCCGCCGTCGTGGCAGAGGAGAAAGGGCAACTGGCGTTTAGCAACCAGGATGAACGTGATCCGTCGAGTAGCAAGTCGAATGCTGTCAGCCCGGTCGTTGACCGTGGCCCTGATCGCATTGGTCTTGCTAGCTGCCGGGGCTTGGGCCCTGCGATGGTCGATCGACCGTTCGCGTGAGTCGGCCGTCGCCACGCTCACGCTCCTATTACGTTCCGATCGCCTCGAGGTTCGCACGGCCGCCGCCGATCGGCTTCTCGAACTCGGCGCCGATGGAATCTCGCCCCTCGTGCTGGCCCTGAACGACGACCGTGAGGAAGTCTTTTCGCTAGCTTCGCAAAGCTTCGATCGAGCACTCACCCAGTGGCAGTTCCTGCCTCCCGCGGAAGCGAGTGATCGCCTTCATCGCTTCTCCAAAGAACTCAACGATTGCCTGCCCACGATGCCCGAGGAGCGACGCTACGTCGCCCGCCGGTGGGCGCAGCGGATGGCTCTTTGGCCGCGTGATGACGACACCGGCGACCTGAGCCAAGTGCTGCTCTGCTGCGAGTCGATCCTCCGCAGCTCACCCGTCCTCACCGAAGTGGAGAGCAAGCCCGCCGCTTCGCAAGTCGCCTCGTCGAAGGCGAACAGTCAGAGATCTAACGCTGAAGCTCTGATCGATGACCGTTTGCGGTCCCCGCTCACCTACGTCCCGCCCCCTTCGGACGACGACCAACTCGCTGCCCTGCCCTTGATGTCCGCCGACGTGACCTCAACCGATTCTCCACGAATCACCAATTCCGAATCTCAAACCGACCTCCAAGCCGCCGAGCCCAAACGCCTCGTGGCCCCCCAAGCCCAGCCGCTGCCAACCCGGCAATTGGAGCTCACTCGCTCGAAACCCCAGCCGGCTCAGTCCCAAGCGATCGACGACGCCGCCTTCCTGCGCCAGCAGAGCGATCTCGACGTCATGCGCTCGCTGCACGATCTAAGCGTCAATTTGTCCGCGGCCGCCGAAGCCGAGCTTCGCCGCCGAGGCTACCGCACCGTCGATCTTCCGATCTGCCGGGCGCTGGTCCACCCCGATCCCGATGTCCGCCGCAAGCTCGCGGAAGCGTTGCCGACGATGCACAACATCGACGCCCGCCCTTGGCTCTTGCAGCTTTCGCAAGACGACCATGCCGACGTCCGCCGGGCCGCCGAAGGCATCCTGCGAACCAGTCGCGATCCAGCTCTAGAGAGTCGATTTCGCTAGTCGACGATTCTCCTTCTCCTACGGCGCCGCCGGCTTATCCTCCGCGGTTGCCACAGCCGCCAGGTCTTGCTCGAGCGTCAGCTTGTGCCATGTCGCGATCGCCCCATCGAGTCCATTGGTCGGCGCCTGACAGGCAAAATTCTCACAGACAAACACCGTAGGCGCCGGCAGCTGAACCGTGCGCCCCTCAAACATGGCATCCAAGTGCCCGGAGACGCCGTGCCCATCCGGCGGGCGAAGCGCCAGCACATAGTTGGGCAGGAATCGCTTCCGCAGGTTCTTCAGCGCGTCGACGACAGCTGGGTCGTTGCGATCGCCCAGCATGACAATCTCCGGCGTCGGCCCGAAGTAGAAGTCGAGCGCGATCATAAACTGCCCAGCCGCAGCCGGCGATTGCTGCATGATCGGCGTCGCCAAGTCCAGCGTTCGCTCGGCCGACTGCATGAATCGCTCGCTGCCGATCAGCTTGCCGAGCCGCAGCAAGGCCGTCGCCGCGACCGAGTTGCCGCTGGGCACGCTGCTGTCGTGCAGGTCCTTGTTCCGGGCGATCAACTGCTCGTGATCGTCCGCC
>JAEZAS010000179.1 GCA_023430365.1 Planctomycetota bacterium
CGCCACGAGCGTGAACAGTCTCGATGCGGCGCGCAGCACCTCTGCTCCAAAAGCTATTGCCACGTCATCCGCCCTCGCATCAGCGGAGCAGCGGCGCTGGCGCGTCTCCGGCGAACAGCTCGCGCCGCAATTGCTGCCGACGCTCGCGCTGCTTCTGCATCTTTCGCGGCACGTTGTTCAGCTCCGCGAGCACCTCTTGAACAGTCCCGATTTCGAGCGATTCGCCCGTCACACGAACCGACTTCGGCGGCGTGTGCTCTTCGCAAGCGCAAGGCTCGGCAGCGGTTGAGCGAGGCGTCTCAGCCGCAGGCGCAGCTGGCAGCACCGGAGCGTTCGACGACTCTGAACAGTCCTCCTTCGGGTGGTTCGCCGCGCTCGTCAGGCTTGTGACGGGAATCGCCGTCTCGGGATCGGGCATCGTGGCCATGCCGAGCTTGGCGATCGCCTTCGAGATCTGCGTGGCGAGTCGAACGTAGCGTGGGTCTCCCTGCGAATCCTTCACCACCGTCACGCCGTCGCTCATCGCGCCGCCGACGATCCGCGTCGTCTGCTGCACCGCCACCGAGCGCCGCCAAGCTTCCATCGCCTCCTCGTACTGATACTGCAACTGCTCGCAGGCCAGCGTCTGCGCCACCCGCAGCCGCTCGGCGGGGTCGAGCAGCCCGGTGGCTGGCAGATGCGTCCCGATCCACTCGGCGACTTTCACGCGCAACTGCATCACCCGCGTCTGCGAGAGGCTGAACTCGGCGGCCACTTCGCGCGTCGTCCGCCCCTCCACAGCGGTCCGGCGATAAACTTCGAAATCGCGTTCCGAAGGAGGGAGCGGCACGGAGCGAACAGAGGGCGACTCCGTCGTAGCGGGAGCGGCGGCGATCATGGCGAAAACCTCCGATCAAATCAGGATGCGTGAACCACAGAGCACGTCATCCCACAGTCAACCGGAAGCCAGTGACACGTTTGGTCACTCGCCGGAAAAAAAGAGGCAGAACCCGAGCCTCCCCTCCCCCCTTCGCTCCCTCGTTACGGCTCCCTCGTTACGACACTCTGCGTCGTAACGCCCTGTCGGACGCTCCGCGTCCTGCTCGCTCGGCGGTAGCGGCGTCCTCGCGATGTTTTAAGGCGGATGTGATCCGCCGGCTGAGGGTGGGTTAGCTTGACTTGCCGAGCGAGGCGGCCGGCGTCGACTCGCCTTCGACGGCGCCGGTTTCCACCAATCGCCCCGGCAGCAGCACCTCGAACGACGTTCCCGGCCGGGCTCCGTTGTCGAGCAACCGAATCTTGCCGCCCAAACGCGTGACGAGCGTCCGCACGATGTACAGGCCGAGCCCCGTTCCCGGTTTTTCCCGCTCCAGTTCGGAGCCGAGTCGCACGAACCGTCCAAAGATTTTTCGCCGGAGCTTGGTAGGAATCCCCCGGCCGTTGTCGCTCACCAACACGCGGATCTTGTCCTCCGTGACGGGAGAAACGCTAATTCGCACGCGCGGATCGCGATCGTTGCCGTACTTCACGGCGTTGTCGATCAGGTTGCGAAAGATCAGCTCCACATCGACCGGCCGGGCGCGGATCACGCAGGGGGCCAGGTCCATGTCGACGACGTCGGCCGGCACCTGGAAGCGCAGGCATACCTCGTCGGCAATCCGCCGCAAGATCTCGGCCAGCAGCACGTCGTCGTACTCCTCCTCCTCCGGCGTGCGCTCCAGCCGCGCCGCATCGAGCAGGTGGTTGATCAACGAATCCAAACGCTCGACGTCCTCGAGCATCGAGCGATAAAAAGTGTGCTGCTCCTCGGCGGTCAATTGGCGGCGGTTGAGTGTTTGCAGGTAGAGCTTGAGCGAGGCGATCGGCGATTTCAGTTCGTGCGTGACGCTATCGATAAAATTCGATTGCCGCTGATTCAAGTTCACCGCCTTGATTGTCAGCACCAGGTACATCACCACGCCGACGAGCACGAACACCAGCAGCGTGGCCCCGACCGCGAGCAGCGCCCAGTACAGCCCCGAGTATCCGCCGCCGCGGACCGCCGGAAACACGGTGATAAGCACCCAGCCGATCGTCAGGACGACCACCAGGACGATCATCACCACGCCCAGCGTGATCGGCAGTTTCAGAGAGCGACGCTCGAACATGGGACAGGGGTCAGGGGTCAGGAGACGGAAGTCGGAGGTCGGAGGTCAGGAGATTCTCGTTCCCAGGCTCTGCGTGGGAACGCACGCACCGACGCTCTGCGTCGTTCGCACGGGACGCGGAGCGTCCGTTCTGGCGTTACGACGCAGAGCGTCGTAACGAGCAGTCGGGGTCGGGGGCCGGAAGTCCGGGGACTTCCTCCTGGTCCCATCATCCGCCCTCTACCCCGCGTCGTCAAACGGTCCCGTTCGGGCTATGCTGAAACGCATGAACGTCGTTGGAATTGGCACCGATATTATCGAATGCTTGCGGATCGCTCAGATGATCGAGCGGCACGGCGAGCTGTTTCTCACGCGCGTCTATACCGCGCACGAAATCGAGTACTGCACCGCCCGCAAGGCCTCGACGCAGCACTACGCCGGCCGATTCGCCGCGAAAGAGGCGGTCCTCAAGGCCCTCGGCACCGGCTGGACGCGCGGCATCCACTGGCGCGACATCGAGGTGCGGAACGAGATCGGCGGCCGGCCGCGGATTCTCCTCGGGGGCGGCGCTCGCGACCTCTGCGAGAAAGTCGGCATCACCGAGATGCTCATCAGCATCTCCCACTGCCGCACCCACGCCACCGCCTACGCCCTGGCGCTCGGCAAGACGTCGATGAACGAAATCAACGCCCGCCTCGCCGACATGGCGGACAAAGACGCGGACGACGACCTCGACAACGACGTGCCGGACGATCTGTCCGACCTGGACGAGCCCGGCGACAAGTAAGCCGCCCATAGCCGGAAGCGAACCTGCTTCCGGAGGCCCCGCGCGAAGACATCAACTCGTTCCCACGCTCTGCGTGGGACCGCCAGCGACCGACGCTCTGCGTCGTGTTGCTGTTGCAGGCGCAAACTCTCGCCAAGGATACTGGACGCAGAGCGTCCGGGGGTGCGTTACGA
>JAEZAS010000196.1 GCA_023430365.1 Planctomycetota bacterium
AGAAAAACCGCAGCATCAGCTCGGTCGCCGACGAGATGCCCACTCGCGAACTCGTCACAATCGGTTCCTCCAACCGATCTTCCGCCGCGTCGCTAATCCACAGTTCCTTGCCGAGCGTCAGATCCCAACCGTCGAGTCGCCGGTCGATGTCGAGCGCCTGGCAAAGCCGCGCCGGCCCCCGAGCCAGTTCCAACAGCTTCTCGCGACCACGACGCTGCTGCATCACGGGCAACCCAAACAGCGGTTCGATCGCGCGGATGAGCACGGCGCTTCCCCTGCCGACATCCTCCGTGACGACGTTGACGCACCACTTGGCGTGGATCGTGTACACATACGCGTGACCCGCCGGGCCGAACATCGAAGCGTTTCGCTTCGTGGGGCCTCGATGCGAGTGCGAGGACGAATCCCCTTCGGCCAGGTAGGCCTCCGTCTCCACAATCCGTCCGCCCGTCAGCCCTTCCTTGCTCCGGCGCAACAGCAACGTGCCGAGCAACTCACGGGCAACGAGCGCCGGTTCGCGAGAGTAGAACGATCGGGGAAGCGGAATCATTGAGGCAAACTCTACTGCGAAAACTCATCCGGGACGAAGCGGCGAAGCGCAAGTGTCCAGTACGCTGCGGCCCGCCGGCTGGAACCTGTTCCGGATCGTCCGGCCGCTCGGTCCGGCGTCTATGACGCAGAGCAATTTTCGTCGCAAATTTTGCTCGACGGCACCATCCGTCTTCGCGCTTCCTTCATTCGGTGGAAACGCTTGCGGCCTTGATGCTTGCGACGAAATGCCAGCATCGCAAAAACTCTTCAGCTCTCAGGCCTGCGAACGTAAGCCTTGGAGGAGCTAGCACCTAGGGCCAATGGGTCGGCTGGATTGACGGGATGTTGTAGGTTTGTAAACTCGGACCGCTAATGGTTGTGGCAGCTTACCGTCGCGCTACAATATATGGTGTATAAGGTGTCGATTTCTTCGGCCTACCCATACCGCCCAACTTAACCGGGCCAGCGACCGTAACTGAACTTGGAAGTTGACCACAGCCGATGGATTTGATCTGATCATTTGTTCACAAGCATGATGCCGTAGCCGGGTTTTTTTCTCTTCCCGGGCGAGCCTCTGCAGAAGGAGCTGACTGATGGCGAGTGTGAGCACCCCGCGTACTCGTGCCCGTGCGGGAGCCAAATTGGACGACGTTCGCGAACTCTCCAAGGGACTCAAAGTGGAGCCCCTGTTCTGTCCGGAGCAGCCGGCTGACCCGTTCGACACGGTTCAGTGGGAACTGCGCAGCGCGCAGATCAAGGACGAGAACGGACAGTTGATGTTTGAGCAGAAGGACGTCGAGATTCCGGCTGGTTGGACCCAGTTGGCAACCAACGTCATCGTCAGCAAGTACTTCTACGGCGAGAACGGCACGCCGGAACGCGAACGGAGCGTCAAGCAACTTATCCATCGCGTGACCCGCACGATCGCCGACTGGGGTATCGAAGACGGCTACTTCGCCAGCGAAGAAGACGGCGAACGGTTCTATCGCGACCTCACCTGGCTCTGCCTCCACCAGCACGGAGCGTTCAACTCGCCCGTGTGGTTCAACGTCGGCCTGCACCATCTCTACGGCGTGACCGGATCGAAGTGCAACTGGCGCTGGAATCCGGAAACGATGGATGTCGAGCAGCCGGAAAATCCCTACGAGTATCCGCAGGGCTCGGCGTGCTTCATCCAGAGCGTGCAGGACAACATGGAAGACATCATGCGTCTCGCCACGAGCGAGGCCATGCTGTTCAAGTTCGGTAGCGGCACCGGCACCGACCTGTCGACCCTCCGCTCGCACCGCGAAAAGCTCTCGGGCGGCGGCAAGCCGTCGGGCCCGCTGTCGTTCATGCGGGTCTACGACCAGATTGCGGCCGTGGTGAAGTCGGGCGGCAAGACCCGCCGAGCAGCCAAGATGCAGTCGCTGAAGATCTGGCACCCGGACATTCTCGAGTTCATCGAGTGCAAGTGGCGCGAAGAAAAGAAGGCCCACTGCCTGATCGAAAAGGGTGGCTACGACGCCAACTTCAACGGCGAAGCCTACAGCTCGATCCTGTTCCAGAACGCCAACCTGTCGGTCCGCGTGACCGACGAGTTCATGAACGCGTGCGAGCAGGACCAGGAATGGAAGACCCACTGGGTCACCGACGAAGCAAAGGATGGCCCGTCGTGGAAGGCACGCTACTTGATGCAGCGGATGGCCGAGTGCGCCTGGCAATGCGGTGACCCGGGCGTGCAGTACGACACCACGATCAACAAGTGGCACACCTGCCCGAACTCGGGACGCATCAACGCCAGCAATCCGTGCAGCGAGTACATGTTCCTCGACAACACGGCGTGCAACCTGGCCAGCATCAACCTGATGAAGTTCCGTCAGCTCGACGGCACGTTCGACGTGGCCCGCTTCAAGGCGGCCTGCCGGATCTTCTTCATCGCCCAGGAAATCCTGGTCGATCACGCGAGCTATCCGACGGACGACATCGCCCGCAATAGCCACATGTTCCGTCCGCTCGGCCTCGGTTACTCGAACCTGGGCAGCCTGATCATGTCGGAAGGCAACGCCTACGATTCAGAAGGCGCCTACGGCCTGTGCGGGGCGATCACCGCTCTGCTCCACGGCTCCGCCAATCTGACCAGCGCCGAAATGGCGGCTGTCGTCGGTCCGTTCGAAGGGTTTGCCATCAATCGCGAACCGATGCTCCGCGTCATGCAGATGCACCGCGACGCGGTCGAACAGATCAACGACGCGGTTCCCGGCTATCTGAAGGACGCTGCTCGCGAGCTTTGGGACAACGTGCTGTCGCTCGGCCGCAAGGTCGGCTTCCGCAACGCCCAGGCGACCGTGCTCGCTCCGACCGGCACGATCAGCTTCATGATGGACTGCGACACGACGGGCATCGAGCCCGACATCGCCCTGGTGAAGTACAAGTCGCTGGCTGGCGGCGGCATGCTGAAGATCGTCAACAACACCGTTCCGCTGGCCCTGGGCAAGCTGGGCTACGACGATCATCAGATCAAGGCGATCTGCAAGTACATCGACGAGCAGGACACGATCGAAGGTGCTCCGGAGCTCTCGAACGAGCATCTCGCCGTGTTCGATTGTGCGTTCAAGCCAGCCAACGGCGTTCGCAGCATTCAGTGGCGGGCTCACGTCCGGATGATGGCTGCCGCTCAGCCGTTCCTGTCGGGCGCGATCTCGAAGACGGTCAACATGCCCAACGACGTCACGCCGCAGGACATCGCCGACGCCTACACCTGGGGTTGGAAACTCGGCTTGAAAGCCCTCGCCATCTATCGCGACGGCAGCAAGCAGAGCCAGCCGCTGTCCACCAAGGAGAACAAGGGGGAAGAAAAGGAAAAGGTTGTCGCTCGCCCGCGTCGCGAACGGCTGCCCGATACCCGCCAGTCGATCACCCACAAGTTCAACGTGGGCGGTCACGAGGGTTACCTCAACGTCGGCCTCTACCCCGACGGTCGCCCGGGCGAACTGTTCATCACGATGGCGAAGGAAGGGAGCACGGTCGGCGGCATGATGGACGCCTTCGGCACGGCGATCTCCATCTCGCTGCAGTACGGCGTGCCGCTGGAAGCGCTGGTCAACAAGTTCTCGCACATGCGGTTCGAGCCGATGGGTCACACGACCAATCCGGACATTCGCATTGCGAAGAGCATCGTCGACTACATCTTCCGCTGGATGGGCATCATGTTCCTCACCGGCTTCCGCGAAGCAAACGCCGGCGTTCCGGCTGCGAAGCAGGCCGGCGGCCAGGAGGAAGACGCCTCACAGCCGATGCCCGTCGCCAAGAAGGTTGGCGGGCCGACGACGACTCCGGCAACGACTGCCCAGGCCGCGACGATTGTTCCCGCCCCTGCCGCAGCTCCGGCCACCAAGCCGGCCAACGGCTCAGCGAACGGAACGCATGGCCAAACGAACGGCCACGCCAAGAAAGCTGAAGGCGAATCGACCGCGTTGCCCAAGATCGACGCCAACGGCGGCCCGAACGTACGAAGCGAGCAGTTCGCCCGCTTCCAACTCGACGCCCCAAGCTGCGACAACTGCGGCGCCATCACGGTCCGCAACGGCAACTGCTACCTGTGCCACAACTGTGGCAACAGCATGGGTTGCTCGTAATTCGCTCAGTCACGGCCGTCCGCGGATGGCCGACTGAACTACTACCATGGACGTCGCTTCTTCACCGGAGCGACGTCCATTTTTCGTTGTCCCCTTCCAACATGGATCTCGTAATGGCTGAACCTGTCCTACTTCGCGTGACGGGCGCCGTTGAGCACCTCTGCGACCTCACCTTCTCCGATCTGTCCTCGCTGGACCCGGCGCAGCAGATCATCGACGTCAGCCAGGTCGCCGAAGGACGCCAGGGAGATGCGATCAAGCTAAGTGGCCTGCTGCAACGCGTCGGAGCCAAGGCCGAAGCCCGGTGGCTCACGCTGCACGCTTCGCGGGACGACTTTCACGCGAGCATTCCGCTCGACCAGGTCCGCGAGAAGGCCTTGCTCATCTATCGCCTCAGTGGCGAACCACTGCCGGTCGCGAGCGGCGGTCCCTGCCGGTTCTTCATTCCGAAGTACCTCGCCTGCCGATCGGCGGAGATCGACGAGTGTGCGAATGTGAAGTTCGTCGATCACCTTGAACTATCGGCCCAGCGCGGGCACGACAATCGCCCGCACGATGACGCAGCCCATGCGGCGCTGCACGCGAAGTAAGACCCGTAGCCGGTGTCCAAGCGGACCCTCCGTCCCAGGCTCCAGCC
>JAEZAS010000402.1 GCA_023430365.1 Planctomycetota bacterium
CTCCCTCTCCCTTTGGGAGAGGGCCGGGGTGAGGGAGGATTGCGGTTTGATGGGCGCTGGCTGGGGCTAATTGATTGGGCCCCGGTTTCTTGCAGCGAAGCAATTAGCGCTGCGGGCCGCCCTCACCCTAACCCTCTCCCAGAGGGAGAGGGGACTGGACGATTGCGTGGCACGCGGCCAGGAACTTCGCTTAGGCCGAGGCTACCGCGGCGTTCAGGTGCCGCGGGTCGATCTTGGCGATCTCTTCGGCCAGCACCTGCACCGTATGCAGGATCTGTTCTTCGGTGTGGGCCGATGTGATGAAGAACCGCAGGCGGGCTTTTTCCTCTTCCACGGCGGGATAGAGAATCGGCTGGACGTTGACGCCGCGTTCGAACATCGCCCGCGATAGCCGCAGGGCGTTGATCGAGTTGCCGATGATGATCGGCACCACGGCGGTGTCCTTGCTGAGACCCGTGTTGAGTCCGCGAGCCTGGGCTTCGCTGAGGAACAGGTGCGAGTTCCGCCGCAGCTTCGCGATGCGCTCCGGCTGCTTGATCAGCAATTGCAACGACGCTAGCGCCGCCGCTGCGGCCGCCGGGGGCAAACCGCAGCTGAACACGAACCCGGGGGCCGTGTACTTGAGGTACTCGATCAGCTCCTTGCTGCCCGTGATGTAGCCGCCGCAGCTGCCCATCGCCTTGCTGAGCGTGCCCATCAGGATGTCGACATCGCGCGGATCACAGCCGTAGTGCTCCGTGACGCCGCGTCCCGTCTTGCCCAGCACGCCGAGCGAGTGGGCTTCGTCGATCATCAGAAACGCCTTGTGCCGCTTCTTGATCTCGATGAACTTCGGCAGGTCGGGATAGTCGCCGTCCATGCTGTACGTTCCCTCGATGATCACGACCGCCTTGCGGTACTCGTGACGCACCTCGTGCAGCGCCTCGTCGAGCGAGCGCCAATCGTTGTGCGGGAACGGTCGGCGGCGGGCTCCGGAGAGGATCGCCCCCTGGATGATGCTGTTGTGCGAGAGCGAGTCGTGGATGATCAGGTCGCCCGGGCCGAACAGGTGGCCGATGGCCGTTTCGTTCGTGGAGTGACCGGCGACGAAGACGATCGATTCCTCCATGCCGTGGAAATCGGCGATCAGCCGCTCCAGTTCGACGTGGACGGTCTTTTCGCCCGAGACGAGTCGGCTGGCCGAGGTGCTGGTGCCGAACTTATCGATGGCCGCCTTGGCCGCCTTGGCGATTTCCGGATCGCCCGACATGCCCAGGTAGTTGTAGGTCGAGAAGCTGATCAGCTCGCGCCCCTCGATCTTCGCCGTATCCATCGTCAAGCCTTCGTGCGGCTTGAGGAATGGGTTGGGCACGCCGGTCGACGTGAGCATCCGGATGGTCTGCTTCAGGCGGCGGTATTCCGGCGTCTTGCCAAAGTTGTAGCATTCCTCCGGGATTTCTCCCTTCGGCTTGGCTTGCTCGAGGGCGGCGACACGCTCGGTGCGCGATTCGCTGCCGATGTAGGTCTGGATGGCCTGGGCCACTTCGCGGACCGTTTCGATTTCCGCGAGCACGTCTTCGGGGAACCGTCCGCCGAACGTTTCTTCCAGCTCGTTGGCGATCTGCAGCCGTTCGAGCGAGTCGAGGCCCAGATCGGTCACGATGTTGGTGTCGAGCGTCACGACCTTGGCCCGCTCCTTGGCGATGCCGCGGACGTGGCGAATGACCGTGTCGACGATCGACTGGTTGACGTCCTCGCGCAGCCGGCCCTGAACGGTGTCTTCCGTCGCCGGGACGAGACCTTCGCCGTCGCGCTCCGTCTCGCCGGAATCCCAGGCTCGCCACTGCTGCACGATGTTCAGCTTGTCGGCCAGGAATTCCTCGCGGCAGGCGTGACGCTGGATTTTGCCGCTGGAGGTCTTGGGAATGGTGCCGAAGCGGACGAGGATGACGGCGTCGGGCGGCAGGTCATGCTCGGCGGTCACGTCGCGGCGGACCGCGGCGATCACATCGGACCAATCGTCGCGGCGGATCCGTTCGATCTCGGCCACGACGACCAGCCGCTCGCGACCCGCCAGGTCGGCGGCAAACGCGGCCACCTCGCCGGCGTTGATCATGTTGCTGGCCTTCTCGACCGTCATCTCGATGTCCTGAGGATAACGATTTACCCCGCGGACAATGATCAGGTCCTTCAGGCGGCCGGTGATGAACAGTTCGCCCTGATCGATGAAACCCAGGTCGCCGGTGCGGAGAAACGGCCCTTCGGCGGTCCCCAGCAGGCGGGCCTGGAAGGTCTTTTGGGTGTCGTCCGGCTTATTCCAATAGCCTTGGGCGACGCTGGGGCTCTGAACCCAGATTTCGCCGATCCGGTCGTCCGGCAGCAGCTCGGAGGTTTCCGGATTGACGATCGCGACGCGCTCGCCCGGCAGCACCCGACCGCAGCCCACGAGCGAACGTGCGCCCGCCTGGCCGGCTTCCATCGGAATGACTTGCTTGGCGTCGAGCGCCTTGCCGTCGAAAGCGCGCACGACGGGGGCCTTGCGGGCGTAGCTGCCGGTGACGATGAGCGTCGTCTCAGCCATGCCGTAGCAGGCATAGTGCGAGTTGGCTCGGAACCCGTACGGGGCAAAACGCTCGGTAAACTTTGCCAGCGTGTCGGCCCGGACCGGTTCGGCGCCGTTGAAGGCGAGTTCCCAGCAGCTCAGGTCGACCCCCTTCATCTGCTCGTCGGTGATCTTCTGCGTGCAGAGATCGTAGGCGAAGTTCGGTCCGCCGCTGATCGACACGCGGTACTTCGAGATGCCGCGCAGCCACCGCGCCGGCTTCGTGAGGAACGACATCGGCGACATCAGCACGCTCGGCCGTCCGAAGTACATCGCCTTCAGCGCGCCGCCGACGAGCCCCATGTCGTGATAGGTCGGCAGCCACGAGAGGCCCGAGCCCGCTCGGGTGGGTTCGAAGGCGTACATGATGAGCTGCACGTTGCTCATCAGGTTTTTGTGCGTGAGCATCACCCCCTTCGGGGCGCCGGTCGAACCGGAGGTGTACTGCAGCATCGCCAGGCCATGCGGGTCGATGCGCGAAGCCTTCCAGTCGTCCCCTTCGTGATCCTCGATCGTGTCGGTCGGAATCCAGATCAGGCTTTTCAGGTTCGGCGCTTCGTCGAGGAGGTCTTCGCTCCGCTCGGTCACTTCCGAGAGGGTCAGGGCGACCTTGGCCTGCGCGTCGTCGGCGATCGCCTGGATGCGGCCCATATTGCGGTTGCGGCGGGGCGGATAGGCGGGAACGGCCACACAGCCGGCATAGAGACAGCCGAAGTAGGCGACCAGGAACTCCAGGCCCGGCGGATAGAGCAGCAGGGCCCGTTCCCCACGCATGCCCAGATCGCTCAGCCGGGACGCGATCGCACGGGCGCGCCGGTCGAACTGGGCGTAGGTCAGCTTCCACTCTTCCTCTTCGCCGTCGGTGTAGTAGTAGGCGATTTCGAGCGGCTGAATGTCGGCCCAGTACTGCAGGGCGTCGACAAGCGAAGTGGTCGGGGGCGTATAAGGCCCCATATAGCGTTCGAGATCCACGTTCGTGCTCACTCCGTTCTAGTAGCATTGCGCCCGTCGGCGCGAGCCTGGCGGCTGTACCCGGTAAAACCGGAAAGCGATCCTGGGCCTTCGAATTTCAGGCGATTTCACACAACATCGGCAGTTGTAGTCGTTGCGACTAGTCAGGTTGCCGACATCCAAACGGCATTGTGACTGTAAGCAGAAACAACCGCGGAGTTTGCGCCTTCGAAAGACGCCGGATAATAGGTTCCCCGGCGGTCACTCTCGGGCAGCCTGGAGTCGGCAGAGATCGCCCTTTCGGGCAACTCAACCCAGCCGCTAACGATGCCCGATTTTATCTGTTCTGCCAGCCCCCTAGTAGGGGCGACCGAACGGTTACCGGGTTTCTCGCTGGATGCGGTAGAGGGCTTTTTCGGTCCGCAGGAAGATGGCTCCGTCCCCCAGAGCGTACGAGGCGAGGCTCCGCTCGCCCATTTTGTTCTCCGCCAGCTTCTCGAACGTCTTTCCGGCTCGCAGGACGATTCCCACGCCGTCCTCGCTTTGCAAGTAGACCTTCCCGCCAGCCAGGATCGGAGAAGCCGAGAAATTGCCGCCGACCCGTTCCTGCCAGTGGGGCTCGCCGGTGCGGGCATCGACGCAGCTCGCCACGCCGCGGTCCGACACCATGTACAGCTCATCACCGCTCAGCAGCATCGAGGGAGTGTTCGGCGAACCTTTCTTGAGCGTCCAGGCGACGTGGGTATCGGTAACGTCCCCCTGGCCGTCGACGCGAATGGCCATCGCCGTCGGCGAGTCGTAACCGGTGCTGAGAAAGATCATGCCGTGCCCAAACACGGGCCGGGGGATCACCGAGTATCCTTTGTAGCGCACCTGCCAGATTTCTTTGCCCGTTTGAGGATCGAGCGCACTGACGCTGTCCGATCCCGGAATCACGACCTGCTTCTGCCCCTCGACGGTGATCGTCAGGGGCGTGCAGAAGGCAAATTTCTTCGGGGCATCCCCCGGACGGTCAAACCGCCAACGGACCTTGCCGGTCTCGGCGTCGAGGGCCCCCACAAAGGCTTCGCTGCCGCCGTCGCAGGCAAATATCAGCAAGCCGTCGACCAGTTCCGGCGATCCGCCGTTGCCGTGGACCGGCGGATACTTCAGCTCGGTCGTCTTCCAGACGATTCGCCCCTCGCGGTCCAGGCAGGCGGTCCCTTGATGGCCGAAATGGACGAAAATCCGATCGCCAGCGACGATCGGCGTCGGGCTTGCGTGGCTGTTCTTGCTGTGAATCTTCGGAGCGTCGGCGCCTTGTTCGAAGAGGGTGGTTTGCCAAAGGAGCGCGCCGGTTCTCGCATCGACACACAGCCCTGCGAGCTGCAGGCTCTCGCTACCGCTGCTCTCATCGGCGGGAATCGCGGACGTGAGATAGATCCGGCCGCCCGACAGGCTCGGAGACGACCAGCCGTTGCCGGGAAGGTTGGTCCTCCAGGCGACGTTCTTGTCCTGCCCCCACTCGGTCGGCAGGTTTTTCTCCTGAGAGATCCCCTGCCCTGTCGGCCCGCGAAACTGCGGCCAATCTTCGGCCGCGGCTAGCAAGGGAACGAGAATGGCCGCAGCCAGAAGCAGTCCACAGCAGGGACGTCGGTCGAGCATAAGAGGCTCGCTGGGATTCGTTCGATCGGGGAGTCGTCCGCCCGCCATGGTGACGGCACACCGCGTGTGCCGACTGTTGCCTGGTAGCGGGCACAGAGGCTGTGCCCGCTCAAAAGAACGGCCGGAAGTCTTACTTCTCGATCGGAATCGCGAAGTCGCCGCGCACGTCGCGCCAGAGGCAATGGATGTGGTTCGCCGGGTTGCCCGCCGCATCGGGCTGCACGTTGACGAACTCGATCAGGAACGTGGGGCCTTGCACGCGATAGTAGTGGCCGACGCCTGGCTTCTGCGCTCCAGCCCAACCGAAGTGGACCTTGTCGAAGCCGGCCTTCTCGATGTCGTCCATCCGCTCCTGGGCGACTTCGCTCGGCATGTTGTCGGCGTAGGCCTGGATCAGCTTCCGCAGCAGGTCGGCCTGCTCGGGCTTCAATTCGCTGGCGGCGATGCCTATCGGCTCGCTGGTCGGCGGTTGCGGTTGACCGGCGGCTCGCACCTCGGGCAGGGCTTCGCCGAGGAAGATGGCGGTCTTGCGCTGCTCGTCGGTAAGAGCTCCGAGCAGTTCGAAGGCGATCGTTTCTTCTTTGGCGATGACCCGATCACCCTTCTTGAACCGCGGAATCACTTCGTTCTTGATCTCGGCTGGGTTGGTGCAGAAGGCGGCAGGCGTGGAGGAGATGACCTTGCCCTTCTCGACGACGAAGTTGAGCGACATGTGATGTCCTTCGACGCTCAGACCCCACTTCCCTTCCCCTTCGGGCTTGCCGAAGACGGTGAAGTAGTAGCGTTCTGGATCGCGGAGCGGGCCTGACTTCCCTTTCTGGAGCTCGAACAGCAGGTTTTCCAGGTCCATGATCTTGACGGCCCGGTCATAGCCGATCTGGCTCAATGCCGACCGCAGCAGCGTGTGGGCCGCCTCGCGCTGATCCGGTTTCATATCGCGGATCTGCAATCCTTTGCGCGAGTCCTTTGGAATGAAGTGCCAATCAACGCGCTTGGGCGTGTCGTAGTCGAGCTGAGCCGCCTTGCGCTGCTCGGCGGAGAGCAAATCGAGAAACTTTTGGGCCGACACGGTCATTTCGCGAGCGGCGCTCTCCTGGCGGTAATACGACCAGGCCGAGGTGGCCAGCGGCAGCACGAGCAGCAGGGAGAGAGCGACCAGAGGCTTGTGTTTCATAATGGATACGCCAAGGCGGGAAAGGTTGCGGGAAGACGCTCAATATAGCCGGCCGGCCAAGGGCAAGCCAGCGCCGACGTAGGGTAGGCTTCCAGCCTGCCCGTGGAAAATCCTCAACGAGAAGGCGCCGATCACCAAAGGGAAATGACGAATGACGAAATCCAAATGACCAAACCAGGTCGGCTACGCCTCCCTGGGATGAACCGTTCCGAGAATGTTCCGCCACGGTTCATTGGTCATTCGAGCTTCGTCGTTCGTCATTTTTCCCGGGCAGGCTGGAAGCCTACTCTACGGTTAGTGCGGATGGGCGTGGGGGTCGCGGTCGTGGTGGGCCTGGTCGACGTGGACGTGCAGCTCCGGCTTGGCCGCGAAGAGTCGCTCGTAGGCGGCGTCGCTGAGCTTGGCGCCGTCGATGTAAAGCGATTCGAGCTTGGGCAGGTCGTGAAACACGGCGAGCCCCTTGTCGGTCAGCGGCACGGCGATCAAGTGCACGCGCTTGAGTTTCGGAAGTTGCTTCAGTGATTCGAGGCCAGCGTCGGTTAGTTGCGAACTGCCGATCCGCAGTTGCACGAGGTTTTGCAGCGACGCCAGCTTTTCCATACCTGCGTCGGTCACGTCCGACTGTGGCAGGTTGAGGACTTGCAGGCCCGTGGCCTTGGCCAAATGCTCGGCCGACTCGTCGTCCACCTTCACACCCCGCAGCCGGAGGTGCATCAGCTTCGGCAACTGGCCGAGCGTGGCAAAACCTTCGCGGGTAATCGCGTTGGTGGGATAGTCGAGGATCAGAACCTCGAGGTTTTCAAGACCCGCGAGCGACTGCAACTCCTCGTCGCTGATCGGCTGGGCCTCGATTTGGATGCGGTCGCTCTGCCCAGCCTTCACCGTGGCGACTTGCGTGGCGAAATCGGGTTCGACCGGCTGGTTTTGTTCTGATTCGAGCTGCGCGGGCGTCTCCACCGGGCGAGAGCAGCCGACGAGAACAACGAGCGCGAGGAGCGGTAGTGACCAGGTGCGATTCAAGTGATTTACCCTTCGTTCATTGGGCGCCGATGGCAGTTGCCGCCGCGGCCTGATCGTTCGGTTGAACTTCCAGAACGATCGTTTCGTCCGCTTGCCGCCACTCGACCGCCGGCGACGCTGTGGTTGGTTTGCCGAAGCGGGCGAGCAGCGCGGAGGCGAATGCTCGGCTGGCTGGGGATGCTTCGCCGAGAATCAACGCTGCCGGACCGGCGAAATTCGCGGGTTTGCCCAGGGCCGGCGTCAGCGGATGGCTGGCGGCGAACTCGAGCAGTTGCTCATTCTCGCTTTTGTTCCGGCCGACGACCACTTTGGTCGCCTCGTCGAAGCGAAAATGCCTGCCGAAAGCGAGCAGGTTGAACTCGGCGGGGTCGTTTCCGGTCGTGTGCTGCAAATGGTCGAAGACGCGGGCGGAGACGGCCCGGTCGGTCAGGCCGCAGCCCGGCCGCGAGGCTGGGAGATCGTTCCAGCCGAAACCACGAGCCAATTCCAGCATCCCCTGATGCGCGTTGCCATGAAAGGCGTACAGCCGCCCGCGGTCGATCCACTTTTCTCGCTCAGGCAGCGTTTCCGGCAGCAACCGGGCCGAGAGTGGACGGACGAGCAGGTCTTCGACCTGGGCGTGATAGGCCACCGCGTCGAGATCCGGGCGGTTCTGGCTCTGCGGCCGCTGGCCGATGACTTCGCCGCTGACGAGGAAAGAGGCGTCGGTCTCCGGAAGGCGAAGTTTCGTCTGGCGGAGCAGATGAACTCGACAATCGAGGCACGCCGCCGCCTGCCGGGTGCGGCCGAGCGTCGGGTGGCGGATGGCCTCGCAGTAGTCCGCGTCCTGCTCGACGACGTTAAGCCGCATGCCGAGACGATCCGCCAGAGCAACCGGTGGCTCATTGCGCGAGCACAACGTCGCGAAGAACAGGCCGATCGGTTCGATGCCTTGCTCCTGCATCAGCTTCGCCGCGAGCAGGCTTTCGAGACTGCCGGAGAAGAGGACAAGGCAACGCATGGCTCACCGTAGGTCAGGCTCCCAGCCTGGCCGGAAGAAGGAACACAAAAGAGCGGAGAATGACGAAGCCCGAATGACCCATGACTGTTTGGATGACGGCAGCCGACCTGGATTGGTCATTCGGATTTCGTCATTGGTCAATTTTCCGGGCCGGCTGGAAGCCTGCCCTACGGTCAGTCGGACGGGAAGGTGGCCGCTTCCCCTTTGATTTCGTCGAGGGCGTTGCAGGCTGCCCGTTGCTCGGCTTCCTTCTTGTTGCGGCCCCAAGCGGGCTGATAGCGATAGCCGCCGATCTGGGCGGCGACCTTGAAGCACTTGCTGTGGTCGGGGCCCTTCTCGTCGAGCAGGTGATAGTTGGGGGTGCTGCCGAACTCGCGCTGGGCGAACTGCTGGAGGAGCGATTTGTAGTTGCTGCCGAGCTCGCCGGAGGCGGCCATTTCGACTTCGGGACCGATGTAGGTCATCACGAACTGGCGGGCCGCTTCGTAGCCGCCATCGAGATAGATGCCCGCGACGATCGACTCAAACACATCGGCCAGCACCGACGGCGGAACCGACGGGTGGGTGGTCATTCCCTTGCCGAGGATCAGAAATTCCTGCAATCCGAGCGCTTCGCTCACCTTGGCGCAAGTCTGCCGGCTGACGACAACCGATTTAACCTTGGTGAGATCCCCTTCCAGGTAGGCGGGAAACTGCCGATAAAGCAGTTCGCAGACGACCAGCCCCAGGATGGCGTCGCCAAGGAACTCCAGCCGCTCGTTCGAAGCCAGACGGTGCTCGGCGCCCGAGGCGTGGGTCAAAGCTGCACGGAGCAAGGTCCGATCGTGGAACGAGTAGCCAATCCGGCGCTCGCAACGAACGTAGACGTCGATCGAACGATCGCCCCCGGCGGGCTCCGCCGCTGGCGATTCTGCAGCCGGCTCGTCGGGCGGGGGGACTTGAGGTAGCGTATCGGACATTCAAAATTCAGTCGGCCGAGGCTTTATGGGGTCTCTGCCGCAACCCTACCTGCCGTCCTATCCTTTGTCAACGTACGGGCTTGTGCAACGAAGCCAAGGCCCGCAGCCAAGCACAGTCAAGCGACCACTTATGCGTATTGTCCTTTGTTATCCGGTTGAGAAGCGGCACATCGAAGCCATTCAGGCGGCGGCTCCAGGGCACGAGATCGTCGACGCCGGGCAGGAACGGATCGCCACCGAATTGCTCGAAGCCGACATTTTCTGCGGCCACGCCAAAGTGCCGGTGCCGTGGCCCGACGTGGTTCGCAAGGGGCGCTTGAAGTGGGTCCAGTCGTCGGCGGCTGGGCTGGATCATTGCCTGGTCCCGGAAGTGTGCGAGACAGAAGACATCATCGTCACGAGCGCCTCGGGGCTGTTCGCCGACCAGGTCGCCGAACAGACGCTGGCGCTGCTGCTCGGACTGCTGCGCGGTCTGCCGACGTTTTTCCGGGCCCAGCAAAAGAAGGAATTCATCCGCAGGCCGACGCGCGACCTGCACCGCACGACGGTCGGCATCGTGGGACTCGGCGGCAATGGGACGCGAATCGCCGAGACCTTGCGACCGTTCAAAACCCGCATTCTCGCCACCGACATCTTCACCGACGACAAGCCGGAATGTGTCGATGAACTGTGGCCCGCCGATCAGCTCGATCGGCTGTTGGCGGAGTCGGACTATGTGATCTTGTGCGTGCCGCTCAATTCTCAAACGCTCGGCATGATGTCGGCGCCGCAGTTTGCGCGGATGAAGCCCGGTTCGCTGCTCATCAACGTGGCCCGAGGCCAGGTGGTGAAAGAGGACGACCTGGTCGCGGCCCTGGAGAGCGGCCACCTCGGCGGCGCAGGGCTTGATGTGACCGAGGTCGAACCGCTTCCCGAGGCGAGCAAGCTGTGGGATATGCCCAACGTGATCATTACGCCGCACGTCGGCGCCCAGGCGGCCCGCCGGGTGGATGACTCGACCGAGCTGATCTGCGAAAACCTCCGTCGCTACTTCAGCGGCCGCAAACTGCTCAACAAAGTCGACAAGCGGCTCGGCTTTCCGACGCCAGCGGCCCGGCGCGGGGAAGAATAGGTCGCGGCGGCCTCTTTGGAGCGATTCTGCCGGCTTTGCGGGCCCGGATCGGTCGGGACGGCTTCTGCGTGCTATGAGTAGTCGTCCCCTCCGAATCCCTCGCTGTGGCCGACGATGATGCCCCGCCTGAACATTGCCCGCAAGCTCGCTACGTGGCTCGGATTTTCTCTGATCTACGCCGTCGCCATCACCTTGCTGGTCGAGCGGCTGCAGTTGCCGGTCTGGCGGCCGGGCAATGAGGCAGCCGCGGCGCTCACGGCAGTGCTCGGCACGCTGATCGTCTTTCGCAACAATGCGGCCTACGACCGCTGGTGGGAAGCCCGCAAGCTCTGGGGCACGCTCAACAACGAAGTGCGCAACCTGGCCCTCAAAGTTCGGGCGCATGTCGAAGCGGACGCCAGCGAGCTGGCCGATTTCTCGCGGTTGCTCGTCGGCTTCGCCCACGCGTTGCGGATGCACCTGCGCGGCGAGACGACCGTGCGTCAGGTTCCTGGTTTTGAGAAGGAGCCCACGACGTTTTCCCACGCTCCTGGCTACATCGCCGGCCGCGTGCACCAAGCGCTCGACCGCTGGAATCGCGAAGGGCGGCTGAAGGAGAGCCTGTGGATTCTCGATCAGCACGCTCGGTCGCTCATGGACGTCAGCGGTGCTTGCGAGCGCATTCGGACGACGCCGGCACCCTCGTCCTATCGGGCGCTGCTGCGGATCGGGATGATCCTCTATGTGATCCTCGCCCCGTGGGCGGTGGCGATGGAAATCGGCTGGTGGGCGCCGCTGGTGACGGGAGTCGCGATGGTCTTCCTGCTCGGCATGGAGCTGATCGGCGAGACGGTCGAAGAGCCGTTCGGCGTCGAAGGGGACGACCTGCCGCTCGAGAGCTACTGCGAAACCATCGAGCGCTTTGTCCGCTCCGCCCTCGAAGACCCGGCGGCCCTGCCGGAACCGTCGCCGACGTTGGTTTGACCCGTTATTGCTCGGCCAGCCCGGTTTCCCAGCCGTCGTATTCTCCGTCCTGGGCTGCGGCGAGGTCGTAGAGCTCGATCGTCACTTCGTTGATCGTGCCCCAATCGACCGAATCGATTCGTTCCAGATGGGCGCAGTAGGGCCGCTCGTGCCCCGGCTCGTCGACCTTGCGCTCGCCGATCACGGCATACTTCAGCTTGCGCGCTTCGGCGATGAAGTTCGCTCGCGCCGCTTCGGTCGGAAAGTAGGCCCAGTGGGCAACGATGCGAGGTTTCTCCAGATCGTCGCCGTTTTCGCTGAGCACCTGGATCACGTGCCGGTTCTTGATCCGCTGAATGTCGTGCGGCGACGGATAGAGCACTCGCAGGTAGTGGTTCCACTCCGCGTCCTGCTCCACGCCCGAGTCGAAGCGATAGCCGGCAAACTGCGCCAGGGTGCGCGCGACGGCGTCCTCGTAGCCGATATGCGTGGGGCTGTAGAAATAGAATTCGCGCCGCCCAGCCGTCGTGATTCGGCCGACGAGCTCGCCGGCCGTCGCCCCTTCGACGGCTTCCATGAGGTTTTCTTCAATTTCGTCGAGCACTGGCGCTTCTTCGTCGGTCGTCATCCCCTGCTCGTTCGGATCGTTCAGATAGACCCAGGTCCACAGTAGCCACGGCCGGCTGCTGTCGGGGGCGCCCTCGGCCAGCCCCAGATCGACGAACAGGGAGGCAAATTCGTTGTTGACGTTGGCGAAGTAAAAGTCCCAGGTGTCGGACATGGAGCGGTCCTTGTGGTGTGGGCGCCGGTTTGGCGGAGATTATACACCTCGTTACGACGCTCTGCGTCGTAACGCAAACTCCGACGCTCCGCGTCGTGGGTCGTCAGCCGCGAGGGGCGAACGACGCAGGACGCAGAGCGTCCGGAGCGGGCGTTCCCACGCAGAGCGTGGGAACGAGAGAGGACGATGGGCCTTTGCGATTGCTGCGAATTGGATTCTGTTTTGCCTGTAGACGAGCGCGATGGTTCCGGTGAGAATCAAGATTCGTCCGCCGGAATCGAACCAGGGGAAATTCATCCCGAGCACTTCTGCCAGGCGGTGGGCGCCTGTGGGGCTTTGCTGTATGTCGTTGAGCGACCGCCGCTGGAATCGCTGTGCGTGGCTTGTTCTGCTGCTCGCCATGTTTTCGCTGGTCGTCGTGCCCGGCTGTGGCGGCTGCTGGAATAGCGGCGACGAGACCGCCGAGAAGGACAAAGAGGAAGAAGAGAAAAAGAAGAAGAAAAAGAAGCTCGAGAAGCCGAAGCCCAACTTCGAAATGCCGGTGGCCTCCGTGCTGCCGAACGATCCCAACATTCGCCTGCTGCAGGATGTCGAGCAGGGCAATACCGCCGACCGCGAGAAGATGTTGCAGATCTCGCGCGTGAAGCCAGGGCACTGGGCGGCCGTGTCGCAGTTCGCCCGGGCGAACAACTACGACTTCATCGGCGAGCTGCGCAGCTCCGCCATCGACGCCGACGGCCAGCCGCTCGACATCGAGCACACCAACTTCCGCATCGCGAGCCATCGACCCGCCTCGCTCCCCAAAGGGCAGACGCGGGCCATGGAGACCTTCTTCTACTTGCCGCGGCGGCAGATCAACTTTGGCACCTACACGCTCCAGACGAGCCTGTATGGCGTCGACGGCGGCAGCATGCAGATGGACGTGCGGATGGGTGGCAGCGTGATGAAGGAACACGAATTCTTCTTCGTCGTCCTGGCCGCCAACCCGAGCGCCTATACCTACGTCGATCGGCTCGACTCGGTGGCCCTCGGCGTGTCGGAAAGCTCGGACGAGTTGATGCTTCTCCCGAGCGGTCGGTTCTACGATGTTTCGCTGCCGCGCGTCGACCGGCGGGCTCCGTTGCCCTCGCATCCGCTCGCCTGGACGACGGTCGCCTTCATCGTCTGGGACGATGTCAACCCAGCCGTGCTGACCGAAGAGCAGCAGCAGGCGATGATCGACTGGATCTACTGGGGTGGCCAGCTTATCGTCAGCGGGCCGAACTCGCTCGACAAATTGAAAGGAAGCTTTCTCGAACCGCTATTGCCCGCCAAGGCGGCGTCGACCGTGGAGTATGACCAGGCCGCCCTTCAGCCGATGAGCGACACCTGGTCGCTCAAGTCGAAGGCCGACGGGGGACGCCCCCGCACAATCCGCATCAGCGAAGGGCAGCCGCTGATCGGCGTCGACCTCGCCCTGCATCCATCGGCCAACTTTGTGGAAAACACCGGCCAACTGGTGGCCGAGCGGCGCGTCGGTGGCGGCCGGACCGTGGCCACCGCGTTTTCGCTCACCGATCTGCGGATTGTGAAGTGGAAGGGCTTCGACAATTTCTTCAACTCCGCCCTGCTCCGCCGGCCGGGACGCGAGTTCAGCCAGTCGCAGCTCGGCGAGCTGCAAATGAAGTGGACTGGCAAGGGCTTCCACTCGGTGGCGAACGACCCGCGATTGGTTTCTACGCTCCGCTATTTCTCGCGCGATGCGGGCTATTTGCCGGTCGATTCGCGCGAGGAACGTGAGGCGATCGAGGCCGCCCGGCCGAAGCCGTCCACCAACCTGCCGCAGCTGAACCCACGGAATCCCTACGCAGAACTACCCGAAGAACCGGTGCGGGAAGCGGCCTTTTACCAGGTGCATCCCGATATCGACGATTGGCATTTCAACGGCTATCACGCGGCGCCGCAGTCGGGCGTGGCGGGGTGGAACGACTTTAGCGCCGCGGCCGAAGCGTCGCGCCAGTCGCTGCTGGAGGCGGCGGGTGTGAAGATTCCGCGGGCCGACTTTGTGTTCAAGGTGCTGGCGGTTTACTTGACCGTGCTCGTGCCACTGAACTGGCTGGTGTTCTGGCTGCTCGGCCGGGTGGAATGGGCCTGGTTTGCGGCGCCGATCATCGCCGTGGTCGGCGCGCTCGCCGTCGTGCGTATGGCACAGCTCGACATCGGCTTCGTGCGGAGTCGCACGGAGATTGCGGTGCTCGAATTGCAAGGCAACCATCCGCGAGGACATCTGACTCGCTACATGGCGTTCTACACGTCGCTGGCGACGCGCTATCGGCTGACGTTCGATGATGCGAACGCCCTGGCCCTTCCCTTCTCGGACGATCCACGTTACGAGCGCCCCTTCTCTCGCACCCCGACCGACGCCGTGCTGCGACGAGACGAAACGATCTCGCTCGAAAACGTGCAAGTGCCGTCCAACTCGACGGTCCTCGTCCACAGCGAGCAGATGTTGCCGATGGGGGGCGGAATCGCGCTTGGCGGGGACGAGAGCAAGGGCCTACAGGTCTTCAACCGCACCCCGTTCACGCTTCGCGACGCGGGCGTTCTGCGCAAGACACCCAGCGGCGAGCTGCAGGTCGCCTATCTGGGCGAAGTGAAGTCGCAGGCCGCGGCGCCGGTCCGTTTTCAGGCGGCGGCCGATGCGGAAGCTCCCCGGCCGAGCGAGTGGGACGATTCGTTTGTGATGTCCGATTCGATCGAGCGGACGAGAGAGGACAAGGGCAAGGTGCGGCTGAACCGGCTGGTGCGGCTGGCCTCGGAACGGCTGCGACTCAATCCGGGAGATGCGCGGCTCGTTGCCTGGACCGATGAAGAGCTGCCTGGGTTAGAAGTGTATCCCGAAGCGCCGCAGACGAGCGCTCACACGCTTGTCGTGGCGCACCTGACCCGCGGCCGACTGCCTGCTCCGCAGTCGGATGTGAACGTCGCCGAGGACTACAAGACCGGCGTCGCCCCCGACGATGGCATGCCGTTCGACGAGCCTACCGGCGAAGGCCCCGATTCCCCCGGCGACGAAACGCCGACGGCGGCGAGGAGTAAACAGCTCGTAGTAAACAGTTCACAGTAAAAAGTAGACAGTAGGAAACGTGCCGACGCGCAACCGGCCTCTTACTGTCTACTGTGAACTGTCTACTGTTTACTAAAAACTGACCACTGAAAACTGATCACTGACTACTCTACCCCCCATGATCGAACTCAAAGACTTCGGCAAGGACTACGGCGATTTTCGGGCGGTGGACTGCCTGAACCTGCACATCGCCGAAGGGGAAATGTTCGGCTTCATCGGCCCCAACGGCGCCGGCAAGAGCACGAGCATTCGCTTTCTGGCGACGCTGCTGAAGGCGAGTCGCGGCGAGGGGATCATCAACGGCCACAGCGTGACGCGCGACCCGATGGCGGTGCGGCACAGCGTCGGCTACATGCCCGACAACTTCGGCGTCTACGACGGGATGAAGGTCTGGGAGTTTTTGGACTTTTTCGCCGTCGCGTACCGGATCGGCAAGACGAAGCGGAAGCAGGTGATCGCCGACGTGCTCGAGCTATTGGACCTCGCGCACAAGCGGAACGACTACGTGAACGGCCTGTCGCGCGGCATGAAGCAGCGGTTGTGCCTGGCCAAGACGCTCGTCCACGATCCGCCGGTGCTGATCCTTGACGAACCTTCGAGCGGCCTCGACCCGCGGGCCCGCGTCGAGGTGAAAGCGCTGCTCAAGGAACTGCGGCGGATGGGCAAGACCATCCTGATCAGCAGCCACGTCCTCTCCGAGCTGGCTGACTGCTGCACGAGCGTCGGCATCATCGAGCGAGGCCAATTGCTGATGAGCGGGCCGATCGCCGACGTCTATCGCAAGATCTCCGGCAACCGGGTGATCGAAGTCCGGTTCGTCGAGAACATGGACGTCGGCCTGTCGGTCATCCGCAGCTGCCCTTACACGCGGAACGTGGCCGTCGACGTCAATAGCTGCTCGATCGAGCTGGAAACTGACGACCGCGGCATCGCCGAGCTGCTCAACCAGCTGGTCTACAACAAAGTGGTCCTCCGGAGCTACGCCGAACGCGATCCGACGCTGGAGGACGTGTTCATGATGGTGACGAAGGGGTTGGTGACGTAGGACGAAGCGGATCAATGGACCGCCGAGGATCCCCGCCGGCTTCAGCCGGCGCTTGTTTGCCACCGGCTTCAGCCGCTGGAATGGGTGGCGCCGTGGGATTGCACCCTTTAGCCTGCTTCAGCAGGCTTCTCGACCTTGGGCTGGGTTTGGGTTCTGCCGGGGCTGAAGCCGCGGACAGAAGCCGGCTTGAAGCCGGCTGGGGGGAATTGGTCGCGTTGGTTCTGCATACCCCACCGGCTGAAGCCGGTGGCAGACGGGGAGCCGGCTTAAGCCGGCAAGCCCTTGTTCGTGGTGAAGTTGGTGGTGGGCCGGTGTGGGCCGGTGAATCTTGTTTAGTGTCGCCGCTCCGCGGCTTTCACTTGCGGGGCACCGATGACCCACGGCTTACGCCGTGGGCTCTGATGGGGTCGCCGCTGCCGCGGCTGGCTTACGTGGCAGGCTCTTGAGCTTCACCGGCCCTTCTCGAACACCGCGAGGATCAGTTTGCTGTCCGGCGGGCTTTCGAAGGTGGTGGGGCGGTTTTTGACGCCAGGGTCGATGTGCAGGCAGATCGTCCAGCGGCCCTCCTCCAGCTTGTAGATGCCTTCGAGGGTCTGGCCGTCGGGGAGGACGACGTCGAGCAGCTTGGGGGTGGTCGTCGGGTCGAGTTTGAGCGTCAGTTCGAGGCCGTCGACTTCCTTGCCGTTTTGCAGCGTCACGACCTTACCATCGCGGATGCGGAGCGATGGTTGCTGATCGACTTCGCCGGGCGTGCCGCCGATTTCGAATTGCACCTTGCGCCAGTCGCCGCGCAGTTGGTCGAGATCCCCTTTCTCATCCGAGAGAGCGTGCGCGGGTAAGCAGGCAATGACCAGCACCAGGAAGACCAGTGGGCGACACATGGAAACAACTCCTCTGGGAAAGGCCGACGTGGCGGCCCCGTACATTGACAATTGTACATATTGTTAGTAAGATGTAAAGAGTGTTGGCCACGGTTTCGGCCGGCGGAGCGTGAGCCGGTAGTGGGAGTTTGTTTGCCGCAGAGCCTGGGAGACGCCATCCCGCTTTCTCCTTCTCTGCGACAACGGGGTGTTGATTAACTCGGCAGGTTTATCAACAAGTTGGGGGCCCCTGTACCCGGGGTGGGTGTTGATAAACCCCGGCAGTTGATCAACAGCCAGGTGACGGAAGTTCACGTCGGCGGCGAGGAAGAGAAGTTGCGGAAGGGGAACCTCGGTTCCCTTAGTCTGGGAATGGTCCAGTGACGGACCGGGGGCCTGGGTGCGATGGGGCTGGCATGGTCTTCGCAGAAGTGGTGTTCGATGACAGCACGTTTTCGAGAGACACATCCGCTTCCTCCTGGAGATTGCCAGCTATGTCGGTCCGACTGAAACCGCTGAACCAGCAAGTGATGGTGATCACCGGGGCGTCGAGCGGCATCGGCATGGCGACGGCGCTGGCGGCTGGGCGTCAGGGAGCCAAGGTTGTGCTGGTGTCGCGCAACAAAGAGGCGCTGGGCGAGGTCGAGAAGCAGATTCAGGCAGCCGGCGGCACGGCGATGCACATCGTGGCCGACGTGAGCCAGCGCGAGGAGTTGCAGAAGGTCGCCGACACGACGACTCAGCACTTCGGCGGATTCGACACCTGGGTGAACAAACCTGCACGCCGCCGTGAAGCCGCATCGCGACATTTATGTGGGCGGCTCGGGGCCGGTGATGGTCGCCTCGCAGCGGCTGGCGCCGCGGATGTTCGACTGGCTCGGCGAGCGGGTGTTCATGGGGCAGCAGCGCACGAACGAGCCGCCGCGCAATCCGCGCGGGGCGTTATACGAGGCGGGCGAGGATGGCGAGACGCATGGCGATCATCCGGGCATTGCGACCTGGACGAGCGCCTACACGCGGGCGATGACCCATCCGGTGATGACGGGGGCCCTGCTGGCGACGGCGGCGGGCGCGGTGGCGGCGATGCTGCTGACGGATGCGCCGCGGCGGAGGGGGTAGGAGGTCGGATTTTGGATTTCAGATTTCAGGAGTCAGGAGTCAGGAGTCAGGGTGGCACGCCCAGGAGCGCAGCGATGGGTGTGGAAGCGCTTCACGACGCTTCGCCTACGCACGCCACGCCCTTCGCTGCGCTC
>JAEZAS010000283.1 GCA_023430365.1 Planctomycetota bacterium
CCATTGGGCAATCATAGCAGCGCTGCCGCTCCCCCGCCTAGGAGCCCATTGTACCCCGCCCCCTGCGCGGGCAGACGGCGCTGCCAAAGAAGCCCGAATTTCGAAATTTAAATGTCGAAGGAAGCACGAAAACCAAAATCCGAAGGGGAGTTCCCCGTAGCTGAATTCGCCAGAATTCAGACAAGCCAATCCTCCAATCGTAGGGGCGTCCGAATTCTGTCGAACTCAGCCACCAAGATCACCCGTTTCGTGCTTCGACTTTCGTGCTTCCCTCGACCTTTGAATTTCGACATTCGACATTCCCGCTGCCCCGCTAACTCCCCGGCAACCCAAACTCCACCCCCTGCGCCAGCGGCAACTCGCGCCCGAAATTCACCGTGCAGGTCTGCCGCCGCATGTAGGCCTTCCAGGCGTCGCTTCCCGCTTCCCGGCCGCCACCGGTCTCCTTCTCCCCGCCGAACGCTCCGCCGATCTCCGCCCCGCTCGTGCCGATGTTGACGTTCGCAATGCCGCAATCGCTCCCCGCCGCCGACAAGAACCGCTCCGCCTCGCTCAGCCGATCCGTAAAAATCGCCGACGACAGCCCCTGCGGCACATCGTTGTGCAGCGCAATCGCCTCCTCGAGCGTCCGATAGGTGAGCACGTACAGGATCGGTGCAAACGTCTCCTGTCGCACGATCTGCATCTCTGGCTTGGCCCGCACCAGCGTCGGCTGCACATAGAAACCGGGCCGATCGATCGGCTCGCCGCCGACGACCACCTCGCCCCCCTGCTCCCGGATCGTCCGCATCGCCGTCGTGAATTGCTCGACCGCCTGCGGACTTACCAGCGGCCCTAGCAGCACGCCCTCCTCCCACGGATCGCCCGGCCGAATGCTCTCATAAGCCCGCTTCAGCCGCGCGACGACGTCCTCGGCGATCGATTCGTGCACGATCAACCGCCGCAGCGTCGTGCACCGCTGCCCAGCCGTTCCCACCGCGGCGAACAGAATCGCCCGCGTCGCCAGATCCAGATCGGCCGACTCGCTCAGGATCAAACCATTGTTGCCGCCAAGCTCCAGCAGCGATCGCCCCAGCCGTCGGGCCACGGCCTGGGCCACGCTCCGCCCCATCGGCGTGCTGCCGGTCGCCGAAACCAGCGGCAGCCGCTCATCCGACGAGATCCATTCCCCCACCGCCGTTTCGCCGACGCACAGCGTGAACAATCCCGCCAGGTCGTGCTTCTCCAGCACCCCGTTGCAGATGTTCTGCACGGCCACGCTGCACAGCGGCGCCAGCGACGACGGTTTCCACACGCACGTGTCGCCGCAGACCGCCGCCACCGCCGCATTCCACGACCACACCGCGACCGGGAAGTTGAACGCCGTGATCACCCCGATCGGACCCAGCGGATGCCACTGCTCAAACATCCGATGGTTCGGCCGTTCGGTGGCGATCGTCAGCCCATACAGTTGCCGCGAGAGACCGACGGCGAAATCGCCCATGTCGATCATCTCCTGCACCTCGCCCCGCCCCTCGCTCCGAATCTTGCCCACCTCGAGCGTCACGAGCAGACCCAGATCGTCCCGATGCTTGCGCAACTCGTTGCCGAGTTGGCGCACGATCTCGCCGCGCTTGGGCGCTGGCAGCACGCGCCACGTCGAAAAGGCCTTCATCGCGGCTGCGATCACGCGGTCGTAGTCGGCCCGGCTTCCGCCGAGCACGCGCCCAAGCGGCTGGCCGGTCGCCGGATTGAGCGACACAAGCTCCTCGCCCCCCGGATGCTCGATCCACCCGTCGGCGTACACGCCGCTCTGCACCTCGCCGAGGCCCAACCGCCTGAGAACGTCGTCGAACATGCCTGCCTCCCCAAGCCAGGCGTCCGACCCGCCTGGTCCATCTCAGCCCGACGGCTCACGACCAGCCGGGCTGCCTTTCGCTGTTGCTCGTCGCCTGCTAAGGCGACTTCATCCTCCACAGGTTCTACGCGTCGCCGACCACTTACGTTCTTCGCCGCTGGCGACCCGTCGCCGGTGGGTGTTGATTTACGGGGTAGGTTTTTCATCGCGCCCCGGGGGTACAGGGGACCCGTAAGTGATGAAAAACCCCTCGAAATTTTGAACACCCTGCGGCCCCATGCACTTTCCCGCAGTCGTCGTAACCGCAATTCGCACGTCAGAGCTTAAGGTAATGAAATGCACCATTGCGCAATAACTTAACGATTTGACGTCTGTAAATAATTGTGAATTATATCAAAGTACTGTCCGTGTCGCAACAAAAAACCCGTAGCTGAATTCGCCAGAATTCAGACAAACCCGGCCCCTATTCGCAAGGCGTCTGAATTCTGGCGAATTCAGCTACGGAGGGAGGAAGCCCTCAACCAATCGCCCCCAGCGACTCCTCCACAATCTCCACCGCCACATCGATCTGCTCGGGCGTCACCACCAGCGGCGGACAGAAGCGCACTGTGTTCTGGCCGCACCCCAGCAGGAGCAGCCCCCGCTGAAAGGCCGCCTGCACCAGCGCGTCGCGCTCCAGCTCGGCCGGCTCCTTCGAGTCGCGGTCGCGCACCAGCTCCATCCCGACCATCAGCCCCAGACCGCGCACGTCGCCGATGAGCGGAGTGCGCTGCTGTAGCTCGCGCAGCTGAGTCATCAGATGCTCCCCAGCCGACGTCGCATTGGCCATCAGCCCTTCCTCGAGCAGCCGGATCGTTTCCAGGGCCGCCACGCACGACACCGGGTTGCCACCAAACGTGCTCGCGTGCGAGCCGGGACCCCAGTTCATGATTTCCTCGCGCGCGACGATCGCCCCCAGCGGCATTCCCGAAGCAATCCCCTACGCCAGGCAGACGATGTCGGGCTCGACGCCAAAATGCTCGCTCGCAAACATCTTGCCGGTCCGCCCCATTCCCGACTGCACCTCGTCGGCGATGTAGAGAATGCCATGCCGCTGGGCGATGGCTTTCAGTTCCCGATGGAACTGTGGGGGCGGCACAATGTAGCCCCCTTCACCCTGAATCGGTTCGACGATGATCGCCGCGACCTCCTCGGCCGGCACCGTGCGGCGGAACAATTCTTCGAGCTGGTTGAGCGATTCGAGACAGCAGGCCTCCGCGGCGTCCTGCCCTGCCTCGGTGCTGGCCCGGTAGGGGTTCGGGAAATCGATGTGATGCACGAGCGGCACCAGCGGCGCAAACCCGCGCCGCTGCGTCACCTTGCTGCCGGTGAGCGACAGCGCGCCCATCGTGCGGCCATGAAAGGCGCCGAAGAAGGCAATCATCTGCTGCCTGCCCGTGTGATAGCGGGCCAGCTTGAACGCCGCCTCGACCGACTCCGCCCCGGAGTTCGTGAAGAACACCCGCTTGGGACTCGCTCCCGGCGCAATCTCGGCCAGCTTGCGCGCGAGGTCCCCCTGCGGAGCGTAGTAGAAGTCGGTTCCCGACATGTGCAGCAGCTTTTCGCTCTGCCGCCGGATCGCCTGCACGATGCGCTCGTGGCAATGCCCGGTCGAACAGACAGCGATGCCAGCGGTGAAATCGAGAAACCGATTGCCGTCGACATCCTCGATCACGGCGCCGTACCCACGCTCGACCGCCAGGGGATACGCGCGGGTGTACGACGGGGACGTGTACCGCTCGTCGGCGGCGATCAAGGCCTGGGCCTTGGGGCCCGGCAGTGGCGTGTGAATGTACGGGACGTGTTGTCCCGGCCGATGCATCAACATGGCCGGCCTCCGCAGAAAAGCGTCAGACGAGAAGAAAAACGGCCAGGGCTTCCAGAATCGGTCCAACCGAGTGGCACGCCCTGGAGCAACGCGAAGGACGTGGCCAATCCGGCTGTGGCGCTCCACGCCCTTGCGCTTCCGCTTCAGGGCGTGCCACCCGCGCTCTGGCACGTGGCGTTGGTCAGGCCGACTCTACGCGGTTCAAGCAGAAAGGAAACCGCAGCCCCTGGAGAATCGTACGGTAAAATAGGGCTAGGGCAACCCTGCGAAACGCCGCACGAAGCCCCCAAAGTAGCAGGCACACTCCGTGTGCCGTCGCGCCTCTTTTTGAGGAGTTACAGGTTACAAGTTACAAGTCACAACGCGCCCATCGCTGTCGTGCAACCTGTAACCTGTAACTTGTAACTCCCAGAATCCGCCCCTACAGCACGCGATCGTACAAACTAATCTCGCCGCGCAACGGAGGTCCCCCATGTCGGTCTCCCTTGGCCCGCATCGTTCCATCGCCCAGGCTTCGCCGCGCGAGCAACTTCTCGCCCAGCTGCTCGATACGCTCTGGGATCGCTATCGCCAGCGCGTCCGTTACGTCGCCACCTACGAGCAGGTGATTCGCGAGGCGGGAGGCGCGTTCGTCAACGACCACATCGCGTTCCGCACGTTCGCTCTTCAGCAACCGCCGGCAGGCATCTTCAGCCTCTCGCGCCTCTTCGAAGCGCTCGGCTATCGCGCGGCGGGCAACTACCACTTCGAGGACAAGCAGCTCTCCGCGATCCACTACCAGCATCCCAACGGTCAGTTCCCCAAGCTGTTCATTTCCGAGCTGCGCACCTGGGAGCTGCCGGCCGAGGCCCGCCAGATCGTCGAGCGCATCGGCCAGGGGCATCGCCAGCCGCTCGCGGATGAACTCCTCGCCCGGCTCGCGCATCTCGGCGAGCGGCAAGACGGGCAGCAAGACGGACAGGATCGCACGGCGCTGCTTCAGGAACTGGTCGGCTGGTTCCACGATCTTCCCTGGCCGCTGCCGAGGAAGGAGGACGTCGTCGCGCTCAACCAGCACAGCCAGTACGCCGCCTGGGTTGCGGTGCATGGCTATAACGTGAACCACTTCACGTCGCTCGTGAACTCGCACGGCGTCGAGCGGCTGAACCAGCTCGAAGGCACGATTGAGGCTTTGCAGAACGCCGGCGTGCCGATGAAGAGCGAGATTGAAGGCCAGCCAGGCAGCAAGCTCCGCCAGACCGCCACCGAAGCGGTGAAGATTCCCGTCGCGGTCCGGGACGAAGCGGACCAGATCGCCTCGCTCGACTGGAGCTACGCCTACTTCGAACTGGCCGAACGCAACGAAATCGTCGACGCCGAAACCGGCAAGCGCGGCCGCTTCGAAGGTTTCCTCGGCCCGCAAGCCACCAACCTCTTCGAAATGACCCGCATCAAGTAGCCGGGGAGACACTTCTCCCCAGCAGTTCCCGCAGCTGGGGCCAGCCGTAAGTTTACGGCGGATCGATTTGGCAGTCTGGCAAGGCGGCCCGCAGCTTCGCGACGCCAGCATCGCTGATTTCTGTCCCGCCCAGCGAGAGCCGTTTGAGTCGTGTCAACTTGGACAGCGCTTCTACATCCGAATCGTCCAGCTGGGTGCCGGATGCATCCAATTGTTCGAGCGCTGGAACATTCTCCAGTCCATCTCCGCGAAACGCCGCGTCAAACAGGTTCAAACCCCGGAGCTTGGGAAGCGGGGGAAGCTGAAATGCTCGATCGTGTTCGCCCGTAGGCTCATCGGCTGGCACTTCCATCATGAGATCCAAAGCCTCGAGGCTTTTCATTTGCGAAAGCTGTGAAAGCTGCGCATTCGTCACCCCGTGAACATGGAGCACCTTCACCGTGTCAAGTTTAATGGCGTGCTGTATCTCGTCTCCGTTGATGAAAAGTGCTCGCGCCCTGTCGAAGAACAGAATGTGCCCCGAGTACCAATCCACTGAACTGGGGTACTCCGTGACGGACTCGATCTGTTTCAGGATGGCGACTTGCTGCTCATAGCGGTGGCGCTGCCAGGCATAGAGTCCACAGAACAGCGCAACAACCGTAGTTGCCAACAAGAGGTCCATCAAACTGAAATGCCAGCCGCTGGTCGCCGTAAGACGCCCGCGGATGGATTCAAGGGCGGCCCCTCCGAGACCCAGCAAGCCGAGAGCCAAGCCCACGTCGATGATCGCTGCCTGCCAATCAAAATCGACGACCCCCTCCCATAGCCGCCAGGGAGAGTGACGCCAAAAAGGAGGCTGCTTTAATTCAACAGGCTCCCTGCTAAGGAACTTTTTGGGCCAGCCTTGAGTCGTGGCCAGGTCGTTTTCGAAGTGTGGCCCATACTTGCCGCTTGTCGGAATTTCCAGGTGGTGCTCTTCGGCGATGTTGGCAATCAGCAATAAAAGGGCAAATGGCAGGAGGTAAAGCGCCGTGATCAGCCGCGATGGACGAGGACGTTTGACCTGCGGCGCAATCGGCTCGACCATCACGCCACTTCCACATTCACCCGTTGCCAGCCGTTGAACAGGTACCCCTTCAGGTTCCACGCCCCCTTCTCGGGCTGGCGGTTCCCCTTGGTGTCGGTGGCGCGGACCACGAGCTGGTGCTTGCCGGGCGAGAGGTCGACGTCGGCGGTCCAGAGGGCCCAGGTGTACGGCTTGCTCGCCCGCTCGCCCCCTTCCAGCTTGGCCTCCTGCCACGACTTGCCGCCGTCGGTGGAGATCTCGACCGACCCGATCGTGCAGCCGGGCTCGCCGGTCGGCAGAGCGTAGCCGGCGATCGTCTGCTTGCCGGCCTTCAGCTTTCCGCCGTTCTCGACCGTGCAGATGATCGAGTTGATCACGAACGGATAGATCGGCTCGCGTTCCTTCGCCTCCTCGACGGTCTGGATGATCTTGTAGGCGTCGGCCACGTAGTGGTTGGGCGAGGGCCGGTCGCTGACGGTGATCTTGGTCAGCCACTTCACGCTGCGGGCGCCGATGTAGCCGGGCACCACCGTGCGCATCGGAAAACCGTGCTCGGGAAGCAACGGCTGGCCGTTCATCTGGAAGGCGATCAGCGACAGTTCCCCGTCCTTCGACGCGAGCGCTTTTTCGAGCGGAATCGAGCCGCCGAACGGCGCCACGCTGCCGTCCTTCTCCTTGATCGGGTCGAGCCCTTCGAACCAGACGTGCTTGGCCCCTTCGCGCAGCTCCGCCTGCTTCAGCACGTCGGCCAGGGCGATGCCTTGCCACTGGGCGTTGCCGATGGCTCCCTCCTGCCACTGCACGCCGGAGATCTCTTTGATCTGGCTCATCTCCGCCCGGCGGTTGCCGGCGCAGGTGAGCGTCGCTTCGGCCGAATGCCGCTTGTGCTTGCCTTGCAGCTCTTCGACGCCGAGTTCCAGCTTCTTGTGCACCAGGCCATCGACCGTCAGGCGGACCTCGTTAGCCTTCACCTGTGGAATCGGCCCGTGATTGCGAACGTAGAACTGCTCAAGCGGAGTGATCCGGCTCTTCACCAGCTGGGCCAGCTCCGGCTCGGCATTGAGCGGCTCGCCCGGATGAACGAAGAGGTCCTTCTTGACTCGCCCCAGCGGTCGGCCAGTCTGGTCCTGACCGAACAGATGCCGCTGAAAGATCAGCGACCCCGCAAGAGCGGAAGAAGCGAACAGAAAACGACGGCGGGAGGAGAGGTGGGTGTTCATGCCCACCATTTTAAACCGCAGAAATCGCCAAACCACCCCGGACCGGAGGTCGGCAACACTCGTAGCTGAATTCGCCAGAATTCAGACAAACCAGCGTTCGATTCGAGGGGCGTCTGAATTCCGGCGAATTCAGCTACGAAGAGATCTTCGCACTACGCTGCCAACCGCCGCACGCCGCGTTTCACCGCCAGCACTTCGGTGCTGCGCGCCAGTTCGCCGCCGAGAATCGGCTGCAGCTGGTAACCCCAGCGCGTGAGCAGATCGCAGCAGTCGTCGTGCACCGTCGAGACGATGCCCGGATGCGTCGAAAGAAAGATCGTCGGCTGATACCGGCGGATCGTCTGTTCGCCGCCGCGGAGGACGTTGAGTTCGGCCCCTTCCACATCGATCTTCAAATGCGTCGGCGCCAGTTGCAACTGCGTGGCAACGTCGTCGAGTCGGCGCACCGTCACGTCGTATGCTCCTTCGTCGCACAGCCGACCGGTGCCGGTGCCGCTGCCGCCGCCAAACCGCGCTTTGCCCGCGTTGTCGCTCAGCGCCATCTGCAGGACCATCGCCTGGCGGAGCCGGTTCGCCGAAACATGTCGCCGCAGGTAGGCGGCGTTCTTGGGATCGGGTTCAAAGGCCACGACTCGCCCCGCCTTGCCGACCAACCGGGACGAGAGGAGCGTGTAGTAGCCACAAGCGGCGCCAATATCGACGACGACATCTCCCGGGCCGATCTGCTGCAGGAACAGCGACGTTTGCTCCGGCTCGTAAGTCCCCAGCAGGACCCGCAGCAGCTTCCCGCCGCTGGCGGGGCACCAGCGATTGCCGCGCAAGGCTCCGCCGACAATCGGCAGCCACACGCCCCGCCCCAGGGGCTCGGTCGGGTTGCCCGGAACGAACAGATCGTCGGATCGGCTGGCGGAGGTCATGGGAATTGTCCGATAGGAAAGGCGAGAACTTGGGGCGTCGGACGGTCTGTACCCCAAACAGCGGATCGGGCACAAGATCAACCCGCCGCGAGACCCCGCAAATCCCGCCGAAACGCAACCCACGCTTGAACTTCGGTGTTCAAGCCTGCGTAGGGTCTGCGGGGGCTGTTTCGCCGCCGGCGGCCTGAATTTGTCATCCCTGCCGGCGCGAAACCGCTAACCTATCTGCCTTCTCAAGCTGGCAAGGCTTTGGTAAGTTGAGTGGTTCCTCAGGTAAAGAGTCGATCAACCGCACACCAGATTGGACATAAACCATGGCCAAGCCACATCGTTCGCACAAGAAAGCCAATCACGGCAAGCGCCCCGCCAATGCCAAGGCCCGCCGGGCCAAGCGGAAGCTCGTCCGCACCTAAGCGCCACTCGGCCGGCAATTCTTCCCGAATTTTGTCGACCGCTGCGAGCGTTTAACGTGAGAATCTGCTAGCATTTACACGTCGGTCATAGGCAAGAAACTCTTCTCGGCGCCAGCGTTTGTCGCACGCCCAGCGCGCAAAAAGGGATCGTGTAGTGAGCGGGAAAGATTTCCTCGTCGACCTGTCGCTGATCGACCTCGATCACCCGGTCGCCGACCTTGAGGAGATCCGCAAAGTCAATCCGCAGCGCTTCGAAATGGAGCAGCTGACGGCCGTCGTTTATGTCGACGAGAAAGACTTTGCCTGCATCGGCTACAAAGATATCACCGACGAGGACTTCTGGGTCCGTGGCCACATGCCGGGCATGCCCCTGATGCCGGGCGTAATGATGCTCGAATCGGTGGCGCAGCTTTGCAGCTTTGTCACCCAGCGCTACGACCTGCTGGGGAGCACGATGGTCGGTTTCGGCGGGCTGGAAGAAGTCCGCTTTCGCGACCCGGTCGTCCCCGGCGATCGACTGTTTGTGATGTGCAAGCTGGAGAAGGTTCGCCGCGGACGCATCATCGTCTGCCGCTTTCAGGGCGTGGTCGAGGACCGCATCGTGGTCGAGGGCGTGCTCAAGGGCGTGCCGATCCCGGTCGAAGCCCTGCAACAGCATCTCGCCGCCAAGCAAGCCGCCCGCGGCTGAGTCGCTTTTCTCGGAAGCTGAATCCCATGGGCCGGCGGGCGCTGCGGAAGATCGATCCCTCGCTCGATTTGAGCAAGCACTTTCGCAGGGAAGAGGACCTGCCGCCGCAGTTCGACGCCGCGGCGCTCTTCGCCGATCCCGCGCTGCCGCTCGAAGTGGAAGTCGGCACCGGCAAGGGGCTCTTCCTCAGCGGCGCCACCCAAGCCACCCCCGAGCACAACTTCCTCGGCATTGAGCTGGCCGACCGCTACGCGCAGTACGCAGCGTCGCGCCTGGTGAAGCAGGAAAGCGCCAACGGCCTGGTCATCTCGGGCGACGGCGTGAAGCTGTTCCACGAGTGGCTGCCGACCGCCTCGCTCTTCGCCGTGCACGTCTACTTCCCCGACCCCTGGTGGAAGAAGCGACATCGCAAGCGCCGCGTGATGAACGAGGCGATGGTTCGCGACATCGAGCGCACCCTGCTCCCCGGCGGCAAGCTCCACTTTTGGAGCGACGTCGAAGAGTACTTCCAGTCGACACTCGAACTGCTCGCCGCCGAAACGAAGCTCACCGGCCCGCTCCCCGTCGAAGAGCGCACCCCCGAGCACCACCTCGACTACCGCACCCACTTCGAGCGCCGCAAACGCCTCGACGGCCTGCCGATCTACCGCGCCGAGTTCGTCAAGAGCGGGTAAACATCATCCCTATCTCTCGTTACGACGCTCTGCGTCGTAACGCACCCACGGACGCTCCGCGTCCTCCATTCTCGACGCAGAGCGTCGGCCAGCACGTTCCCACGCAGAGCGTGGGAACGAGGGGCATCCTCACTCCCCGCTTTCCGCCTTCCGCTCTCCGCTTTCCACATACCTCGCCACGGCCCGCCCCAACTGCTGCCCCACCGCAAGGTATCCCTCGGTCGTGCTCGCCGGCGTGTTCCACGACGTCTCCAGGCAGATCGCCACGGCGTGGTCGGGACCGTGCATCGCCACCCAGTTCTTGCTCATCTGTTGCCAGAGCGGATCGTAGCGCTCGTCGGTCACGCGCGTCCCGTCCGCCAGGGGCAGCGGACCGTTGATCTCCGCCCGCGCGAGCGTCACGAACCGGTTCTGATTTTTGCGCCCCGTCTCGCGGAGGAGTTTATCAGGGGCGACATAGAAGAACGGCTGGCGATCGCCGGGGCCCGGGTTGTGCAGGTCGAGGAACATGGCCAGCCGACCTTCCTTGCTCAGCTCGACGATCTTCTTCTGCGCGGCGGCGACTTCGGGCCAGTGCGGCTTGTCGGTCCAGTCGCGATTGTGGTCCTGCGGCACCGCCTCCTTGCCCCCCTGCCCGGTCGCCGTGTGATCGATGTCCATGATCGGCACAATGATGAACTCGGCCCGCTTGCGGAGCGCAACCGCCTGCGGATCGTCGCTCGCGAGCCACTCGGCGAATCCTCGACAAACCCAGCTCGCGCCCGATTCCCAGGCGTGTTGTCGGGCATGCACCCAAATCGCCGGCCGCGTGGCATCCCCCGCTTCTCCACCACCAATGCGCACCGCAGGACACGGTCGGTCTTCGCGAGAGCGGCAAAGCTCAAACGCTTCGGCGTCGTCGCACTGCTCCGCCAGTCGCTTGCAGAGCGCCGCCGAGTCGGCTGGGGTGAACGGCGGTCCCCAGGCGAACCACGCGGTCGAGCCATCGACCTTTTGTTGATAGATGGCCCCGCCCCGCTCCTTCTTCGCCGGCTGCGTATGAACCCACGTCTTGCCGTCGGTCGAGAACGTCGCCCGATCCGCCAGCGCCCAGCCGGCCGCGAGCAGTTTTCCTTTGTTCGGACCTTCGCGCACCAGACGCCGCTGCGAGCCGCTCACCTCCACGGTCAGCGTCTCCCCCGGCGTCACGCCATCGACCCGAAAGTACCACCAGCACGGCCAGCCATGCACCGGATCGCCGGCGGGGGCAATGCGGATCGTCCGCGTCTGCTGGTCGATCCCCAGCACGTCGGCGGAGCCTCCTTCGAAATCGGTCGAGACCTTCAGATCGCCCGCCGTCGCCGCGCCGGCAACCGACACGAGCAAACCGACGGCCAGCAAGGTCCGCAGGGAGTGGGAATGGATCATGGTGCACCTTTCACGCTGGACGTTTGGTATTTGCGGCCCCCAACCACCCGCCGCCGCCGCACATCGTTTGCGCGACAAACGGCTTGTCGTCGTAAGTGGTCCCAGGCCGCCCGTCACCGACTCCGCCGATTACAACCCTTTTACTAGAGCGCGACAACCCTCGCGCCCGACCGACCCCCTGCGCGCAACTGCCGCTGCGCCTTGCCGTTGATGAAAATGTTGTGAAAAAATGACGCCAAATACTACTAGAGTTTAACAATACCTCCAGCGGGTGGGTTGTCGCCTTGTTCCACCATCACGCCGAAACCGACTTACGTCGATTTCCAGCCTGGCCAGCCAGCCCGCAGGGAATAGACGCCGATAGTCCCCCGAATATTGTAAGGCCGCGGGGAGAGTTCAGAGGTCAGAGCTTAGAGTTCAGAGCGAAGAGTTCAGGGTTTAGAGAGCACGAGTCGGGAGTCAGGAGTCGGGAGTCAGGAGTCAGCCCCGCCCCTCCGGCCTCCATCGCCAAGGCAAGCAGCCGGAGGCGAACCGCCTCCGGGCCCGCCCCGCCGTTGGACCCTCCACGCGAAATCGCCTCCTCCATCGCCCCGCCAACCGCCAAGCTACAATAAAGAGAACCCACCCAACCTTTAACTCCGCCACGCTCGGCGGATGAGTTCTTCGATGGCCTTTCAGTTCCAGTGTCCGCAGGGGCATTTGCTCGAGGGGGATCCCTCCCAAGCCGGCCAGCAGTGCGTCTGCCCGACCTGCGGCATGCTGTTCATCATCCCCGCCCCGTATGCCCCGGCCCCGCAGGCTGCCCCGTGGGCCCAGCCGGGCGCCTACCCCGGCCCGCAGCAGCCCGCCTGGCCCGGTGCTGGACCCGCCCAGCCGAACCCCTGGTCCCCCGCGTCTGGCCCCGCCCCGGCCTATCCCGACGCGGGCCCCCAATCTCCCTACGCCGCAATGGCCCCGGGTGGAGCCCCTCAAGCCGCGACCGCTCCCGCCGAGCAAGAACCGCAAAAGCCGGCGGAACCGGAAGAGCCCGAGCTGCTCCACATCCCCTGCCCCAACGGCCACGAGCTCGAGACGCCACTCGACATGCTCGACCAGGAAGTCCTCTGCCCGCAGTGCCAGGCCCAGTTCACGCTCCGCCGCCGCGACAGCGTGGAATACAAAAAGAAGAAGGAGCAAGAAGACCTGCTCCGCGAGGCCAAAGCCAACAAACTGGCCCTCAACGCAGCCATCGTCGCGGCCGTCCTGGTCGGCCTGCTCCTCGTCGGCCTCGTGATCGCCGCGATGATGCGGTAAAAGAAGTTTTCAGTTTTCAGCGGTCAGTTTTCAGTTGTAAGTAGACAGTTCACAGTAAACAGTTCACAGTAAACAGTAGACAGTCAGACCCCCTCCTCGACTCCGTCCCAGGC
>JAEZAS010000287.1 GCA_023430365.1 Planctomycetota bacterium
CGCACCATGTGGCGAGCTTTCTTTCTGGCAATCGGAATCTATGCCTACGTGATCGGCGCCGAATGCATGGTGGTCGAACGCTTCGTCATGGCGGGAGAACGCCCGCAGCAGCCGGTCAGCCCGATTCCTGTCTTTGGGGCGACACCGTTTCAGAAGCCACAACGCGAAGTCGTTCCCCCGGAATGGGCTCCCTGGAGCCTGATGTCGGCAGGGGCGGTCGTGATCCTCTACTCCCTCACGCTGAACAAGCAGGGATAGATTCTTCGGAGCCGATTGTGGGCGAGAGTCCGTGGCACTAGCCTCTGACCTGTGCCACGATCGAGAATCGGCTGGACGCAGATCCCGCGGAGGCGGACCTTAGTCGATCTCACCCTTGTTGAACTGTTCGAAGAATTGGCGAGCGTTCTCTCGCTGATCGCGGGGAAGCGCCTGTTCGAGGATCGGATCCGACTCTCGCTTCTTGATCGACTCCTGGATCTCCTCCCGGACTTCGATCACCGTCTTGCCGGCGATGTTTTTGCCGCCCGCATCGCCGATGCGGACCGACTCGCCGGACTTGGGATCGCCGGCAACGCGGGAATCGTAAAACTTCGAATCGGTCTCCTCTTCGGGGCGGTCACCTTTGCCCTGCCCTTCTCCGAGACCGTCTCCAATGCCTTCCCCCTTGCCCATGCCCTGACCTTGGCGGCCGTTCTTGCCGTTCCCTTCGCAGGCCTTGCAACCGGCGCCTTTGCACTGGTCGCAGTTCATGGCGTTCTTCGCGTCGGCTAGCTCGCCTTGGAGTTCATCGAGCTGTTCCAGCCGTTCGAGCTGTTCTTTGAGCTGGTCGAGGTCCCCGGCAAGCTGGTCGAGAGCCTCCTGCTGCATCTGTCCCTCGCCGTCCTTCAGCGCCTTGGCGGCCTGGGCGAGCTTGTCGCCGAGTTTGTCCATCAGTTGGTCCATCTGGCGAGCTTGCTGCTGCATTTCGTCGAGCTGCTGTTGCATGCGAGCGGCCTCGCCGAGATTGCCTTCGGCGATCTTCTTTTCAATTTCTTGCTCCAATTGCTTGCGAGCTTCGGCTTGAGCTTCCTTGAGCTGCTGCAGCTTCTGCTGCACCTGCTCGAGCTGATTCGCGAGCTCTTCCTTCTCTTCCTTGCTGAGCTTTCCGTCCTTCAGATCGTCTTTGATCTTCTCGAGTTCTTCCTTCGCCTTGTTGAAGTTGCCGTCCTTCATAGCGTTGGCGAGGGCTTCGGCGGGGCCCTTTTCGATCTTGCCGAGCTTGTCGAGTTCCTTGCGGAGCTTGTCCGCTCCGCCGAGTTCCGCCTTGCGCTTTTCCACTTCCTTTTGCAGGTCGTTGATCTTGATCAGGGCGTTCTTGCGGTCGGCCCCTTCCTTGCTCGCGAGCTTGTTCAACTCCTTGTTCATTTCCTTGAGCAAGTCGGCGTCTTTGAGATTTTCCTCCTCCGCCTGCTTCGCCTTCTCGGCAAGCTTCTGCTGCAGTTTCTCGGCGGCTTTCTTCACCACCTTCTTCTGCTCGGCTTGTTGCGTAGCGGCGGCTTCCGCTTTCTTGGCAGCCGCGTCAGGAACCAGCAGGAGTCCGGCAATTGCAAGGGCCGGAACCAGCGGCAATGCCAGCCGCCAGTTCGGAGTGACGGCGAACTGCTCCCGAACATCGATTCGCTCAACCCGGCGAACTGCGTCGCTCATCAGCGCTCGGCCAGCCTCCGATTCGAGTTCTTCCTTCGTAAGGGCCAAGGTGCTCGAGATGCGTTCACGAAGGCCGTACCGGAGATCGAGTTCGATGGCTGCTTCCAAAGCGCTTCGGCGAACGGCATAGGTCCAAACGGCGGCCACGAGCAGACCGACCGCAACAGCCCCGCCGATCCAACTCATCATCCAGACCTGCTGGTCGAGCGACAGCGGCCAGATCTTCGGGACGGCAAGGCCGACTACCGCCAAGAAGAGAGCGGCGAAGAGCGTCCAGACTGCCACGCTGATGAACTGCTGGAGGATGAGCCGCCGTCGAGCCCGACCAACCTGCCGTTTGATCTCTTCCATGGCGCTGCCCTGCCTAAGTGTTGCCAAAGTTTCGCGGCGAAATGAGCGACGAGAATGCCACCCGTCCGGGCGGCGTGTTGTCATTATAGGAGTGTTCGCCCGCAAGTCGCTATCATTCGACTGACTGCCAAACGGCGAATTGCAGAAGTTCGACTGGCCGACCTACCGCGGTTACTGGCTCCGCCGCCCAGCGGTTAATACGGTAGAATTGGCAACCCGCATCAATGCCCGATTTCCCAGCCATGACTACCGCAACCGAAACTCCAAGCCGCCCTGCAGTAAGCGAGCTGCATTTGCCGACGCCGCAAGAGGTTGCGAATGCCGACGTCGTCATTTACGACGGCCATTGCAGCTTCTGCCGGGCGCGGGTGAAGCAGTTGGCCTGGCTCGACCGAGGACGCCGCCTGGCTTTTTTGTCGCTGCACGATCCGGAGGTAAAAAAGCGTTACCCGGATTTGACTTACGACCAGCTCATGAAGGAAATGTATGTCGTCGACCGCCACGGTGGGCGACACCCGGGAGCAGCCGGATTCCGCTATCTCAGCCGGCACATGCCGCTGCTTTTTCCGATTGCACCGCTGATGCACATTCCGTTCTCGATGCCGCTCTGGCAGGCGATCTACGGCCTGGTGGCTCGCAATCGCTACCTGTTTGGGAAAATCGAGGAATGCGAGGACGGCGCGTGCAAGTTGCACCGCTAGAACACCTTGGGTTCGGCAGGACACAAACTTCTGGCGAGCTCACTTGCAGCTAAGAGCCGCCATCACGCCGGTTTGGGCCGCGAATTGGCCGGAAATCTCCTCGCCCCTTACGGATCCTGCCGATTTTGCCGATAACAGGGGTTACGGCAGGGTCGGCTTCGACCCAGACCGGTAAAATTCTGGGTCCGCTTCCGTACGGGGAAACGCCCGCTTCCTCTTCAGGGCGTCGCAGCATGTCTGGTTACAGCCTTACGCATCTCAAGCAGCTCGAAGCCGAGAGCATTCACATCATTCGAGAAGTGGTGGCCGAGTTCGAAAACCCGGTCATGCTCTACTCGATCGGCAAGGACTCGGCCGTGATGGTCCGGCTGGCCCAGAAGGCTTTCTACCCAGCCAAACCGCCGTTTCCGTTGATGCATGTCGACACCACGTGGAAATTCCGCGAGATGTACGACCTGCGCGACAATTATGTCGCCAAGGAACTGGGCCTGAAGCTGATCGTGCATGTGAACGAGGAAGGCGTGAAGCAAGGGATCAGCCCAATCACGCACGGTAGCAAGGTTCACACTGACGTGATGAAGACCGAGGGTCTGAAGCAGGCGCTCAACAAGTACAAGTTCGACGCCGCCTTCGGTGGCGCCCGCCGCGACGAGGAAAAGTCGCGAGCCAAGGAACGCGTCTTTTCATTCCGCAACGAGCTGCACCAGTGGGACCCCAAGAACCAGCGTCCGGAACTTTGGAACCTCTACAACACTAAGGTGCACAAGGGGGAGAGCATTCGGGTCTTCCCGCTCTCGAACTGGACCGAACTCGACGTCTGGCAGTACATCCACCTCGAGAACATCCCGATCGTGCCGCTGTACTTTGCCAAGGAGCGACCGATCGTCGAGCGCGACGGCACGCTGATCATGGTCGATGACGATCGCCTGCCGATGAAACCCGGTGAGAAGCCGCAGATGCGGCGGGTGCGCTTCCGCACGCTCGGCTGCTATCCGCTCAGCGGGGCCGTCGAATCGAGCGCGACCACGCTGCCGGAAATCATTCAGGAAATGCTGCTCACCACCTTCTCGGAACGCCAGGGCCGCCTGATCGACACGGACGAGGCTGGCTCGATGGAAAAAAAGAAGCGAGAAGGCTACTTCTAATCTCAGAAGTCAGCCCGTTCGAACTGCGTTCCGTTTCGACCAGCGTCGGAAGACCTCCAAGCCATGCACAAGTCAGATCTGATTGCTTCGGATATCAATGCCTACCTTGCTCAGCACGAGCGCAAGGAGTTGCTGCGGTTTATTACCTGTGGCAGCGTGGACGACGGCAAGAGCACGCTCATCGGCCGGTTGCTGTATGAGTCCAAGATGGTCTTTCAGGACCAACTCGCCGCAGCGGAGAAGATCTCGGAGAAGCACGGCACCACGGGTGGCAAGATCGACTTTGCCATGCTCGTGGAGGGCTTTCAGGACGAGATCACGCAAGGCATCACGATTGACGTGGCCTATCGGTACATCTCGACCGAGAAGCGCAAGTTCATCATTGCCGACACGCCGGGGCACGAGCAATATACCCGCAACATGGCCACGGGGGCGTCGACCGCCGATCTGGCGATCATCCTGGTCGACGCTCGCCACGGCGTTTTGACGCAGACGAAGCGGCACAGCTTCATCGTCTCGCTGCTGGGCATCAAGCACGTCGTCGTTGCCATCAACAAGATGGACCTGGTCGACTTCAGCGAGGATCGGTTCAACGAGATTCGCAACCAGTACCAGGAGTTTTCGGCCCGGCTCGACCTGCCCGATGTCCACTTCCTGCCGATCAGTGCGCTAAACGGCGACAACATCGTCGAGCAGAGCCCCAACACGCCCTGGTATCAGGGACCCTCCCTGATGCATCTGCTGGAAACGGTCTACATCGGTTCGGACCGCAACTTGGAAGACTTCCGCTTCCCGGTGCAGTACGTCCTGCGTCCCAACCTCAACTTCCGCGGCTTCTCCGGCACTCTGTCGTCGGGCATCGTTCGTCAGGGAGACGAGGTCATGGTCTTGCCGTCGCGCAAGACGAGCCGGGTGAAGTCGATTGTGACTTTCGACGGCGATTTGCCCGAGGCGTTTGCTCCGCAATCGGTCACGCTGACGCTGGAAGACGAAATCGACATCGCCCGCGGCGACATGCTTGTTCGTCCCGGCAACGTGCCGCGCGTCGACCAGAAGTTCGAGGCGATGGTGGTCTGGATGGCCGAGGAGCCGATGGTTCCCGGCAAGTCGTACTGGTTCAAGCAGACGACCAAAGTCACTCCCGGCGTCGTGCAGACGCTGCGCTACCAGGTCGACGTGAACACCTTGCATCGCAAGGACGCGCCGACCCTGAAGCTGAACGAAATCGGACGCTGCGCGATCGCCCTGAATCAGCCGATCGCCTACGACGCCTACCGCCGCAACCGCAGCACCGGCGCTTTTGTGATCGTCGATCGCATCACCAACGCCACGGTGGGCGCCGGCATGATCCTCGACCGCGAAAGCGGCGAAGGCCGGCACGATCACTGGGATGCGGAACCGGTTGGCGCCCAACTGCATGCCGAGCGCAGCAATGTCACGGCCCAAGAGCGAGAGAATCGCTTCGGTCAGAAGCCGGCGACGGTGCTGCTGACCGGGCTGACGGGCGCGGGCAAGACGACAACGGCGTACGCCCTGGAGCGGCGTTTGTTCGACGAGGGCCGGGCGGTCGCTGTGCTCGACGGTCAAAATATGCGACGAGGCATCAGCAAAGACCTCGGGTTCACAGCCGACGAGCGGAGCGAGAATCTGCGCCGCAGCGCGGAAGTCGCCAAGATCCTCAATGACGCCGGCATCGTCTGCATCGCGGCGTTCGTCGCTCCCGACGAGGCTGTTCGCCAGAAGGCAGCCGAAGTGGTCGGCGCCGATCGGTTCCTGGTCGTGCACCTCGACGCACCGGTCGACGTTTGCCGTCAGCGAGACACCGAAGGGCACTACGCCTTGGCCGACAGCGGCGAAATGGCGCTCTTCCCTGGGGTTAGCGCACTCTACGAAGCTCCCCGTAAGCCCGACTTGGTGCTCAAGACGGACAAGCTCAGCGTGAATGAGTGCGTCGACCAGATCCTGACGCTGCTTCGCCAGCGCGGCGTTGCCCCTGAATAACGGGAACGCCTACTGCGAGATCAACTGGCCGGATCAAGCCCAGCGTTTCTTGATTCCGGCTGGATCGGAGTCGTGCGTATCGCCGGACTGTGTCGCAGCGGCGGTTGTTGCGCTCGCCGGAGAAGGCTCAGGGATCATCCCCGCATCGACCACTTCCGCCTTGTTCGCAGGAGTGACATCCGGCGCGGCCTGTGTCGCAGGATCAAGGCCGGAGACGTACTTCCGCCAGCTATCGAGCTGATCCTGTGTGAGGCTGTTCTCGCGCATGATCTCGTGCTTGAGCGCCTTGTCGGTCCCCTCGATCTTCACCAGGACGGTCAGCCGGCCGTTCTGTTCGTAGCGGAAGCGGACTTCGATCGGCGTCTGTGCCGCCAGGTTGTCGGGCAGGTCGCGCACCGAGCATTTGCCCAGCGGCGAGCAATCGTCGGGCGAGAGGCTTTCTCCTTCCACGATCTGCACCAGGATCGACTTCTGACCCGCCTTTTGAGTCTTAAACACCCGGCGGGCAACCACGGGCAACGGAGTGTTGCGTGGAATGAGGATCGCGTTACGGGACCGCTTGGTCATAGCATCCATCGCAACGATGCCGAGACTGTGCGAATTGACGTTCCGGATCTGGAACGAAGGCGACTTCCCCTCATGATGCGCCAGCAGCAGGCCCGCATGCAGAGCAGCGCCATGCGCCACCGCTTCGTCCGGTGACACCGAACAATCGGGCTCCTTGCCGCTGATCTGCCGCAGCATATCGACGACAGCCGGCATGCGGCTCGATCCGCCGACAAGGAGGACGCGATCGATGTCGTTCCACGTCAGCCCTGCTGCTTGCAGGGTTTGTTTGGTGGTGAATGCGGTGCGATCGAGCAGGTCCTGGGTAAGATCGTGGAACTGCTGCCGCGTGATCTCGATGCGAATCGCATGGCCGCGATAGTCACACGCTATCGCCGCTTTCATCCGGGCCGATAGCGTGCGTTTGGCGTCCTCGCAGTCTCGCCACAAGCGACCATGGGCGTTGGGGTCCTCGCGCGGGTCGACACCGTGATTGCGGATGAACTCTTCGGCCACAAGATCGACGAGCCGCTGGTCCCAATCCTTGCCGCCGAGTTGCACATCGCCGTCAGTGGCCAGGGCGGTGAACTTTCGTCCGCCGATTTCCATCACGGTGACGTCGAAGGTGCCCCCACCCAGGTCGTAAACCAGAATTTTCCGCTTCTCGATTTCTGCGCCGTCGGGACGCATGAAGCCTTGCTGAAAGCCGAACGCCACGGCGGCCGCCGTGGGTTCGTTGATGATGTCCATCACCTCCAGGCCGGCGATGTAACCGGCATCCTGGGTCGCTTTGCGGCGAACTTCGTCGAAATAGGCGGGAACCGTGATAACGACCTTGCTAAAGGGCCCGATTTGCTTCTCGACGTCACGGCGAAGTTTGTTCAGGATCCAAGCCTGCAAGGCTTCCGGGGGAAACTGCCTGCCGGAGAGTTGTTTGTGGAAGAAGCGGTTTCCCAGGTCTCGCTTGGCCAACTCCGCGACCTGTTCTGCCTCGGTCGCCAGGGCTTTGAGCGCTTCCTTGCCGACGACGACGTTTTCTTCTTCAAAAAAGACCACGCTCGGAGTGATCTTGTCCCCTTCGGCGTTCGTATAGGTCTGCGGCCGACCGAGGTCGTCGAGGACCGAGATCACGGAGAAGGTGGTGCCCAGGTCGATGCCAACCGCAGGGTGCTTTTTGCCGGAACGACTCATGGGATCTGCTGACTTCCGGGGCGGACCGCCCCGCAATTGTGGATGAGATATCGCGACTGTGGCGTACCTAAATCGCGGGCCTAAGCCACTCTACCACCCGGATTCGCTAGTCACAACGCACAACGCCCGAGCTTGTCTTTCGCTCCTAAGACCGATGACCCTGCTACTTCGATGGGGCATTCCGCCGGAGGACCATGAAATGTCGACGAGGAAAGATGCGACGTTTATGTCAACGGCGCCAGCCGACGTAGGAATCGTAATTTCATGGGCGTCGATCTTCCGATGAGCGAAGAGGTGCTTCATTGACCGCCAGCACATTCCGCTATCCAGGCGTTTTGGGAGAAGGCGGATGAGCAGGCCCGCCGACCGCACGATGTTTCGCCCGCTTTGTTAGCAGCTACTTGGAGTTGGATAAAACCATGGGCCTCGAAGTGACCCAAGTTGCTCTCGGCGTCGCCTTCCTTGCGGTATGGGCGCTCGTCGGCCGAATCGTCGTTACGGACCACAAGACTCTGCCTTAGTTCCGACGCTGGGTTAATCTTTTAACCGCGAATGGATCGACTGCGGGACGATAAAAGTCGCTAGAGCTTTCGTCTCTCGCGAGTATTACCCGTGATTCTTCTCCCGACCCGATCCCTTACCAAGCCAGGTGGCAACCGGCGCTGGGTCGCAGTGGCCGCGTTCGGGCTCGTGTATTTCGCTTTCTGCCGCCTGAGCCTGGCCTTTTGCGTCGAGACAGACGGTGTCGCAGGGATCTGGCCGCCGGCTGGCGTGGCCCTGGCGGCGATGCTTGTGCTCGGGCGGTTTCATCGTGTGGCCACTCTGGTCGCGATCGGAACTGCTCATGCGGCAGCCACCCTTATGTCTCCGCGTCCCGTGGAGTTGGGGCTGGCTTTGGTGCTGCCCAATCTTTTGGCTGCGGTGGTTGGTGAGTGGGTCTACCGCCGGCTCGCCGGGCGTTCGATTCGCCTGGATACCCTGCGGCGGGCGGCCGTGCTCGTGCTCGCGGTTGCACCGATTGGCGCGGCCGTGGGCGCCCTTGGTGGGGCGATCATTTTTCGAGTATTGGTCGACGATTCCTTGTGGCTGACGTTCCGCAGTTGGTGGATCGCCGACAATCTGGGCATTCTTTCGACGGCCCCGGTCCTGTTGCTTGCCGTGCGGAATCCGCACCGCCGCGAGCGTTCCGCCTACTACGTGGAAGCGGGGATTATCTTCTCCGTCGGACTTGCGCTCGCGGTATGGATCTTCAGCGTCAGCAGCCTATCTGAGGTGTACGACCTGCGGCGCCCCTACATGCTGATCGTTGTGCATGCCTGGGCCGCTCTTCGGCTGCGCGGTCGTCATGCGGCGGCGCTGGCGATGGTCACCTGTTTCGTCGTCATCGGCTTCACCACAAACGGTCGCGGGCTGTTTGCGATCAGCCATCTAACGGAGTTCGAGCAGCTTCTCGACGCCGAGCTTTACTTGACCGTCGTCACGTCGACCTCCCTATTGATTTCGGCGCTGGGGAGCGAACGACAGCGACAGCAACGGCGGCTGATGCGTGCGGCGATTGCCCGCGCCGAGTT
>JAEZAS010000304.1 GCA_023430365.1 Planctomycetota bacterium
CTCCGTGTGCGGACGGAACTGCAACCGCGGTTCTTGGGCGGCTTCTCGATGAATTGCCACTCCAATTCGGCCCGGAGGCGGTTTGCCTCCGGCTGCTTTCCGTGGTGATGGCCTGGTCTATTTGCGGGGCGGTTCGCACATGGAATGTGCGAACTACTTTAGCGCCGCGCTCGCTTGTGCTTGAGTGGGAGCCAGGCGCCGTTTTCTTTGCTGCTGGCCACGCACTGCTCGATGAAGTACATCCCCTCGACACCGTCGTTGATGTTCGGGTAGACCGTGTTGGTCTTCTCGAAGTCCTTGCCGGTGGCGCGGAGAATCATCGCGTCGTAGGCTGAGCGATAGATGTTGGCAAAGGCTTCGAAGAAGGCTTCCGGATGGCCGCTCGGCAGACGGACGGACTGGCCATGGAGGTCGCCGAGGTACGGTCCGCCGTTGCGGGTGTAGAGCTTGTGCGGCTGGCCGTTCTGGCGAACGATCATCACGTTCGGCTCTTCCTGGCGCCACTGGAGCGACGCCTTGGTGCCGTCGATCTCGATGAACAGGTCGTTCTCCCGGCCGTGGCTGATCTGCGACGCCGTGACCGTGCCGAGCGCCCCGTTCTCGAACTTGACGACCGCCGTGCCGTAGTCGTCCAGCGCCCGGCCTTCCTCGAACGTCTTCAGGTGGCAGCTGATTTGATCCGGGAGCAGCCCGGTCATGTAGCGGCCGAGGTTGTAGGCGTGCGTGGCGATGTCGCCGAAGCAGCCCGCCGCGCCGCTCTTGCTCGGGTCGGTGCGCCAGGCGGCCTGCTTCTGATCGCTCAACTCAAGACGGGTCCGCAACCAGCCTTGGATGTAGTGGACGCGAATCGCGTTGATTTCCCCCAGGTCGCCGTTGAGGATCATCTCGCGAGCCTGACGGACGAGCGGATAGCCGGTGTAGTTGTGCGTCACCGCGAACACAACGCCCGACTTGTCGACCGCGGCGGCCAGTTCCTCCGCCTGCTTCAGATCGAGCGTGAGCGGCTTGTCGCAAATCACGTTGAAGCCGGCTTCGACGGCAGCCTTGGCGATCTCGAAGTGGGTGTGGTTCGGCGTGGCGACCGAGACGAAATCGACCCGCTGGTCATCGCCCAGCTTCTTCTCGGCGGTGATCAGGTCGTGGATGCTGCCATAAGCCCGGTCGAGCGACACGTCGTACTCGGGAGCCGAGGCTTTTGACTTCTCGGCGTTGCTCGAAAACGCGCCCGCGACGAGGGCGGCCCGATTGTCGAGGACGGCCGCCGTCGAGTGGACCCGCCCGATGAACGATCCCAGCCCGCCACCGCACAACGCCATTCGCAGTTTTCGATTCAGATCGCCATTGGTGGGCATGAGAGAGGTCTCCGAGAGAGGTGTATGTTTTGTGGAGGATTGGTTCGAAGTAGCTGAATTCGCCAGAATTCAGACAAATCGCCGCTGGACGATCCGCTTGCAGGGCGTCGGAATTCTGGCGAATTCAGCTACGAGAGGTTCAGAGCGAAGGCCCCATTTTTAACAGATCGCCCGTTGCCTTCCAGCCACCCGGACCGTCATCTTGAGGGGGCCGCGGCGGGACATTGGTCACGTAGGGTGGGTCGAGCGCTAGCGAGGCCCACCCTACGACGACATCCTACGATTTTTCTCTTTGCAGCATGTCTTCGAGCAGGGCGTCGTAGACGGGCTTGATGCGGAGCTGGTCGGCGGTGAAGGTGGCTGTGTAGGCGGCGACGGTGAGCGGGATCACCAGCTCGTAGTGACCGGTCATCTCAACCATCAGCACAATTCCGGCGAGTGGGCAGCGAACGACGCCGGCGAACAGGGCCGACATGCCGGCGGCGGCGAAGGCCATCGGCTCGTGCGGCAGGCCGGGGAAGAACTCGGCGCAGAGCTTGCCGACCAGCAGCCCCATCAGACCGCCGAGTGCGAGCAGCGGGGCAAAAATGCCGCCGGCTGTGCCGATCGCGTAGCTGCCGACCGAAAGGAAGAAGCGGACGACGAGTGTGCGCGAGAGCCAGGCGATCGTGCCGTGGCCTCCCAACGTGCGATCGGTGAGCGCGTCGCCGCCGCCGATCAGGTGCGGGTCCAACCAGCCGACCACTCCGATCACCGTGCCGGCGATCGCGACCTTGGTGGCCTGCAACCACCTCGATCGAAACGCGAGCACCCGCGTCAGCCAGGTGAGCGATCCGTTGTAGAGGCTGCTGGCGATTCCCGCGATCAATCCGAGCAGCAAGAAGAATGGCAGGTCGACGAGCGAGGGAATCGTCGGAGTTCGGCCGACTTCGATGACCGGCATCTGCCCCATCAAGGCTCGGGTGACAATGTCGGACGTGATCGAAGCGACGAGGGCGGCGAAGAAGGCGGAATCGGGCATGTTGATCCGCAGCTCTTCGAGCACAAACAGAATGCCGGCCAAGGGCGCGTTGAAGGCCGCCGCGAGACCGGCGCCGGAACCCGTGACCAGCAACGCGCGACGTTCTTCGGAGGAGCGGTTCGTCACGTCGCCGAACATGGCGCCGAGTGCCGCTCCCATCTGGATCGTCGGCCCTTCGCGACCGAGCGCCAGGCCGCTGGCGATCGCCAGGAGCCCGCTCAGAAACTTGATCGGGAGAATGCGAGCCCAGCGGATGCGAAAATCACCCTGCAGGACCATCTTGAGGTGCGGAATGCCACTCCCGTTCGCCTCCAGGCAAAAGGCGCGCACGAGCCAGAGGGCAACCGCGATCAGCACGATCGACACGATGATCCACAGCGAGCCTGTCCAGTCGCGATGCTCGGCCAGCCAGGAATCGCGATAGGCCTGACTGGTTTCGAGCGACAGGCGAAAGGCAACCGAGACGACTCCGACCAGAGCGCCGACGATGAGCGCCTGGGGGAACAACCGCGTCCGCTGGCGAAGCATCTGCTCGCCGTGCTCCTCTACGGTCGCGACAGCTTCCGCCCGCTCGGCAGGCGTGGAGCTGCTGGCGAGGGGAGCGGACGGGTCGTCAGTCGCCATGCGGGAGCCTCTTGTGGGGCGTCGTGGGTGAGAGGCGTCAGTTTAAGGGACGGTGGGGGAGTTGCGGAGCGGGCAGCGGCTGGGGGGCAGGAGCCAGGGCTTGGAGTTCAGAGGGGAGAGTTCAGAGTTCAGGGAGTTGGGTCGAGTGGTTGGTAACTGGAGGTGAGCACCCAGGACTGGGCACTGCGTACTAGGTACTCGGTATCGCATGTCGTCTGTAACAACCCTCCCGCACCATCTCTTGACAATGTTTTAAATTGTTGATACACTTTCGACAAACCAACCTTCGCCGCTCCGAGTGGCTGTGGGGCGTTTGGTGCTGCGCGGTTGGTGAAATTCTGGCGGCGCGGTCGCTGCTGGCTCGGCGCTAATAAGTGTTGTGAAGCGGCGGGGGCGAGCACTGGTTCTTTGACAATTGGGTGGTTGCGCAGGGGTTGTGAAACGACTCGCTACGGCCTTGCGCAAGGGGTTGTGAAGCTTCGGAGCCGTTTTGACGCAAAGCTTTGCCGGCGAGGAGGTTCCTGGTTTTTCACCAGGCGCGCAAGGGGTTGTAAAACGGCTGGAGCGCGGGTTGCGCTAGCTGTTGTGAAACCTGTGGTCCGCAGCGGGCGAGAAGAGGGCTCGGCGCTGCTGGTGAGCGCGCAGAGGTGTTGTGCGGCGTAGCGATCTCGCGGGGCTTCCGACGGGTGTGACCCGCCGGCTAAGGGTGGGCCAGGGAGCTTAGAGCTTTGGTTTGCTCGTGAAAGCGCCTTGAGGGCCGGTGAGGCTGACGACTTTGAACCCAGCCGACTCGACGGCGGACCAGAGCCTGGCCGGCGAGGGAGATTTGCCTTGGCCGGGCATCACGTAGGCGGTGTTGTTGGGCACGTCGGCCCGGACTTCGACGACGCCTTGGACCTTGTAGAGCTTGCCGGCGATCTTGTTCGCGCAGTTCTGGCAGTGCAGGTTGTGCACGACGATGGTCGTGTACGCAGCGGGCTGTTGGGCCGTGGCGGTCAGACCGACGGCCGTCGTCAGGCTGGCTCCAGCCAGGGCGAGCAGGGCGGTGCGGCGAGTGATGCGAGTCATGCGACGGTCCTCTTTTAAGCGTGCGGTTAGGATCTGTCTGCGGGGCTTCTGAATTCTGGCGAATTCAGCTACGCGAGTGCGAGGCGGAATCGGGTTACTCGCGGATGTAGACGCCGCGGGCTTTCACGATCAGTTGGCCGATCGAGTTGATTTCGGCGGGGCCGCGGACGACGACCAGCTGACCTTCCTTGAGAGGCAGCAACCGACGGGCATCGAACTTGGGCACCGCTCCCTGATCGTCGGTGAGCATGACGATCGCCGTGGCGCTCGTCGTGTCGTGCTTGTCCTTGCAGAAGGGGCAGTTGTCGTCGACGCAAGCGTGCTTGCTATCGGGGGGCTGATGGGTTGGATCGGTCAACATGAACTCGGCCGACGTGGGAGACCAGGTTTGCTTGCCGCCGCCGATGCGTCCGAGGAGCACAAGATCGTCGCTGGCGGTCTCACCGCTTTCACGGAACTCGAGGATGCCAAACAGTTCGTCCGGCTCTTCAGTCAGCAGGAACTGCTTCCCCTCAGGGAGCGGGGCCTGGCTGGCTTCGGTGCTGGCGGAGCAGCCTGCTAGCACAGCGATCGAACCGAGAAACAGGAGGTGAAATACGTGGCGCATGCAGTGCCTTTCGCGAGGCTCAATGCGGAATCGGGTGGCGCGAGAGCGCAGCAATATCGTTATCGTCGGCAAACTCAGGCACAGAGTTGCGTGGAAGTGACCGAAGAGTCGGCTGTTATTCGGTTGGGCAGTCGGCGACCGTCGAACGCAGCCCGGCAAGAAATGAGGCGAGCCGCGTTGGAAGCGCGGCTCGGGTGACGTTCGTATTGCTGGGCAATGCCTTGGGGCAAGACGATCCGGCAACGGGCGCATGTGAAGTGCGACCGTCGCCGGATGAGCATTCAGCTTTGGCCGAGAGCAAAGTCGAGCTTGTCGGTGCTGCCATCGACGCTCGCTTCGAGCGTCGAGCGAGCGTTGTATTGGTCGGGGATGTACATCTCGACGATCGGCACTTCCTGGCCGGGGTTCGAGCGATCGAACTTGCCGGGCACTTCGCGATAGCCGCTGATCTGGACCTTGTGCGAGCCGAGCGGGACTTCGATCTGGTAGCGGCCGTTTTCGATCGGTGTCGCGATGCTCTGCTGGCCGTCGGTGGGCGTGAAGATGATTTCGCCGTTCTCGACCGGCTGCCCCTTGAACGAGACATCGCCGGCGAGTTTCACGGCGCCACCGCTCCCGCAGCCAGTGGCGGCGGCGAGCGTGAGCAGGAGGAATGCGGCTGAGATGCGCTGGAACATTTCGGAAACCTTCAGTTGCCTGTGCGTGGATGACCGGTGACGCGGAGTGCGGACGCGATTAGTACTCGCCGATCGTTTCGCCCTGGCCAGCCGTGCCGAGGGCGCGGTAGGTGGCCAGGTCGATGGTGTTCGAGATCAGGCGAGTGCTGCCGTCAGCCAAGGTCGCGAGCACGCCGGCTGGGTGGTAGCTGCGGGCAAAGTTCTGCGTTTGATCGGCTCCGGTGAGGGAGATGCAAGGCGCCTTGGGAAACGTCGTGCTCTTGCACTGATAGACCTTGTCGGCGACGGAGGTGTTGGGGGCCTCGAGCGTGGTGAAGCCGTAACCGCCCCAGCGGGCGCCGCCCCAATAGCCGCCGCCTTCACCCCAGCCGTTGTTGGCGTTGCCGCGGATCTTTACCTCGCTGAACACCAGGGTGTTGCTGGTTCCGTCGGTGAGGGTGCCAAACGTGCTGCGCGAGTTCTTGTAGAACACGCCGCGCAGCTGGGCGGTGTGCAGCATAATGCCGTCGCCCGTGCAGCCGACATAGTTGCCCTGGAACCCGGCTCCCCCCGAACGCACGCCACCGCTGGCCCCGGTCGCAGGACCAGCGCCATCGGAGGGGCACATCAGCGTTTTGATCGGAGTGTCTTTGAGTTCGCCGGGGATATCCATGATCCACTCGACGTTGGTCTGCATGTACCGGTCATAAAAATTGTTCAGCTCCATGAACGGCATGATCTGTTGCGCCCAGCAGTTGCGCTTATGGAGCATGCCGTCTTCCATGTAGCCGTAGGGGAAGACCTGCAGCGTGTCGTGATAGTTGTGCAAGGCGATGCCGAGTTGCTTCAGATTGTTCGAGCACGACGAGCGGCGGGCGGCTTCGCGAGCGGCTTGCACCGCCGGCAGCAGCAACGCAACAAGCACACCGATGATGGCGATCACGACGAGCAGTTCGACCAGCGTAAAGCCGGTACGAATGCGAGAGAGAGGACGCATTTCCATGGGACAAAACTCCAACAGGTATTAATCCATTCGATCCGCGCGCAATGGCGCACGGGAATTCGCAGCGGATGTCTTCGGGCAGGCGCAGCGGTTGCGTCGCGCGTGGTATTCGCCGGTATGCCTCACGAGAAACCCGAGATCGGGTGGTGATGCATGAGGACCATCGGGGAGAGGAGATGGTCGTCAGCGAGATGCTCTGTTCCGGGCAGGCAGCATTGCAAGTGCAGGACCAATCCGAGCAGCGGGCTCCGAAAGCGGCTGATTCGCGATCTACATTGCGGGAAGTCGTAAGAAACGGATGGCAAACGGTTCAAAACGGAGCAGGCAGTGCCTAGCCAGTGGGCAACGGCATGCCTAAGGCTTTTGCAGGGAAACTGTGATCTCGCAGCAGCCGAATTCGGGCAAGATCCAGCGGAGAACGGCCTGCCGCTTGCTCCTTTCGGGGAGGGTTCGTGGTTTCCTTCTCATGAAAGGTCAATGTATGAAACGGTTCTGGGCGTGTGCATTAGTGGCAATGCTGGCAGCGGTCGGCTGTGACAATAGTGGTGGGACGGGTGCTGGAACGGGAACGGGTACGGAATCGGGAACGACCGGTTCAGATACCGGTGGAACGGGTGGAGCAGGCGCCGGCATGAATGGTGGCACGAGTCCCGACGCAACGGGCGGAGCCCCGACCGGGACGGGCGGAACCAGTGGCGCCGACAACGCTGGAAACGGAGCCGGGGGCACTGGCGGAACCAATCCGTAACCAGTCTGCCGCAGCTAAACCAGCATGCGAAGGATGCTCGCCGGGCCCGCGCTCAACGTGGGCACAGTTCGCTTACGCGCTCAGCACTGATCGTGTGGCGCTCGGCTGGCATACGAACGAGCAGCTTATTCGACAACGATCGGCAGGGCGTAGAGATCTGGCGACTTCGGAATAAAGTAGGGGATGTTCAACTCCCCGATGCGGTAGGTCAGGCTGTCGAGCATGCTTTGCCGGATGGTGGAGTCGTTGATGTCCTCGCGGAAGCTGCGGGAGCTGCTGGCGGAGATCGTGTCGCGCCAGAGCGGTTGTGGTTCGCCTTCGACGATCATTTCGAGCACCATGTTGCCCTTGCGTTCGGTGGCGGTTCGTCCGGTGTCGTGGCCGCGGAAGTCGAAGGGTGATTGCCGTTCATAGATGGGCAGCGTATCGCCCGCCGCCTCACTGAAGCGAACACGGAATACCGTCTTTTGTCCGCTGGCAAGCGTCAGGCCGTCGCGCTCGAGGCGGCGAATGAAGGCCTCCGTGATCAATCGCATGGTCTCGGCCTGGTCGCCGCCCAGACCCGTCAACTGCATCTGCAGGCTGACCGCCTGGCCAGGGGCCAGATGGGCTGGCGCTTTGTCAGCGAGCGCCTTGAGCGAATTGTGGATGTCCGACCAGGGGATCTGGATCACTTCCAGCGCACCGGCGTTTCGACCATAGGCGCCTAGCAGATGATCCTTATCCATGACCCAGACATGATTCTTGCTGCCGAATTCGCTGCGAAAGCCGAGGACGATTCGCCGCGTGGACCGATCGTACAAATGCCCCGTCACCAGCCAGCCGCTATTGTCGGGCAGCCACTGAATCGAGTGATTCCAAAAGGCGATACCGGGCGGCAGTTCGAGCTTGTCGTCCATGATGATCTTGCCGCGATTGTCCCAGCACATGAGCCGCGGCACCGGATGCGTGCTGATGGCGGCCAGCTCCTTGTTGTCGGGTGAGAACTTCATCGCCTGCAGCCAGGCATAGACAAACGTGCTGTCCGTGCCGCTCTGGATGCCGGTCCGCAGCCGCGGATTGCGAGGCCGGATGGTAGTTGCCACAGCCGCCGCGGGACGCTCGCCGTTGCGATCCATCTGGCTCGGCGGGCTCATGATGACCACCGGCTTGCCCGTCGTCGTCTTGCAAACTCCCAGCTCTCCGCCCGAGGTGACCGCGTAGTACTTGCCGTCCGTCGTGAAGGCAATCTTGCCTTTCTCGATCTTTGGTCCCGCATTGCCGGCAGTTTCGATCAGCTTGATCATCTTGCCGGCCTGGAAGTCCCACACCTGAATGTCGGTCGAGCTTCGCCCGCCAAGGAGCAGATACTTGTTCAGCGAGAAGGCGACAAAATCGGTGTAGCGACCGACCTGACCGGGAACCTCAAAAACTTCCTCGCCCGTTTCGGTCGAGAAGATGGCGATTGGGTTGTTTTCAGAATTGTTGCTTTCCCGACCATAGGCAAACCACTTGCCGTCGTCGGAGAGAACGGCGGTATGGTTATCCCTGTGCTCCACATCGAGGGTCTGCAGCAACCGGCCGTCTTTGACGCCCCAAACCTTCCCGTCGACGACCACCACCGGGCAACCAAGCGGTCCAAAAGCAATGGCGCTGTTCGACTGCAGGGGGATGCGCAGGTCGCCGCCCGCCGCAGCGCCGAACCCTTCATCGGAGCCGAACGCTTCTTTTAGAGGCTTGGCGGTGGGATTGGCCTTGAAGGGATCGTCCTCCTGGCTCCAGCAACTCGGGGCAGAAA
>JAEZAS010000310.1 GCA_023430365.1 Planctomycetota bacterium
CTCCAGCAACTCCTCGTCCCCTACGAACCCGATGCCATGACCACCCGCCCGGTAAGCCAGTTCGTCAACAACGCCCGCAATGAAGGGGAGGAATGCGTGGCTATGTGGGAATGAGATCTTTTAGCCGGCGGTTCACATCCGCGGGAAAACGGCCGGTGAGTGTGGTGAGTGTGGCACGCCCGGGAGCGCAGCGAAGGGCGTGGCTGAATCCTGCTGCGACGCTCCACGCCCTTCACTGCGTTCAGGGCGTGCCACCCTTTCGATTGCTTTCCACTCCATCCGCCGGCTATGGGTTGGTTCGATCGGGGTGGATTGGCGCGGTGTGACGTTCGTGTCGGTCAGCCGAGGCGATTGTGGGCGGGGAGCGTTTCTGGCCTGGGCTTCTGGGCGGGTCGATAGAAAGGGCAGGTCTTTGCCGCCGATCACGCGACTTGCCGCTGCAGCGCTGCTGTAGCAGGAGCAATCGCGATTGTCGGAACAGGTTGTCTGATGTTCTTGCCCGGTTGGTCCCGTCTCGGTTGCCGATGAAAAAGATTCGACACTACGCCAGGCGATTGCCGCTCATCGGGCTGGGGGTGCTCCTGGTGATGTGGGGCGCCAGTTTGTTCGGCTCGTTCGGCTGGGTGCTGCCGGCCGGGGCTGGGAAGCAGATTGCCGTGCGCTGCGAGCAGGGGAGTCTGCAGCTCTCGAAGTCGATGCGCTACGAGCTGCAGAGCGGGCCGTACTGGCAGGCGGCTGCGAATGGGCCGACGCTGGCGACGAGTTTTGGCCAACTCGACTACCAGCGGCGGATGGCGGCGGGGTGGCTGGTGGCGCCGATCCCGATGCTGGTCGTGCTGCTGTTGCCGCTGTGGGTGGGGCCGCGGCTGAAGTTTCGCTTCCAGCGTTCGCACCTGCTGGCCTACTCCGGCTCGCTCGTGGGACTGCTGGCGTTCTATCTGCGCTGGTTGTCGTAGGGACGAGCTAAGAATTCACGAAGTGGGTGGCACGCCCTGGAGCGCAGCGAAGGGCGTGGCTGAATCGGGCTGCGACGCTCCACGCCCTTCACTTCGTTCAGGGCGTGCCACCCCTTTCAATGCGTGCCACGCATTTCAAGGCTTGCTGCCCACCAACGCTGTCTGCCACCCCTTTCGATGGGCCTTCGGGGCGAGTGACAATGGGGGGATGGACCAGAACCCTTACCGGTCACCGGTCGATGCCGCCAGCTTTCGGGCGCGGGACGCTACCGCCTATCAGTGGTCCCCCGGGCCGATGCGGCTGTTGATGCTGAGCCTGATTGGGCTGCTGGTCGGTTGTCTGGCGCTGCTGTGCGCCTTGCTTGGTCCCAATTACGGGGCGGTGAAGGAGATCCTGGGGGCTGGCGGTTCGCTGGTCGTCTCGGTGAGCTCGCTGGCGGGAGCGGTGGCCCTGTTCGGGCTGCTGCTGCAGTTTCTGCACTACTTGCTGCGGTCGTAGGCGCTACCACAAGTCTGTAGGCGTACCCACATGGATGAGAACCCGTACCAGGTAAGGCACAGCGAACGGCCGCTTGCTGGCCAAGAGGATTCGTCGGTATGGGCCCGCATCCGGTTCACCCTCAAGCATGCCCTCGGCGGCGCGCTGGTTTTGATGGTGCTGGCGACGGGATGTAACTATGCGGTCGGCGAGGCAAACCGAGCTCCGCTACCTCTCATGTACCGCGTTCTGGCAAACACCGCTTTGTTTGGTTTAGTCTTTGGCGGATTCGGCGGGTGGATTGTGGGCAGTTTCCGGTGGGAGACGCGGATGAGACGTGCCAAGAAATTGGTCTCGCACAGCACCGACTGAGGCGCGCGGCTTTCTTCGCCCGCTTGCATCATCAGACTCTCGTTGTGTGTTGTCAATTGTTGACAAACTTATAGGTAATTGATATTGTTGTGTTGGCAAGTCCTGGTGGGCCACGCCCTTCGCGTTGCTCCAGGGCGTGCCACCCCTGGTGTGTTCTGGGACTTAAAGCGACGAGGATGAAGTGGAGGTTGGAACTGGCTGTTCAAAATTTCGGAGGGTTTTTCACCGAGTTCGGGTCCCCTGGGGGGTGGTTGGGTGGTGAAAAACCCCTGGAAATTTTGAACAGGCAGCGGAGAGGTGGCGGTTGGCGGAGTTGGCGTAAGTCGGCGCTAGTGGGGACGAGTTTGACCGGCGAGCGGGAGACGTGAGTCTCCCGGTGGTGTTTGGCGGGATAGAGATTGGGGGTCACGCGGTGGGTTACCGGGACGCTTACGCGTCCCGCTCGCCTTGTCTGCTCGCCGGACGTGCACGCCGGGTTCGTCTTGCTTTCCCTTGGCGGAAGGGGGACAATGGGACCGATAAACGGTTTTGGATGGTTGCGGCTCGTGGTGATTGGGCTGGGTAGTTTGTGATGGCCCGACTGCCTGCGAGCCGTGAAACGGTGGTTGGCCTGGTTGGGCTGAATTCTGGTGAATTCAGCTACGAGCGGAGCGAACCATCGCTGCAGCACCGGTTCCGTTTGCCCGCCTGATTCGACCCGCCTGATAACTCGCTCGGAGGCCTCGGTCATGCTTACCATCTTTGGCAAATCGCCTTCGGGGCGAGGCTTTTGCGATCGGCTGGGCCGTCGCGACTTTCTTACGGTTGGCGGCATGGCGCTGGGGGGCCTGGCGTTGCCCGATGTGTTGCGGGCTGAAAGTGTGCCGGGGGCGACGCGGTCGCACAAGGCGATCATCAACATCTTTCTGCCAGGTGGTCCGCCGCATATTGATATGTGGGACCTGAAGCCGAACGCTCCCGCGGAAATTCGGGGCGAATTCGAGCCGATCAAGACGAACGTGCCCGGCATTGAGATCTGCGAGTTGTTCCCGCGCATCGCCGCGATGATGGACAAGTTCGCGATCATCCGCTCGATCTCCGATAGCGACGGCGGGCACGAAGCCTATCAGTGCATGACCGGGCGGAAGAAGAACCAGCAACCGCCGCCGGGCGGTTGGCCGGCGATGGGAGCCTGGATGTCGAAGGTGAAGGGGCAGACCGATCCCGCGGTGCCCGCTCACCTGTCGCTGATGTACAAGACCGGGCACAAGGAATGGGGCGATCCGGGGGACGGCGGTTTCCTGGGCATGGCGCACGCTCCGTTCCGGCTCGTCGGTGGACGCGGCAGCACGATGAAGGCCGAGGGGATGACGCTGCAGGGCATCACGCTCGACCGGCTGCAGGACCGCACGCAATTGCGCAGTTCGCTCGACCGTTTCCGCCGCGAGGCAGACACGCACGGGCTGATGTCGGGGCTCGATAGTTTTGGCGAGCAGGCGATGGGCATTTTGACGTCGTCGAAGCTCGCCGACGCGCTGGACCTGTCGAAGGAAGACCCGGCCACGCTCGAGCGCTATGGCGTCGACAATCCGGAGTTCGAGCGCGACGGGGCGCCGCGGATGGTGCGCAACTTCTGCATTGCCCGCCGGCTCGTCGAGGCGGGGGCGCGGGTGGTCTCGATGAACTTCACCCGCTGGGACTGGCACGGTCCGGACGGCAAGAACTTCGTGCAGGCGCGGAAGGACTTTCCGCTGCTCGATGTGGCGCTGTCGACGCTGGTGAGCGAACTGCACGAGCGCGGGCTGGACCGCGATGTGTCGATCGTCTGCTGGGGTGAGTTCGGGCGGACGCCGAAGATCAACAACCAGGCTGGGCGAGACCACTGGCCCGCGGCCAACGCGGCGATTCTCGCGGGCGGCGGCATGCGAACCGGGCAGGTGATCGGGGCGACGAACAAGTACGCCGAGCATCCGGTCGATCGGCCCGTGAAGTTTCAGGAGGTGTTCGCGACCTTGTACACCAAGGCGGGGATCAACCTGTCGAGCGTGCGCGAGTTCGACTTGCGAGGCCGGCCGCAGTACCTGGTGGATGCCGGGGTGGAGCCGATGCGGGAGCTCATCTGAGGCGAATGACCAAATCCCAATGACCAAGGGTATCTCGTGACGACGCAGAGCGTCGGGAGGGGCGTTCCCACGCAGAGCGTGGGAACGAGGTCAGAGGTGATACCGGACGGACAGTCATCTGCGGCTGCCTGGCCGATTTTTTCACGGTCAGGCTGGAAGCCTGACCTACGGGGTGTTGCAGTCTGGGGCTGGGGCGGCGATTCTGGTGGGCTGCCATGAATGCTCACTCTCCCACGACATCGCAGCCTGTTGCTCTCATCACCGGCGCTTCGCGCGGCATCGGCCGGGCGATCGCTCTCCGGCTGGCCCACGACGGTTATTCGATCGCCGTGAACTACCACTCGAATCGGGCGGCCGCCGAGGAAGTGCTCGGGCAGATCGGCGCCCTCGGTCGAGAGGCCATCGCCCTGCGCGGCGACGTCGGGGTTGCGGAGGACCGGCAGGCGCTCGTCGGCGAGACGCTCGAGCGCTTCGGCCGGTTGGACGTTCTGGTCAACAATGCCGGAATCACATCGGTCGGGCGGAAGGATCTGCTCGAAGCGACCGAGGAGAGCTGGGATCAGGTCTTTGCGACCAATCTCAAGGGGCCTTTCTTTCTCGCCCAGCAGTCGGCGCGGGCGATGATCGAGTTGGGCGAGCGCGGCGTGATCGAGCGAGGGACGATCGTGAACGTATCGTCGATCTCGGCCTTTGCGGTGTCGACGAACCGGGCCGACTATTGTATGGCGAAGGCCGCAATGCAGATGATGACCTGGCTGCTCGCCGACCGACTAGCGGAGGAGGGGCTGCGGGTGTTCGAGATTTGCCCCGGGGTGATCGAGAGCGACATGACCGCGCCAGTAAAGGAGAAGTACGACCGCCTGATCGCCGAGGGGCTGAGTCCGATTCGCCGCTGGGGGACGCCGGAGGATGTGGCCTCCGCCGTGGCCGCCGTCGTGTCCGACGCATTCCCCTTCACGACGGGCGAGCGGATTCATGTCGACGGCGGTTTTCACATTCGCCGCCTGTAGGTCCACCTCATGCGACTTGCTTTGCTCGGCCTCGATGATGAAACGCTCGCGCTGCTGCGC
>JAEZAS010000365.1 GCA_023430365.1 Planctomycetota bacterium
CTTTGGAGGCGACCTCTGGGCGTAGTCGTCAGGAAAGTGGAGCGTGTTTCGTCGGCGAGCGGGAGACGTGAGTCTACCGGTGTCCGTGCGATTGGTATCTCGCTGAGGACAACCGGGACGCTCACGCGTCCCGCTCGCCGAATGCTCTCGTTTAACGGCTACGTTTGGGTTGAATTGATTTTGTGAAAAACTGTTGACTAGTTGTGTTCTGCCGGGTAGGTTGATGAGTTGGTCCGGGCGTGCCGGACACGGGTGGGTGGGTGGCTTGGGTTTCGCGGACTTACGGCGACGGGGTGTTGATAAACTCGGGAGGTTTATCAACAAGAATGGGGCCCCTGTACCCGGGGTGGGTGTTGATCAACCTCGGGGGTTTATCAACAGGGGCGTGACGTAAGTGGTTGTTTGGTGGGTGAGGTAGCGGTTGGTTGACGGGGGCTAACGAGCATGGGGTGGCGGGGTCTAAGGAGCGAAGCGACATGGCCCCGAGGCTTCGGGCGGGGACGGACGGGGTCACGCTTCGCTTAGGCCCGGCACCTAGGTTGCCCGCTGGCCGTGTTCCACGCCCTTCACTTTGTTCAGGGCGTGCCACCCCTCACTGCGCTGCGGGGCGGGCCCGCTTCTGGGCGTCGAAGGGTGTTGCTACGGCTTTGGTTGGGGCTCCCCTGATTGTTAAAACCGCTGGCGGTCGGCTAGGGTATTGCTGCGCGAGGTTTTGCCGGTCAGGCGGTTCGTGCTGGCATGGCAGGCCCGCCTGTGGCCCGGTTTGGAACCAGGCTGAGGCTTTTCGCGTACGGCTAGGGCATGTGCGAGCGGTAAGTGCTGAAGTTGGCTGGTTTGTCGGGGGGTCGGACTTGGAGCCGGTGGTAAGCCGGGTTCGTCTGAATTCTGGCGAATTCAGCTACGAGGGCCGACGGATCTGAACTCTGGCGAGTTCAGCTACGGACGGAATCAGCCAGGACGATGCCGCTTTGCTAATTTGACACCTTTCAGCCAAGACCAAGGCGTATTTAGGAGAATCAACGTGACGTTTTCGATGCATCGATTTGTGGCTTGGGGGCGGGCTGCCGCGCTGACCGCGCTGGCGCTGGTCGCCCTGCCCGTGGCGAACGTGGCGGCGCAAGCGCCGGGGGCTGCGGCCAAGCCGGTCGCCGTCATTTCGCTCTCGAGTGTGGAAGAGACGCTGGCCGACATCGGCTACGTCACCCGCGCCGCCGGCGCTGAAGACGCCGGGCGGACCGCGATCCTGCTGGGCAACGCGTTCACCAACGGCCTGGATAAGAAGCGGCCGATCGGCGTGTACGTGATCCAGTCGGCTGGCGAGTTCCAGGGGGTGGGCTTCATTCCGGTCAGCGACATCAATGTCATCTTCGAGACGTTCAAGGAGCAGATCGGCGAACCGAAGGACGTCGGCGACGGCATTCTCGAAGTCGGCACCGCCCAGACGGCCTACGTGAAGGAAGTGAACGGTTGGGCGTTCGTCTCGCAGAACAAAGAACACCTGGCCAAGTTGCCCGCCGATCCGGCCGCGCTGCTGGGCAAGTTGCCGTCGCAGTACAACGTCGCCGTGAAGGTGTTCTCGCAGAATTTTGACCCGCAGCTCAAGAAGCTGGCCGTCGACGAGATGAAGGCGGGGCTCGAGCGCGGGCTGGAGAACAGCAACAGCGACGTGAATCCGGAAGTGGCCGAAGCCCTCGGCCGCCAGATCGTCGAAGACATGGCTCGCCTGATCAACGAGAGCGACGAGTTGACGATCGGCCTGGCGATCGACGCCCAGAGCAAGACGACCTACATCGACTTCGCTCTGACGGCAGTCGAAGGCTCGCAGATGGCCCAGCAAATGGCCACGCTGCAGGAATCGAAGACCGCGTTCGGTGGTTTCCTGATGGACGAAGCGGCGGTGACGCTCGGCCTGACCTCGAAGCTGGCTCCGCAGGACATCAAGCGCGTCCAGCAGATGCTCAAGCAGCTCCGCGAAGAGGCGATGAAAGAGATCGACAACGATCCGGACCTGGCCGCTGGCAAGCGCGAGGAAGCCAAGGCCGTGGTCGGCAAGTTCATCACGGTGCTCGACCAGACGGTCGCCGCCGGCCGGATCGACATGGGCGCCGCCCTGGTGCTCGAGCCGAAGTCGATCGCCTTTGCCAGCGGCGGCCTGGTGGCCGATGGTAAGGCGCTCGAGGACGCTGTGAAGGACTTGGTCGAGCTCGCCAAGGACGAGCCGGAATTTCCGTCGGTGAAGCTGAACGCGGCCCAGCACGGGGGAGTGACGTTCCATCGGCTGACGGCTCCGATTCCGGAGACGGAAGAAGAAGCCCGGGAGCTGTTCGGCGAGTCGATCGACATCGTCCTCGGCACGAGCGGCAAGTCGGTCTACCTGGCCTTCGGCGACAAGTGCGAAGACCTGCTGAAGAAGGTCATCGACAGCTCGGCCCAGCAGGCCCAGGCGACGGTTCCGCCCTTCCAGTTCAACGTGGCGGTGCTGCCGATCCTGAAGTTTGCCCAGTCGGTGGACGACAACCCGGTGGTGCCGGCGCTGGTTCAGCTGCTGGAGAAGGCGGGCAACGATCGCGTCAGCCTGCGGGCCACCCCGATTCCGCGTGGCGCCCAGTATCGCCTGGAAGTCCAGGAGGGGGTGCTGCAAGTGATCGGCGAATCGGGCAAGCGCTTCAGCGGCGGAGCGAACGCCGGCCTGTAAGCGGCTTTCAGTCTGCCCGTTTTGAGTGACGACTGTAATTCGAAGCCCAGCCAGCCATGGCTGGGCTTTTTTCGTGGTTCACCGTTTGTGAAAGGATCGAAAATGGTCCGTCCCCTCTTGGGAGAGGGTTAGGGTGGGGGAGGTTCGAAGCACGCTGGGCGGGGGAGTTGCAGGTTACAAGTTACAAGTTGCAAGTTGCAAGTTGCAGCAGCGGCTACGTGTAACCTGCAACCTGTAACCTGTAATCAATGCCGACCGCGGGCGTCCCTCACCCCGGCCCTCTCCCTGAGGGAGAGGGGGTGTTTGGCGTGCGCCGTTGTTAAAAGGCCAAAGAGTTGACCGGCTGGGTGGACAGGACTACGATAGTGTACGCATGTTCACTGTCGAGGTGCCGCCATGGTTGCTGCTCAATCTTCTACGCTTGTCCTGGCCGCTCAGTTGCATCTGCCCGAGGTCGATGGCGACGCTTACGCCATGCCTCGTACGGGCGGCGTCCAGCCGATCGGCGATCTGATGGCCCAAGTGCTTGCCCGCTATTTGCCAGCCGAAGACGTGTGGCAGGAGCGGAGCCGGATGGCGCTGCAGAGCGTGCGGGCCGCGGCGGGGTAAGCATGCCGCGGCCGTGGCGCCGGCGGATGCTTGTGCGGGTCTCGCTTGTGCCCGGGCCTAGAGCGCCGGTTCGTCGGCGAACGGGTCGGCGATTTCGGCGGCGAGTGGGTCGCTCGGCTTGTCGTCGGCGAGCTGGGCGACGATGGAATTGTCCGGCCGGACGATAAGCCGCTGGGTCTCGACCCCCATGACGATCACGGGTTGGCCCGGGTCGATCGGCATGCCGGCGCTGACGGCGTCGTACTGTCGCCGGCCGATCTCGACCACTCCGCTGGGCATCATCAGGCTGCGGGCAAGTCCCCGATGGCCGACCAGATGTCGCAACTCGCGATAGCCTTCCGTCTCGGGAAGCACTTCATCGGGCGATTCGGGGGGCTGGATGAGGATCTGCCTGCCAATCGGGGTGGTTGGCCAGTAGCGCACTCCGAGTCCCATCATCACCGGCACCGCGATGAGGACGGTCACGAGCACGCCGACGCCGGTCGCCGGTCCTGCGAGGAAGCCGATGATGATCGCCCCGATATACGACAGGCCCGAGAGCACCCCGAGCACGCCGCCCGACGGGACGAAGATCTCGAGCACCATGAAGGACACGCCGAGAGCCAGCAGGATCAGCGACCACCAGAAGTATTCCATCGGTGCTACTCCGTTCTACCGACTAGTGACCCGGCGTTTTGCGGACGATCACCCGGTTGCCCAGCACTTCGGCGACGTACACCGGCGTGCCGCGCTCGAGCATCTCGCCGTCGCTGATGACATCGATCAGCTCGTCGCCAAACTGAGCCTTGCCCGCAGGGACCAGGGGCGTCGTGGTGACGCCGGTCTTGCCGGCCAGGTGCCCCCACGAGACGAGCGACTCGCGGCGGTGCAGCTCTTCGAGTTCTTCCCCTTCGGGCGGCTTGAGGAGCATGCGGTTGAAGTACGGCGTATTGGGCAGGAACCGGCGGATCACAAAAATCGCCGCCACACCGCCAGCCAGGCCGGTCGCCATCACCAACAGCGACACAGGCAACTGCTTCATCTGATAGGCGTTGGCGGGAAGCACAAACGTCTGGCTCGCCAGGATGATCGAGGTGATGATCATCAGGCCGCCGCCGATGCCGAACACTCCCGTCCCAGGCAGCAGGAACAGCTCCACGGCCACGAAGGTAAGCCCCGCCACAAAGAGCAGGATCTCCAGCCAGCCGGCTGTCCCGTGCAGGAACTGCGACCAGAAGTAGAGCAAAAAGCAAAGGGCCGAGATGAACCCCGGCAGTCCGACGCCGGGGGACGACATTTCGAACATCAGCGCAAACCAGGCGACGAACAGCAATAGCCCGGCGATCCGCGGATCGGAAAGCCACTCGATGAATACGAGCGCCCAGTTGGCCCGAATCGGTTTCAGCTCGCCTTCGATCTGGTAGAGGCTGCGGAACTCGCTGATGTTCTGCACGGCCCGCGCGAGGCCGAGTTCTTCGAGCTTGAGGCCGCTCAGCCCCTTGGCGGTGTCGAGCGGTCGATCGCCTCGTTGCCAATCGGCCTGATCGTCGAGCGAGGCAAACTCCTCAGCCGACAGGTAGCGGGGCGAATCGCTGCCCATGCGCGTGTACGGAAAGACCTCCAGCGAGGGATCGACCATCGCCAGCGGGAGCGACCAGTCGCGCCCTTTGATTCGCATGACCTCCTGCACCGGCTCTCGCAGGGCAGCCTCCTTCTCGGCGGAAAGATTGGCTTCGCCCGGGCCGCCGACGCGGGCGTCGGCTTGGACGATGAGACTGTCGCAGGCGAGCGCAATGCGCGCGGCGTCGGCGAGGGCTTCCCGCTCGACGAGCGCGACCGTGTGGACATCCGGTCCCAGGTTCATCAATCGCCGGGCCAATCGGAGGCTTTGACCTGGGCTGCCGCCGGGGCTGCGGATGTAGATGACCAGCAGGTTGATGTCCCCCCGCTGCAGGTTGTCCTCGATGGTGCGAAG
>JAEZAS010000384.1 GCA_023430365.1 Planctomycetota bacterium
TTCGTTTCGTCCCAGGCTGGAGCCTGGACGGAGAGCGGGCGCGGACGACGGGGTTAGGTTGGTAGCGGGCGGCGCTAGAAGTTCCAGTGATACTGGACATAGTAGAAGTCGGCGTCGCCGTTGAACAGCACGCCGGGCGTCGTCTTGTAGTAGTCCCCGGCGAAGAAGTGGGAATATCCGAACAGGATGTCCATCCGCTTGTTGATCGAGTAGGTGAACAGCAGGTCGATCTCGTGCCCCAGGTCGGCGCTCCGCGGCGTGTTGCCGGGATTGTAGGGGCTCATGTTGACGTTGTACGGCGTGTCGTTTTTGTTCTCGAGGAAGAAGTAGTAGTACCAGCAGAGGACCTTCCAGCGCTCGTGCGGGGTGAAGCTCAGTTGGACGTTCGGCGACTCGATGTTGCTCCGGCCAAAGAGGTCCATGAAGCCCAGGTACTTGTGGGCTAGCGGGAACAGGTGGTTGAAGCCGTTCCCCGCTCCGCGAAGGTCGCTTCCCTGGGCCCAGTCGTAGTAGCCCCAGAGCGTCGGCTTCCAGTCGTGCTCCTTCCAGCGATGGCCCAGCCCAGCCGTGGCGAAGCCGGCGCTGTGGCCGCTGCCGTTGGTGTTCTCGCCGAACTGGTAGCCCCCTTCGAACTCCCAGAGGAACGTGTCGTCCTTCGCGCCCAGCCAACGGGCGCCCATCGTCGTGAACTGGAAGTTCTGTGGGGCCAGCGCGTTGTTGTATTGCAGGGCGTAAAGATCGATGGTTTCGTTCTTGCGGCCTTTGTAGGTCGAGAAGAGCCCGAAAAACTCCTGCTCGTCGACGGCGCTGTCGAACTCGATTGGGTTGACGGCCACCGGCTCGGTGAAGAAGACGTCGTGGTTCCAGTCTTCGCCGGTCCAGAAGAACTTGACGCCTTCGAACGTGCGGCGCGTGTTGGCCCAGTCGAGCGGCGAAATCAGACGCTCGCTGCCGTAGAGCAGTTCCTGGCGACCAATGCGGCCGGTGAACGTGCCGGCGTCGTTCTGGAACAGCTGATAGTCGATGAACAGGTTGAGCATGTCGGCCCGGTTCACCTCGATATTGCGCGGCGCGAAGGTGTTGAACTCTTCGGCGGCGTCGATGAACTCGGCGTAGGCCCGGATGCGCTCGCCGATCTGGCCGTTCATGAAGATCCGCGTGCGGTGCAGGAGGAAGTCGTCGTTGCGGCCGGTGAGGCCGAGCGTAGGACCGATGTTGCGAATGTGCCGCTCGCCGTGGTAGCGGGCGCGGTACTGGCCGCCGATGTCGAGCGTGACGCAGTCGCCGATCTGCATCTGCTTCAGCCGGTCGCCGGGGTACCAGTCGTCGTAGAGCGGGTTGTTGATGTAGGAGAAGTTGTTGTTGTAGAAGACGCCGGCATAGGCGGTGGCGACCGCCTTGTCGAGCTCGGCTTGCTTCTTCTTGGCGGTTGCGGCGGCTTGCTTCTGGCACTCAGGGCAATTGCACGGAGCGGCGACGCTGGGCTGGCCATTTGTCGGAGGGCAGCACGGACAGGCCGCGATGGCAGGAGCCGCTTCGAGGGCCAGAGAGACGAGCGTCGCTGGGACGAGCGCGGTGGAGTTCGCAGACTCGTTCGCTGGACGCTGGTCGCCGGCAACCGCGCCTGCATCGGAGGAAATCGAGAACGAGGACCGTTCGAGCGTCGCCGAGCTACGGCCGGTCTCATCGCCCGCCGCCGAGAGCGCAGCGCAGCAGAACCAGCAGCCGGCCAAGACAAACATCGCGCACACAAGCGCGCAGCGGCGGAGGGCGTTCATCGCGAACTTTCCAAGAGAACGACGAGCGGGCAGGTGCAAACGTCTCTCCGCCGAGAAACGTCCGGCAAGCAGGCAGGCAGGTCGGTCAAGGCAGGAAAGGGACCGACTTATCGATCATCGGCCCGCAAAGCCCAGAAAATCGAGCATCTCGCTTTCTGGTGGGACCCAATCCCAGACTTGATGTCGCATGTGTGACTGTTTAGTGCCGTAAGTCCTTTGACCGAAGCGAGGTTTGGCGACTTTCAGTGCATCGGTGCGGCCGCGAGCAGTCGTCCACCGCTTGTTCACTATTGCTGGAAGTTGTGGTACTCTGGTGAAAATGGGTGGGATTTGGCACTCCGCTGTTGAAAGCCCAGTGGTTGCAAATAGTCTCATTCCTGGCCCGACAGAGGGGGGGGAGCCATCGCCGCGGCGAACCCGGGTCGGGAACACGAGTCACTGCACTGAGGTATTCGCACCATGGCCCGGCAAAAAAGCCACATCCGGTCGCTCTCCCGTTCCTATCAACGAACCCGACCAGGTTTTGAATTGCTGGAAGCGCGAAACCTGCTGGCGGGCGATCTGGTGATCGAATGGAACAATGCAACGCTTGAGGCAATCCGCAATCATCCAGCGAGTTCGAACCCAGGGCACAGCTCACGGGCACTGGCGATGGTTCATACGGCAGTCTACGACGCCGTGAACGCGATCACGAAAAACCACACCAGCTTCGCACTGACCACAGAAGCTCCCGGCTGGGCTTCGAAGGAAGCAGCGGCGGCCACCGCAGCGCGCGATGTGCTGGTTGCCTTGTTCCCACAGCAAGCCAACACATTCCAGTCGCTGTGGACGCAGCACCTGGCGGCCATTCCCAATGGCGCCGCCGAGAATGCGGGCGTCGCGATTGGGCACGATGCAGCGGTGACAGTGATCGCCATGCGCAGCACGGACGGCAGCGCCGACGGCAGCAACTACGTCACTACCGGAGGTCCCGGACACTGGACGATCGACCCGCTGCATCCCGATCAAGTCGCCTGGGGACCAAATTGGGGCGAAGTGGACCCGATGGTAATGCGCTATGCCAGCGACTTCAGCGTCCCACCTCCGCCGTCGCTTACGAGCCAGCAATACACCGATGCCTATAACGAAGTGAAGTCACTGGGCGCCCTGAACAGCACGACGCGCACCGCCGACCAGACCGAGATTGGGATTTTCTGGGGATACGACCGGCCGCAGCTCGGATCGCCGACTTCGATTTACAATCACAGCGTTCAAACGATCGCCACGCTCAAGGGAAACTCCCTCGAGGAAAATGCTCGCTTGTTTGCGATGGTGAACTTGGCGCTCATGGACACCGCCGTCGCGACCTGGAAAGCGAAGTATGAATACGATTTCTGGCGACCGATCACGGCCATCCGCGACGGTCACCTCGACGGGAACCCGCTTACGGCGGCTGATCCAAACTGGGTCCCGCTCGGATCCCCAGGGCCGGACCCCAACAGCACGACCGACGACTTCACGCCCCCGTTCCCCGCCTACACCTCGGGCCATTCCGGTTTCGGCGCGTCGGTGTTCCGCACCTTGGCCAACTTCTATGGCAGCGACCAGTTCAATTTCTCCCTCACCTCGGAAGAACTTCCAGGCGTCGTCCGCCATTACTCGTCGTTCAGCCAGGCAGCGATCGAGAACGGCAGGAGCCGCATTTATCTGGGCGTTCACTGGAACTTCGACGACGAATATGGGCAGCAGATCGGCAACAGCGTCGCCGACTATGTGTTCGACCACATGTTCGCCGAGCGGGACGACCACCAAACCCTGGTGCAAGTCCAACGCGTCGGCGGCGGCTACCACGCCGTCGAGCTGCCGGCAGGGACGCCGATAGACGTGTTTCTGGTGAACAACTCCGTCAAGCTGGTTGCTCACAATTCGGGCGAAGTGCTGTTCAACGAACCCTTACAGGAAGTGATTGCAATTCGCATCGATGGACGAAACAACGATGCCACCGACTTTTCACGAGTGATCGTAGGGGGCGGAGTAGTCGTGCCCGAATCGCTCGTGATTGAAGTGGTTGGTGATGAAGATTGGTTTGACGGTGCCGGCCTGACGACAGGCGATCTGGCTGACTTCGTCGAACTGGATGATCAGGTACTACGCGTGGCGGACGGCCCGACAATCCATCTCTATGGAATCGGCTACGTTGACATTGGGACTCATGGCGGAAATGACATCATCCAAGTCAGCGGGAACCAGACCGGCCGGCAAATTGATGTCGCCGGGTATGAAGGCAATGACACCTACTTTATCGCCAGCGTTGGGGCTGACCTCTATTTGTCCGACACAAGCGGCACAGACGGTATCAACTTCTCTGGTGCAAGTGAAAGAGTGGCCTTCGATTTGTCGGGGAATAGCGGCCAACCACAAAACCTCTTGAAAGGCGTTGTCCGAACGTGGGGCGATGTCGAAGTTCTTACTGGAACTCCCTTCAACGACCTGCTACTGGGAAGTTGGACGGACGACTTCATTGACGGAGGCGCCGGAGACGATCAGATCGATGGCCGAGGAGGAAGCAACTACAGTGTTGGCGGCCCGGGGGACGATCGTCTGACTACCGCTGGAAACCGTTACGGTTCAGAGAGTCATCTTCACGGTGGAGATGGCAATGACACCTACGAAATCTCGACCCATGGAGGGCATGTCTACGTCTGGGATGTCTCGGGCTATGACCTACTCGACTTCAGTAAGGCGAGCTACTACCTCGAACTGGACCTTGCACTTGCAAATGGGCAGACACAGCCGTCTGTAGCTGGCAACACGTTCACGATGTGGGGAGTCTTGGAGCAACTCACTGGTAGCTCGTTCGACGATCGCCTGTATGGCAGTGACGCCAACGACTTCATTCGCGGCGGAGCCGGAAACGACTTCATTGATGCGCGCGGTGGTACAAACTACAGCGTGGGAGAAGCCGGAGATGACTATCTCTTCGTCAGCGGTTCTCGCCATGCGTTGCAGAGTCATCTCCACGGTGGCGACGGTAACGATGTGTACGACATCGGAGTCACGGGCGGCGAGGTATACGTCTGGGATGTCAGCGGTTTTGACTACCTCAATTTCGAACGTTCGCCAGCTGCTTTGCGCATTGATCTCGGACTGATTAATGGAGAACAACAGCCGAATCCTGGTGCATTCTCGTTCTATCTGTGGGGAGACATCGAGCAACTCGCCGGGAGTCAATACTCGGATCGACTCTATGGCACCTACGCCGACAACTTCATCTACGGACTCGGCGGGAACGACCTCATCTACGGTCGCTTCGGCAACGATCGTATCTATAGCGGTGATGGCCACGACATTGTCATCGGTGGATGGGGGGATGATACCGTCTACGGCGGATCTGGAACGGATCTGTTGATTGGAAGCCAAGGCATGGATTCCCTCTATGGCGAATCGGGAGACGACCTGCTGATTGGCGGGACGACGCAGCACGATTTCAATGAAGCAGCGCTGTTCGCAATCCTTGCAGAATGGACCTCCAATAAGGCCAGATGGATGCGACAGGCGAACATCCAAGATGGAATGTACGCCGGAAGGCTAAATGGGGACAAGCTTCTGCGAACCGGAAGGAACGCCACGGTCTTCGACGACAATGAAGCCGACACTTTGTTCTTCGGAGCTGATGGCGCTTGGGTTTTCGCCTTCGGCGATTCTCTCAGATAGTGACCGATTCAAAAGTTTGGTTTTCGGTGCAATCCCATGCCGGGTGCTGCTAGCAGCTATCTGGCGACCATCAGAGGCCGATAGCTTGACGGTAGTTGATGTTGCCCGGATCGGCGGATTCACGCTATAAGTCGCGGATATTGGCCGATCGGACTAGCGGTCCTAGTCTTTCAGGTGGATCGGCCATTGAATAGATGCATTTTGCGTCGAAAAATCCCCCCGATTCCCACCTGATGCGAAGCAGCTACTTGGAGAGCATGATGCCCCGGGATGCAAGACTTCCCTCCGTCAAAGTCCTGGTCGCCTGTCACAAACCCACGCCCATGCGACAAACGGAAGTGTTCGTGCCAATCCACGTCGGTCGGGCGATCTCATCGCCGACAGTGCGCTCGAACATGTCGCACGTCCAAGGGGATGACCAAGGGGATAACATTTCCGCGAAGAATCCTTGGTTTGCCGAACTGACGGCGATTTACTGGGCTTGGAAGAACCTGGGACGACTTGAAAATCCTGACTACATCGGTCTCTTTCATTACCGCAGATTCTTGAACTTCGGGACGCCTCTGGCCGGAAAGCTGCAATTTGATCGCATTTATCGGGATTACTCAGAGGCGACTTGTCTGCGACACGGATGGGAAGATGAAACGGTGCGACAATTGTGCGCATCAAGCGACATCATCATGCCTGAAATCGAAGGCATTCTTTCCCCCAGAGATTGGTCGTCTCCGAGCACACTCGCTGACCATTATCGACTGCAGCATCCAGAGGAAATGCTGGAACGGACGCGCGAGACGATTTCGCGACGCAACGCCGCTTATTTGCCTGCCTATGATGCCGCACTAGCATCGAAGTTGGGCTATTTCTGCAACATGTTCATCATGCGGCAGGAGATCTTCGTCCATTACGCAGAGTGGCTCTTCGATTTGCTGAGCGATCTCGAGAGCCGTACCAACCTGAATCAGCCGCTTTTCCAGCCACCGTCGCCTCAGACGCGAGTTTTTGGATTTCTCGGCGAACGTCTGCTGAACGTTTATTTGACGCATCGAAAAAGCCGCCATCGCGATCGAATCGGCGAATATCAGTTCATTACGGCAGATTTCTCGAACATTGTGCCACATGAGGCAAGCTCTGACCCGAAGGTCACGATTGTCGTTCCTGTCTACAATGTCGCGCCGTTTCTGCGAGAGTGCTTGGACTCACTTGTGCGGCAGACGCTGAAAGACATCGAGATCATTGCGGTCAACGATGGCTCGACCGACGCTTCTCCGAGCATTCTGGAAGAGTATTCCGCATTGGACAAACGGGTCGTTGTCGTAAACCAGCCTAACTCCGGGCTGGCTGCATCCCGGAATCGCGGCTTGGAATTGGCTCGCGGTAAATATGTCGCTTTCGTTGACAGCGACGACTACTGCGATACGACCATGTTCGAAAAACTGTACAACAAGGCGGAACAAGTACGTGCCGATGTAGTGACCTGCAGCGTTTACCGGTTTTTGGATGGTCAGGTCGATCAGAAGTGGCTTCACCGAGACCTGACTTGGTTCCACACTGCCGACGCCGCCCTGCCAATTACTTATCGGCCCGAGCAGTTCCTGGAGCCGGCTGGTTGGTGTAAGTTGTTCCGGCGCGAGTACGTCCAGCAAATCGGTTTCCAATACACTCACGGCAGTGTTTGCTGCGAAGATGTCCCCTGCACAACACTGGCGTTCTTGAATACCGAACGAATCGGCGTGGTGCCCGAAGCGCTTTACTACTACCGCCAGCGGCCGGGCAGCATCACGGATCGCATGTCCACTCGCTACATCCAGGATTTTGTCCATGCGATGAAAGAGCAAAAGCGAATCATGGATGCTCATCCAGATCGGCTGAACGATCGGACTCGCCAATGCATCGCGGAGTTCAAAGCGATCATGGCCAACTTCGTCTGCAGCCGCTTAAGCCGGCGCGAGCGAGGTCGCTTTTACAAGCTGATTGGCGACGGCTTCTTTGGCGATGACATCGAGTCGATCCGGAACGCGTATCGTGGCCAGAAGCATCGTTTCGTTATGAGAGTCCAACTGAAGGCGATACAGAAGCGGAGCCACTTGCACTACATTGTGAATGCTAGCGCTGGTGGGAAACTCGCACGAAAGATCGTTGACAAAATCAAGAAGACTTGTCGTCGAACCTGGCCTGGCGAACGACGAGCTGCCTGATGCGGAGCAGCGATGAAGGTAGGGGCCTTGCAGCCAACCGTTTCGGATGGCTGTTTGCGTCATGACTCAGGAAGAAGTCACCGGCCTCAAGCAGGGCACGCGCGACGGCCGAAACGACGTAGCGCCAAGGATTTCATCCAGTAGATCCAACGCTTTGTTTGCGGTGCGAGCTCCCAGACCAACTGGTTGTTCGCTTCAAAAGCGGTCCAATCTCCCTGCCCTGCGTAACGCTTCGCCTGGCGATAGGCGAGCGATGTCACCATGCCTTGGAACCGGGGAGCGTCAAAGCCGGGATACTGGTCAGAGAAGATGGTCGCGAGACGGAGATATTCTCGCAAGTTGTCGCCGGTTCGCATGACCCGCGAGGTGTCGTTGGCTGGAAAGAGCCGATATTTCGCCAACGGCTCACTGCACATGACACCTCCACCTACAGCGATCGCCCTGACCCACATCTCCCAGTCAGCCACATGGCTTAGCGACTCCAGAAAGCCCCCATGCTGCTCGTAGAACCTGCGACGCAGGACTATGGATGGAGTGCGAAAAGGATTTTGGTAAAGAAAATGCTCGAAAGAGTGAGACAGGCTGCGCAGAGAATCTGGCGCTTCGCTTAGGCCGATCCATGACCCCTGTTCATCGATCTCGATGGTACGAGTGGCAAGCATCGCCGCCTCTGGATAGGCCTCCGCAAGTGATTCAATGCATTGATAGAAGCCAGGCAGGACTAGATCGTCCCCGTGCAGAATGTGCACGAAAGTCCCTTTTGCCCTCCGGATGCACGCGTTGAAGTTTCCGCTTACGCCAACGTTCGCTGCGTGCCGGTGGAAAGAAACTCGGCCTGGCGCCAACTCTTGAACGACATCCTCCGGCTTGTCCCTGGTCGAACAATCATCGACGACTTCGATCTGCATCCGCTCGGGCCCGGGATCCTGGGCTAGAACACTCTGCAACGTCTCTCGCAGCATACGGGCGCAATTGAACGTCGGGATCATAACCGACCATGTAGGACGCGAGTCCTTTACAGTGGGGGGCTCGATAGTCGGACCGCTCACATTGCACTGGAATTCGCGAACCTGCACCGTGAGCCTCCTGCTGGATACGCATGCACGACGTTCCGCAACGGTTCAAGCGACCGTTGCGAGACGTTCGGCAGGCACGCCATCAATCAATCGACTGGCAAGAAGCATTGCCCGCGCAATCGCCTGATCCATGTCGTAATAGCGGTACTCGCCCAAGCGGCCACAAAGGAGCAGATTGGGGACAGCGTCCGCCCGATTTCGGTATTGTTGGTACAACCGCTCATTGGCGGCGTCCGGGAAGGGATACTCGTAGTTGTTCGGATCAGCAGGCGTGGTTGTTACTTCATCGGTGATGACGGTCCCGCGGATCTGCCGGGCGTATTCCGACGGCAACATGTGCTTCCATTCGAGGCGACGGATTTGAGGACCGTCGCCAGCGGCTGGCGTATTGATTTGTCCGCATGGTTGGACATAGTCCACATCGCTGATGTAGCGATGAGTGCGGATCTGGCCTCGGTACGCCAGTTTGCCGCGGTCGAATCCGAAAAATTCATCGATCGGCCCGGTAAAGACCAATGCCTTGCGGTACTTGAACCATTCGCGATGCTGGAGATAGTCGCAATTGAGGATTACTGGAATCCCATCCAACAATCGCGACATAAAACCGGCATAGCCCAGCACGGGGATGCCTTGGTGCTTGTGCCGCATGAGTCTCGGCTCATCGTCCTCGCGAACGTCAAACCGTTTCGCGAGGCCCGCCGAGAGATGACTGGCCGGAACGCCCCACTGTTTCTCGGAATAGCCCTTCACGAACTTTTCGTAGATGAGCCTGGGCATCATGGCGAGCGACCCCTCTTCGAAATTGCTCGGTGTGCCTTGAAACTCAGGCTTCCAGCCTTGGCCGACAGTCCGGCGAATGTAGCTGCCGGCGATGGGCCAATTTTCAAACTGGCCGTCGACGAGCGTTTTGACGCATGCCTCGTACGTGTAGAAGTCAGAAAACCGGTTAACGAATCGCCAAAGCTCGTCGCTGCTGGTGCGGAAGTAGTGCGGACCGTATGTATGGATCCGGATGCCACTTTCGTGAGCGTGATCGTGCACGTTCCCGCCAAGGTGAGCCCGGCGGTCGAGGATGACTACCTCGCGTCCAGCGTCCTTCAGCTTCCGTGCGATAACGGCTCCGGTCAATCCAGAGCCAACGATCAAGTAGTCCACTTCCATGTGGCTTCGTCCTGGCGGGGCGACTCGTGGTTTCGTTGCTAGCGGCGCCGCGAACTCCATCGACCTCATGTCGTGGTCGCGGCTGGGTGGGGAATTTAGCAAATACCGCAAATTAGAGCCAGACCAGCCTTCGCTGGGAGCTAAGCATTCCTGTTGATGGATTCCTCTTTGCACAATCACCGCATGTTTCTATAACCGGCCGGACCAAGGAGGTGACACCAAGCGATGAATGTTCTTGTGGTGGGCGGGGCGGGGTATATCGGCTCGCATACGGTAAAGCGGCTGACAGAGGCAGGGCATCAGGCGATCATCTACGACGACTTGTCACGTGGTCATCATCAGGTTGCCGAGATCCTGAAAGTTCCCGCCGTCTACGCCAAGATCGAAGAGCGGGAATCGCTGTGTCGGACGCTGTCCGAATACCGCATCGAAGCGGTGATTCACTTTGCGGCCTTCGCGTATGTTGGCGAATCGGTTCAAAAGCCGCTCGAATACTACCAGAACAATGTCGGAGCCACGCTCGATCTGCTGTATGCCATGAAGGAGCGAGGGGTGAACACTCTCGTCTTTTCCTCGACGTGTGCCACTTACGGAAATCCTCAGAAGGTGCCGATAACCGAGGATCAACCTAAGGCGCCAGTCTCTCCGTATGGCCGCTCCAAGCTCATGGTCGAAGAGATTGTGAGCGACTTCGCAGCGGCGCACCCCGACTTCCGGTTTGCAGCTCTGCGGTACTTTAATGCGGCCGGTTGCTCGATGGACGGCGTGCTCGGAGAAGACCACACCCCCGAGACGCACTTGATCCCAGTAGTGCTGCAGACGGTTCTGGGACAACGGTCGGTATTGTCGGTCTTTGGGACTGACTATCCCACGCCGGATGGTACCAACATTCGGGACTACATCCATGTCGACGACCTGGCGGAAGCCCACATCCGGGCGATGGAGCAGCTCCAGCCCGGTGAGACGATTTTTGCGAACCTGGGAACTGGACAGGGGTTCTCGGTTAAAGAAATCATTTCAGTGGCAGAACGTGTCACGGGGCGAAAAGTGCCTGTCGAATATGGCCCCCGTCGCCCTGGTGATGCGATAGCACTCTATGCATCCCCAGCCTACGCCAGGCAACGGCTTGGTTGGGAACCAAAGCACAAAGATCCGAAGACGATCGTCCGTTCGGCGTGGGAGTGGTTTAATAAAAATCCAGAAGGCTACGGCCGCTAGGTAGCGGACTTCGATCTCGGCTTTCGAGTATAGGGAATCAGACTAGTGCTTTACCTCATCATTGACTCCTGGTCGTGTCCGCAATTCAAGGATGCTTTCCTAAGCAATCCTAATTTCGAATCTGACGTGAATTCGCTCGTTGCGGGACTCGACGACCAAAGCAGAAGGACTGTGGAGAGCATCGTGAGGTTTGTTCGGTGCTACGCTCACGTCGATTCTCCAGATCGGCACCGTCTACTTGAAGTGGAACCGTCGCTTTGTCCGTTCATCACGCCTGAAGATTGGCTACACGTGACCAATGACAAGCGACATTCCCAGATGCAGAAGGTTCGCTATTTTCCCGATCTGAGAGCATCCGAGGAATATATTCTTAAGAGCGAACTCGTCGTTTTAGTTCACGGCCTAGCGTATGTCCCTGGTGGGATCGCTTCCGTCAAAGGGAAAACCGTACTGGACATTGGTGCGTACCGCGGTGATTCAGCGCTTGTACTTAGCCGCATATGCGAACCAGATCACATCTATTCCTTCGAGCCAACGCCGACCGTCTATCAATCGCTGGTGTCAGTTGTGGAGCATTACAAACTCAAAGTAACTCCGGTCAACTGCGGCGCTGGTGCCAATTCGGGAAAGGTGCGATTCAACGCGTCTGACATGGGATGGGGACAGGTTAGTGATAGTGGAAATATCGAGATCCCTATCATGCGAGTTGATGACTTTGTTCAGGAGAACAAAGTCCAGAACATTGGTTTGATCAAAGTGGACACTGAAGGATACGAGCAAGACGTGCTCGTGGGGGCACGCGAAACCATCCGAAGTCATCGCCCGATTCTCCTCCTGTCGATGTACCACCATGCGGAGCAGTTTCTGAACATGAGAAAATGGGTCGAGGAGATTCGATCGGATTACCGCTATATGATTCGAAGGACGAATCCTCAGGCAGTGATTGATGAGACATACCTGATTTGTTATTGATTGTGAATTTGTTGCCGTAAGCACTCACCCAGGCGGGGCGGCGGGCATTTCTTCGCCGAAAGTTGTCAACTCAAATTCGTTCAGGACCGAAAGAATAAGCGTCGCTATCGTCGACTTGTCGGCGCCAGACTGTGGCACACCCCTCAGCTTAAGGAGAAGCAAGGTGAGCGAGAATTACGCCGCCGACGACCGTCTACAGAATTGCGTCTTCCCTTATTCCGGCTACTTTGTTTCGCCGGAACGTAAGCTGCTGTACTGTCCTATTCAGAAGGTAGCGTGCAGCAGTCTAAAGTTGTGGTGGGCACACTTCGAAGAAGGGAATATTACTCCCTACACGGCGATTGAGGACTTCCGGCTGCCCGAGGAACTCACTGAATCTACTGTTTGGAATTACGTCGCACACGATAAACTCAACCGGTTTTCGCTCTGGAATCGCTGGGAAGAGGTGCGTTTCAGGCCTCTTCACGATCCTTCCTGGTTTCGGTTCGTGTTTGTACGGAATCCCTGGGCGAGGCTGGTTTCCTGTTTCCTCAATAAGTTTATTTCGCTCGACACAACGGCGCAAGATTTCATTCGCAGCACTCTGCCAAAGCATAAACGGAGCTCGACGCTCGATCTGAGCTGTGCCGCAGGCATCAATACTTTGCGCTCGATAGCCGACATGTTCACCTTTCGTAAGTTCGTGGATCATTTGGCTGCGTGCGATCTCAACCGCGGCGATGTCGACTATCACTGGCGACCGCAACATCGTTTCTTGGCGGACGTCAATTTTCATTTTGTAGGCCGGTTCGAAAGGTTACGGGAAGACCTGAAGCGGCTAAGCCAAATGGTCGGAGTCGAAAGCCCTCTTATCCGAGCAAACCCCACGTCCTACCAGCAGGGGTTGCGCACCTCGACGCGGTTTTGCGATTGCCCAATATCCCGATTGCGAAGAATGACTAACAAGCCAGATTTTCGCTTGTTCTATACGCCTTCCCTCGCGCGATTGGTGGGCGACCTGTATTCCCGCGATGTCACACTGCTGGGGTACGATTTTGACGGACACTACTCTGAATTCGTTGAACCTCAATTGCGGCTGTCGGCCTGAGTTCAATTGACGCCGTCTTGAATGAACTTGGCCGCCCAACCCTCATCCGCTACGATTGGCTCAGCCCGCATACGGAATGAGCCATTGATTTATCTGATTATCGACTCTTGGACCTGTCCTCAGTTTCGCAGAGCGTTTCTCGCCAATCCGAGGCTGGATGAGGATGTCGCGGACTTGACCCGCGACATGGATCGACAGAGTAGACGTACGGTCGAGAGCATCGTCGACTTTGTTCGTTGTTTTGTTATGGAAGTGCCAGAGCCGGAGCGGCACTCGCTCTTGGCAATGGAGCCGGATCTCTGTCCGTTCATTCTCCCTGAGGACTGGCTCTACGTCTCCAACTACAACAAGCACACCAAACTGCAGCGGGAGCAGTTTTTCCCGGACCTGCAGCCCTCTGACGAATTCGTCCTTAAGACGGAACTCATCCTGCTGCTTCATGGTTTGGCGTTTGTCCCGGGAGGCAAAGAGTCCATCAAGGACAAGGTCGTGCTCGACGTGGGCGCATTTAAAGGGGACTCAGCGCTTTGCTTTAGTCGCCTTTGTCAGCCCAAGCACATCTATTCGTTTGAACCGATCCCGTACGTGCACGACACGCTCGTCGAAATCATTACCAAGTACAATGTGCCCGCCACGCCGATTCGCATGGCGCTGGGCGCCAGTCCCAAGACCGTTCAATTGAAGGGGTCGGATAAGGGCTGGGGACAAATCGATCCGCAGGGAGAGATCGAGATCCAGGTGGTCCGTATGGACGACTTCGTTGCGGAGAGAGGAATCACTGACGTCGGCCTGATCAAGGTAGACACCGAAGGCTACGAGCGGGAGGTGCTCCAAGGCTCGGTGGAAACCATCCGCAGAGATCGTCCGATCCTTCTGATGTCGATCTACCACAATGCGGAACAGTTCTTGAATATGCGGAAGTGGGTGGAGGAGATTCGCCCGGATTACCGCTACATGGTTCGAAGAACGAATCCGCAGGCTATAATCGATGAAACGTATCTGATCTGCTACTAGGTAGCCCAGGGCGTGCTTCTGGAAGTCAGCTGTACGGTTGTCCGCATCCAGTCGGGAAGACTTGTCTAGGCCCTATCCAAAAGCCTATACGTCGCTATTGTTAAGTGCTACGGACGAATGCTTCTCGGGAATTTCGCTTCAGACGGCGCCGCTTGTGGGCGGTGCGGTAGTTTTTCACCGGTTTCTGAACTGACCTGACGCGTTGAACCGTGCTTTGCTCAGC
>JAEZAS010000386.1 GCA_023430365.1 Planctomycetota bacterium
GACCTACACCAAGTTCGAAGACCAGCCGCGATTCGAAGACATTGAAGCGATCGCCAATCGCTATCTCGAAGAGTTTGCCACTGGCAAGCTCGATCGGCTGGACGTCGCCTACACCAAGTTCATCAATGCTTCGAAGCAGGTCGCGGTGGTCGAGACCCTCCTGCCGCTCGCTTCGCTGACGACCGAGGACGAAACGGCCAAGCCGAAGCCAGGCGAAGCCCCGGCTAAGGCAGGCGGAACGATGTATGAATTCATGCCGTCGGCCGAGAGCATCCTGGAAGAGGTCGTTCCGGCCAGCTTCCGGGTGAAGCTGTTCAAGTGCTTCCTCGACGCGGCCGTGAGCGAGCAGATCGCTCGGATGGTGGCGATGAAGAGCGCCACCGAAAACGCCTCGGAGATCATCAAGCAGCTCTCGATGACGTACAACCGCGCCCGCCAGTCGCAGATTACGGGCGAGATTATGGAAATCATCGGCGGCGTGGAAGCCTTGAAGGGATAGGTCAGGAGTCGGGGATCAGGAGTCAGGGGAATCGAGCCAGTCCTGCACACCGAGACAGATTCAAACGATAGGAATTAGCCGGAGGCGAACCGCCTCCGGGTGAATCGCGATAGCGGCGTCCACTTGCGGGGCGGCCCGGAGGCAGTTTGCCTCCGGCTACTCACCACAGTGGTGGAACATCGGATCGCGATTCAAACACGAGATCACTTCCGTTCATAGCGAGTTCAATATGGCCACAGCCAGTGCACCAACCGCCACCAACATCGGCCGCATCACCCAAGTGATCGGTTCGACCTTCGACGCTGAATTCTCCGAGGAGCATCTTCCGGCCATTTATAACGCCGTGAAGATTCAGTCGTCGCAGAAGGGCGTGGAGATCAACCTGACGGGCGAAGTGCAGCAGCACCTGGGCGGCGGCCGTGTCCGCTGCGTGGCGCTGGGCAGCACCGACGGTCTGATGCGTGGTCAGGACTGTGTTGACACGGGCGCTCCGCTGTCGGTGCCGGTCGGCGAAGGCACGCTCGGCCGCGTGTTCAACCTGCTTGGCGAACCGATCGACGATCGTGGTCCGGTACCGGCCAAGGAATACTGGCCGATTCACCGCGCCGCTCCGACCGTGGCTGACCTGTCGACGAACACGGAAGTGTTCGAGACCGGTATTAAGGTGATCGACTTGCTGACGCCGTTCGTCCGCGGTGGTAAGGCCGGCTTGTTCGGCGGCGCCGGTCTGGGCAAGACGGTGATTCTGCAGGAGCTGATCGCTCGCGTGGCCAGCACGCACGGCGGTTACTCGGTGTTCGCAGGCGTGGGTGAACGGACCCGCGAAGGAACCGACCTGTGGCTCGAAATGCAGGAAACCGAAATCGGCCAGACGGGCCGTAAGGTTATCGAACAGACCTGCATGGTGTTCGGCCAGATGAACGAGCCGCCAGGCGCTCGTCTGCGTGTCGCCCTGTCGGCCCTGACGATGGCCGAATACTTCCGCGACGCGACCGGTAAAGACACGCTGATGTTCGTCGACAACATCTTCCGCTTCTCGCAAGCGGGTAGCGAAGTGTCGGCACTTCTGGGTCGTATGCCGAGCGCCGTGGGTTACCAGCCGACGCTGGCCACGGAAATGGGCGCCCTGCAGGAGCGCATCGCTTCGACCAAGAAGGGCGCTATCACCTCGGTGCAGGCCGTGTACGTGCCGGCTGACGATCCGACCGACCCTGCTCCGGCGACGGCCTTCGGTCAGCTCGACGCCTTCCTCTACCTGGAACGCTCGATCTCGGAAAAGGGTATTTACCCGGCCGTGGATCCGCTGGCCTCGTCGAGCCGTATTCTCGATCCGCAGTACGTCGGCCAGCGGCACTACACGGTGGCCCGCCGCGTGCAGAACACGCTGCAGCGCTATCGCGAACTGCAGGACATCATCGCGATTCTCGGCGTCGACGAACTGAGTGAAGAGGACAAGCTGGTGGTGCATCGCGCCCGCCGCATCGAACGCTTCCTCTCGCAGCCGTTCCTCGTGGCCGAAGTGTTCACGGGCAAGCGTGGCGAAATCACGAAGCTGGAAGACACGATCCGCAGCTTCGAAGAACTCGTCGACGGCAAGTGGGATCACCTGCCGGAAGAAGCGTTCATGTACGTCGGTGCTATCGAGCAGGCCGAAGAACAGGCCAAGCGGATGGCGGCCAAGGCGTAGTCGGTTCCACCGTAGCGAAGTAGTTTGAGGCCGTCGCCGGGCGAGCCTCCCTCACCCTAGCCCTCTCCCAGTGGGAGAGGGGACCGGAGTGAGAAACCAGACCGAGATTTAGTGGTTAGCGAATACCTATGGCCGACACCATGAAGTGCGTCGTCGTTACGCCGGAGCTTACCGCCCTGGAGCAGGACTGCGAATTCGTCGCCCTGCCCCTCTACGACGGCGAGATCGGCATTGCGCCTAGCCACAGCCCCATGATCGGCCGGCTGGGATATGGCGAGATGCGTATTCGCAGCGGCGGCACGACGACGCGCTACTACGTTGACGGCGGATTTGTTCAAGTTGCCGACAATGTCGTCTCGGTTTTGACCAACCGGGCCATTCCCGCCGCGAAGCTCGATCCGGCCCAGGCGGAGCATCAGCTCGTCGCCGCCGGCGAAAAGCCCTCGAACACTCCGGAACTTCACGAAATCCGCGAACGATCGATCGCCCAGGCTCGCGCCCAGCTGCGAGTGGCTCGTCGCGCCCGGATGTAACGTGTCCGACGGTCTGGCTGGCGTAAATTTCCGCGGCGAAAGCCTCGTCGCGGTGTCCACTGCATGCACTGCCTGCCGATAGTTCTTGCGGGCGATCGTGCCAAGAGAGCGTGAGTGTTCCTCCCGCCGCCCGATCGCAGACTCGGCAGCACGCAATGGGCTTCTTTCCAACACGCTTTGATCCCCCGGCGCGTCTCGGCCTGCACAGCTCCGGCGACCAGCAAGATTTGCCAGTCGCCCCGAGCGTCGAGCTGGAGATTGTCCGTGGCGCCGCCCGGCACACGCGCCGGCCCGTCACCGGCAAGGTCTTCCTGATCGGATCGGCTTGCGATTGCGATCTGGTGCTGGGGGACGAACAGTTCCCGGAAGCCTACGCCTATCTGTTCGTGCAGGACGGCGAAGTGACGCTGCGACACCTCGGCGGCGGACCCGCGGTGCTCGTCGAGGGTGAGCGGGTACAAGCTCGCCGGTTGGGCGACGGCGACGTGCTGGAATGCGGGCCGTTTGCCTTCCGCATCGTCATCCAGAGTCCCGAGCCGAAGGGACGCAAGGATAAACCGAAATCGGGGCCTCATTTTGCCCTGGCGGCCGAAGAGAAATGCTCTCTGACGCCTGCCGAGGATGTGCTGGGGCTGCGCCTCGCCCGCGAGGAGGTCTCGCAACTGCTTTCCGACATTGCGGCCGCCCTGCAAGCCGGTAGCGACGACCTGAAGCTCCTTCCCGTGTCCGAAGCCCGCCGTCCTCAGCCGACGATGCCGTCGCTCCTGGAACGAGTTCGCCGCCGAGCCTCGTAAACCTGGCCAATTCGTCGATTTCACCCTCTCCAAAGTTCACACCACACTCCACCTGGCTTCTGACGATCGCCTGACGGCTTCGCCCGCTTTATGTTCGAAAACGTACACTCCCTCGTCGGGATCATTGAGCTGACGACCAGCCCGCATGGGTCGATGTCGGAGGTGGACGACTCGAGCCTGGAGCGTTTGCTCGCCAGCTTCGCGGAGCACGACTCCCTGGCGGACGAACTGGCGCTGCCCGCCAGTCCCCAACGCGCGGCGGGATGGCGCTGCGTGGTTGCCGACTCGGTCTACGACCGGCGAACATCGATCACGGCTGACCTGGGAGCCCTCGTGTCGGACCTCGAGCGCGAGTACGGCCAAGTGAGCTCGGCCCTTCGAGACTAAGCTCACCTTTTGTTCCGCCCGCGTCGGGCTATTGCTTGGGCGACTGGGTCGGGCTACGGCTTGGGCGACTGGGTCGGCCGGACCGAGGCGGGCTTCGATGGGCCCGCCGGTTGAGCTGCAGGGCTCGTCTGCGGAGGCGTCAGAGGCAGCGTCGGCATGATGTTCTTCAAGTCGGTCCAGAGCGTTCCGGAACCGGCGTAGAACAGTTGCAGGTTCATGTTCTCGGGCAGCCCCTCGGCAAACTGCCACTTCGTATAGGCCCCGGCGTTGCCGAAGGCTTTGACCGCGAGTTCGAACCGCTGCGATTCGGCCTCCTGCCGCAACTGTTCGGAGGTGGCCTTGGCTTTACCGAGCAGTTCCGTCTTCTTGGCGTCCAGCTCGGCGATTTGTTTGTCGACCTGGGCGACTTCTTGATTCATCTCGGCTCCAATCTCGCCGACCTGCCGTTCGCCTTCCGCGACTGCGGCGGCGACCATCTTGGCCGTTTCGACCTTCACCTTTTCGGTTTCCTGAATGACCCGCTTCTCCGCCTCACGCAGCACGCCTTCGGCCTGCTTGGTGGTTTTCTCTTCCTCGCGGGTTAGCGTCAGCTCATCGGCGATGTAGCCCTTCTGCAGCGGCACCCGAACTTCCTTGGGAATGTAGATGTGTCGGACCAGGCCGTAGAGCAAGGTCAGATGCTTTTCGGTCAGGACCTTTTTCAGGTCGTCCGAGACCGCCTCCTGGAAAATTTCGCGTGTTTCCCCAACGAGCAGTTCGGTGGCGCCCATCTTCGAGCCATTGTTGCGGCAGATGCTCTCCGACTGGGGGATGATCACCTTCTGCTCGGCGGCGTCGACCGTGCCGAAGAATTCGACCACCTTCGGAGCGTCTTTGGGGAGCACGCCCCAGATTGCGGTGAAGTCGATCTGGATGTTGAAACCGTCGTTCGAGGGAAAGCCAATTCCCGATTCCGGCTTCGGTTCCACTTCGCCACTTTCATCGGTTTTCACGCGGCCATCGGTGAGCATCTGCTTGTCGACCGAAATGCTTCGTTCGCGGTAGCCAATCTCGACGATGTCGATTTGCTTCTCGCGGGGATTTACCGGATAGATGCCGGGCTGCAGCACGTTCGGTTGAATGGCGTCGGCGGGATTTTCGGCGGTGTTGCTCGCCAGATCGGTGACCACGCCGACGTATCCCGTGGGCACTTCGACCCAGCCGGAGTACTTGATGTTGCTCCCCACCTGGTCGCGCCGCGTCTGAACCAGTTCGACCGCGAACGCATACGGGTTGATCCGATAGCGACCGGGGCCGAGCACTTTCCGTAGAATGCCCTGATTCGTGGCCCGCTTGGGGCCGCTCACTTCGCCGTCGACCAGGAACTGTCCCGCCGGTAGCGGCTGACCCATTCGGCTGGTCACGACGGCGACCTCGCCCGGCTTGACCACGACGTCGTCGACGATCGTCCGCTCCCACCACAGGGGGCAATAGAAATGTCGGCCGGGACCGCGCAATTCTTCGTAGACGCCGACTTCTCCCTTCGAAACATCGGCAAACTCGCCGGGCGTCGAAGGTTTTCCCGTGCCCAGAAGCAGAGGACCCTTGTAGCGCAGCATCAGGCTCTTGCCGTCAGGCACGTACACGTAGTTGAACGTCCAGTGCAGGAGGCCTCCGACGAAGAGCATGGCCAGACCGGCGAAGACGACGGTCGAAATGAGGCGGGCGTATCGCATATCAGGTCTCGTTGGCGATGTAAGCGGTTGGGAGCGGTGGGCCAGGGGGCGGAACGTCGACTACTCGGTCGTTACATTCGTCGCCGGGGCCGGGGCTGGCGAAATGTCCTGATACTGCTTGAAGATTTCCATGATTGGGCTGTCGGCGGTGTTGACCATCATGCTGCGAAAGGCTGGCGCCAACTTGCGGTACATCACCCAGCGGGCGAATTCCTCGCCGTCACCGCCAAAGGCGTCGACCGCCTTCTTCCAGCCGGCAGCCTCGGCTTCGTTGTTGAACTCGACGACTTTAGCGTCGGCGGTGCCGCGAGCGACCGTGGCGGCCGCCATGTCTTCCGCAGCCTTCAATTCGAGCTCGGCCACCTTGAGCCGCTTCTGAGCTTCAATCAGGGCGATTTCCTTTGCCTGAGCGGCCTCGGTGGTCATCTGAACCACCTTGCGCTCCGCTTCCACGAGCTCCTGTTTGCGGACATTCATTTCGGCTTCGATGGAGAGCTCTTTTTCGGACTCTTGTTGGAGCAGTTCTTTGCCGTACTGCTGCCGCTGTTCGACAGCGATTTGCCGCTGACGGACCGGCATGGCGATTTGCTGCGGCGGATTGATCTTCGTGATGAGCGCCTGCACGATCTCGATGCCGTGGTCCTCGCAGGCGGTCTCCATTTCCTTCTGAAAGTCTTCCTGGAACTGGCGGCGGATCTCGCCCGAGATGAAATCTCGGCCCGAGTGGTCGGAGCCACGAAGGCGGCAGAACGAACGAGCGTTGGGGAGGACGACCTTCTTGATGATCTCCTCGTCGATCTGCACGTTCATACGCTGAAAGACGCCATCCTCGCCTTGGGCAGGGCCAGCGGGGCCAACATCGTTTTCGAGCTCGTTGTACATCACGAGCACCTGGGCCGCTTGTTCCGGCTTGATGCGGAACTCGATCACGCCGTCGAGCGTGACCCAGAAACCGTCCTTCGACGGAAAGCCCATGTCGTCGTCCGAGGCCAGGTTGAATCGCTGGCTGCGGCAATCGACCAGGTTGATGCGCGTCACGTAGGGATTGACGTAGTAGGTGCCGGCGTCGAGCGGCTTTTCCTCAACGCCCCGACGCCCCTTTTGCGTCAGCGTTTGATTGGGATCGTCGGCCAATGGGCCGGACAGGTTCGTCACGACTCCCTTGTAGCCGGCGGGAACGGTGATCGGATCGTGCAGCTCGATGATCTCGGCATAGTTGCTGCGGTTCTCCGTCTGTCCGACGACGATGGCGTTGATCGGATAGCGGCCCGGGCGCAGCACTTCAGGGACGATGCCCTTTTCGTTTTCCTTCCAGGCAATCACTTCGTTGCCTGGCGGATCGTCGCCATACATGCGAATGCGAACGCCGATCTTGCCCTGCGGGATTTCCACCTGCGGAACGACTTCCCAGTCCCAATTCCACGGGTTGCGGAAATGCCGACCTTCGGCGAGAACTTCCTTCTGCAGCCCCTTGTACGAACTGTCTGGCGCCAGCTCCGCGTCGTTCGGGATGTCCTTGCCCGTCTTCTTCGTCAGCACGGCGATATGCCCAGTCGGCACGTTGAACCGGCACATGGCCCAATAAAAGAAGGGCAAGCCGACCAGCGAAAGGGCGATCGCAATGGCCCCCAGTAGAAACAGCGGTCCGATGGCACGACCGAAGCCATCGTCGCTCGACCGGGACGAAGTACGCATGAGAAAGGCTCCAACTACCTTGCTGGCTTGAACTACAGTGTTATACCTCCCTATTCGTGGCGCAGAATCAAGACTTGGGTGCTGTTAGATCAATTACATTCGATTTAACTGGAACTTCACGGCCCTCTGTTCGAAGGTTTCCTGCGAACGAGCCGTCGCTTCGGATTGGGGATTCTGCAAAGCATTAGCTGCCGCTCCGCAGACCGCAGCAAACCCGCACTGCTTCATGAATGTTTCGACGAATGTTGTTTGACGGAAAGGTCGCCGAACGATTTCTGTGTCAGCGCCTATGAATTCGGACGCACCGTCGTTACGCGCCTGGCAGATCGCTTTGCTCATTGCGTTGCCGATCGGTCTGCTGTTTGGATCGGCGCTGGTGACTGAGGGCTCGTTCGCCACGCGAGATGCGGGGCATTTCTATTACCCGTTGTTCCACTGGAGCAGCCAGGAGTGGAAAGCGGGACGCGTGCCCCTTTGGAACCCGCAGGAGGGTGGTGGATCGCCTGTGGTGGCGGACGCCTCGAGCAGCGTCTTTTATCCGGGCAAGTTGCTGTTCGCCCTGCCCATTTCGTATTCGTTCAAGTTCAAACTGTACGTCGTCGCACACGTCGTTTTGTGTGCCGTAGGCGCCTATCGCCTGTCCCGGAACCTGTCATGTTCCCCTCAGGCGGCCGTGCTGGCGGCCATTGCGTATTCGTGCGGCGGGAGCGTCGCGTTTCAGTATTGCAACGTGGTGTTTCTCGTTGGCGCGGCGTGGCTTCCCTGGGCCTGGGAAGTGCTGCTGCGACTGCTGCGAACGACGTCGCTTCGAAGCGCATTGGCGCTCGCCATGGTTTTGGCCTTGATGATCCTGGGGGGCGATCCCCAAATGGTCGTGCATGTCGCGATCGTCGGCATGCTGTTTGTCATTGTCCAGTGGTGGACCAAGACGCCCGCCGAGAATCTGACGCGGGAGAGCGGAACCGGTGGATCGAAGTGGCGGCTGGCGCTGGGCCAGGGGATGTGTCTTGGGTTGGCGCTGGCCGCGGCCTTTGGCTTGGCTGCCGTTCAAATCTTGCCGTCGCGCGAGGCGGCAAAGGGAAGCACTCGGGCCGCCTACGTGGGGCCGAGAAATGTGTACGAAGTCGCCGCGGCGGCAAAGGAACGCTCCGCCAGCGAGATTTTTCGTTCTTCCGGCGCTCACTCGCACCAGGTCGCCGTCTACGACTTCAGTATCGGCCCGTGGCGGTTTGCGGAACTGTTTTGGCCGAATGTCTATGGTCGGATGTTTCCGACGCATCGCCGCTGGCTCAACGAGTTGCCGGGCGAAGGACGCATTTGGACTCCGACGCTCTATCTCGGTTTGCTCACGAGCGTTTTGGGATTGTGGCAGCTCCGGTTCCGCTCCGCCGATTCCACCCAGCGGTGGTTGACCTGGACGTTCGTGCTCTTCGCCCTGGGATCGCTCGGCTGGTACGGGATCGGTTGGGGCGCGCGGGAACTTTATGCGTCGCTCACGGGAGGCGATAGCGATCGAGTCGGAATCGCGCATCCAGTCGGAGGGGTCTACTGGTTTCTCGTCACGCTAATACCCGGTTATGTCCAGTTTCGATATCCGGCGAAGCTGTTTGTCGTGGCGTCGTTGGCTCTGGCGCTCCTGGCGGGGCGCGGTTGGGATGCCGCTTTGCGACAACCAAAGGCGGGTTGGAGGACGGGGCTTATCGGAGTCGCGTCGCTTAGCGCGGCGGGCTGGTTGACCAGTTTGCTTGCCGGTTCGTGGTTTATTCGGCGAGCGTGGAAGGCGGACGTCGCCTTTGGTCCCTTTGACGCTCTCGGTGCTCTCGCCGATCTGCGATTGGCGTTCTTGCAGGCGTTCCTTGTGGCCTCGCTTGCGACGATCTTACTGGAGCTCGCGCGTCGCCGGAAACAGTCGCTTTGGTCGCATGCGCTATTGGTGCTGCTGGTTCTCGATATTGGGCTGGCCAATCGGTGGTTCGTCGCGACGGCGCCGAGCGAAACCTGGAACACGCCAGGTGAGCTCGCTGCGCAAGTACAAGCCGATGGGGCGTCGGTGCTCTATCGGGCCCGGGTCGGCGGCTGGTGGCCAGGCGATTTTCAGAGGGCCTTATCGCCCGATCGCATGGCGGAAATCTGTGCTTGGGAACACCAGACCTTATTCCCCAAACACCATTTGCTCGAAAACGTCACCCTCGCCGATTCCTCCAGTTCGCTGCGGCCACTCGACCGCGAGTCGTACTGGCGGATCGGTCGCGAACTGCGTGGCCCGGCGAGCCTGACGCCGCATGAGAATGTGCTGCGTCTGATGGGTGTGCAGCACGTGGCAACTCCAGCCGGCTTTCGTCCGAATCCGACCGAGAACTGGCACGAGGCTGAGCTACCTGGCCCACTAGCTCAGAACGCGAGGCTCTGGAGGATCAGCGATCCCCTGCCGAAGGCCTGGATCGTCTATCAGGTTGAAACGCTGCCGTCGCTCAAAACCCCGAACGATCCGCGGGAGGTGGATGAACGCACGCGGCAGGTGCTCTCGAAAGAAGGAGCGCCGAGGGATTTTCAGCGGTCAGCCGTCGTGGAAACGGATCATCCTCTGCCCCGGTTCGCGACGCTGGTCGACGATCCGCTGCCGGCGGACTGCCAGGTCACAGCCCTATCGCCTCAGCGGCTTGTTGTTGAAGCCGAACTGTCTCGCCCCGGTTTTCTCGTGATCAGCCAGCCTTATTTCGACGGCTGGGTTGCACGCCGAATGACGGATGAGGGGCCAGTCGTGCTGCCGATTTTCCGTACGAATCGAATCCAGCAGGGCGTCGTGTTGCCAGCGGGCAAGCACCACGTCGAACTGTCCTACGAACCCGCCAGCTTCTACGCTGGCGCGGTGATCAGCACACTCTTCTGGCTGACGCTCGGAATCGTCACCGCGGTCGCCTATGCAAAGCGAAGGCGCTCGCTCGAACGTAAACAGCCGGGCTAAATCTGGTAGTTCAGTTCCGGCTTCATGTCGTCGGGCAACTCGGCGCGGATGCGCAGCTTCGGTTTTTCCATGACGACGGTCGTGTGCGGCTCGACGCTCTGCGTGAGCCACACGCTCGAACCGATCACCGAATCGTGCCCCACGGTCGTCCGGCCGCCGAGAACCGTGGCGTTGGCATAGATCACCACGCGATCTTCGATCGTCGGATGACGCTTATGGCCGCGGACCAGGTTGCCTTCGTCGTCGGTGGCAAAGCTCAAGGCGCCGAGTGTCACACCTTGATAGATCTTGACCTTGTTGCCGATATCGCACGTCTCGCCGATCACCACGCCCGTGCCATGGTCGATGAAGAACGATTCACCGATCTTGGCGCCGGGATGGATGTCGATGCCGGTTTGCTTGTGTGCCCATTCGCTCATCATGCGGGGGATAAACGGCACGTCGAGCCTGCGCAACTCGTGAGCGATGCGATGGACGGTGATGGCTTCCAGCCCCGGATAGCAGAACACCACTTCATCGATGCTGCGACAGGCGGGGTCGCCATCGTAGGCGGCGCGGGCGTCGGTCGCGAGCAACTCGCGCAGATAGGGGATGCGTTCCAGAAAGGCGATCGCCATCGCCTGTCCCTTGGCTTCGTAGTCGACCGGCTCGACACATTCGCGTGAGCTGCCGTTCACGCGCGCATCGTGCTGCAAGGCGCGGGCTATCTGTCGCGTGAGCTTGTCGTGCAGACCATCGATCAGATCGCCGACGTGGTAGGTGACGTTGCCGATATGCAAGCCTTCGCGGCGACGATAGCCGGGATACAAGACCTCCTTCAGGTCCTCGATGCAGTCGACGATTTCGTCATAATTCGGCAGTGGGCAATGGCCGAGATGGTGGACTGCTCCCTGACGGGTGTAGGTGGCGACAATCCGGTCGACGAGTCGTGGAAGCTGCTCTTTGAGCCGAAAGTCGGAAGCCATCGGGTACGCTCCGGGCAAGACGCTGGGTGCACGGCGGGCGGAACAAAAGACGAAGACGCCAGATCGGTTCTAGCGCGAACAGCGACAGAGCGAGGAGCCGAGATGAGGCCAGCGCGGGGTCATGGCGTGGTCCAAAGTTGTGCGTGGCGCCGACGATTTGTGCGACGCCCCGGCGTGGGCAGGCGGGGGATGCCTGGGGCTATGGTATGCGTCAAAGCCGCCAAACTCAAGGCATCAGGAGTATTCTTCGGACCTGACACGCCCGGAAGTTGATGTTTTGTTCCCTCCCAGGACCCCGGTCAGGGGAGAATCGCCCGCCGGGTCAGCGGCCAAAATTCGTTGCCGCGACGGTCCGAGGCCTTTAAAGTCCGTCCATGGCCAAGAAATCGACGATCACGACCCCCGCCCAGTACATCGCCAGCCGACGGAGCCCCGGCGGACCCAGATCGCCCAGTTGGACGCTCTCATCCGCGAGACGGCCCCTACCCTGAAGCCATTTTTCTACAGCGGGATGCTCGGTTACGGCCCGTATCACTACGTGTATGCGAGCGGCCGCGAGGGGGATACGGCGGTCGTTTCCCTGAGCTCGCGAGCCCAGTACATCGCGCTTTATATCGGCGCCTGCGACGACAAGGGCTCGCTCGCCGATCAGGTGCGCGCGAAGCTGCCGAAAGCCAACATCGGCGTAGGGTGCATTCGCTTCAAGCGTCCCGAAGATCTCGACCTGGCGGTGCTGTGCGATTTGTTTCGGAAGGCCGAGAAATGGGCTCAGTTGGAGGCCAAGCGAACCAGCAAGGAGCAGACGCCGGCCGCCGCAAGTCGAGGGAGTAAGACGCCCGTTCGTCCGGCTCGGAAAAAGTCCCCAGCGAAGAAGCCAGCCCGCGGATGACGCGACCGGCGAGTCGCCGCAAACTGTTCAAAACCCAGTTCCGGATCGGCGGATCGCCGAAACTTTCGATTCCCAGTCCGGTTCAACGTTCATCTGAGGCGAAAAACGCTCTTCTGGAGGTGCCCTATGCGCCGCAATCTGGCCGTACTTGGATTGGTCACGTCTCTTTCATTGGCTGGTACAGTTGGGGGCGAGACTTGGACTCAATTCCGAGGTCCGCAGGGCAATGGAGTTGCCAGTAGTGGCAAGCTGCCGGATGAGTGGACCGCCGAAAAGGATGTCGAGAAGAACATCGAGTGGAAGGCGGAGATTCCTGGCGTCGCCTGGTCGCAGCCGGTGGTGTGGGGCGACAAGATCTTCCTGACGACGGCGGTGACCGAGAATCAGCCCAAGCCTCGGCCGCAAGGCGGCGGAGGAGGTGGATTTGGCGGTCGCCCTGGCGGCGGTGGATTCGGTCGACCCGGATTCGGCCCGCCGCGGGATGGGGACGCTCCGCCGCCGGGTGAGGCTCCTGCCGGTGAACGTCCGGCGCGCCGGAGTGAATCGAATGACGACGGCGATGCTCCCGCTCCGCGGCCTGACCGCGCGGGAGGCGGTCGTCCTGGTGGCAACCGCGGCGGCTTCGGTGGTAGCCCGGGTGGATTTGGCGGCGGTCGTGGCGGCTTCGGCCGAGGCTCCGCTCCGCCGGATGCGGTTTATCAGTGGAAGATCGTGTGTCTCGATGCCGCGACCGGCAAGATCGAGTGGGAAGAACTGGCCCACGAAGGCAAGCCGACGATCGCGATTCACCGCACCAACACCTACGCCTCAGAAACGCCGATCACCGACGGCGAGCGACTGTACGCCTACTTTGGCATGACCGGCCTTTACTGCTTCGATCTTCAGGGCAAGAAGCTCTGGAGCAAGAACCTGGGCTCCTATCCGATGATGGCCGGCTGGGGAACCGGCAGTTCGCCGGTCCTGGAGGGGGAGCGGTTGTTTGTGCAGTGCGACAATGAAGAGGACTCGTTCCTCGTCGCTCTCGATAAGAAAACGGGCGACGAACTTTGGCGGAAGAAGCGCGACGAACGCTCGAACTGGTCGACTCCCTACATCTGGAAGAACAAAGTTCGCACCGAACTGGTGACCGGTGGTTCGACGATGCGATCGTACGATCCGGCGACCGGGGAACTACTCTGGGAACTGGGCGGAATGCAGGGGCGCTGTTCGGCAACTCCGGTGGGCAGTGACGAACTGCTGTACTTCGGCACGGGAGGCGGCATGGGAGGGGCTGGGCCACTCGTCGCCGTGCGCGCCGGGGCGAAGGGAGATATCACGCTCGAAAGCGGCGAGAAGTCGAACGACGGCGTGGCCTGGGCGGTCTCGCGCGGTGGTCCGCCGATGGCTTCGCCGCTGCTGTATGAAGGAAATCTGTATGTGCTCGACCAGCGAGGTGGCATCATTGCTTGTTACGACGCCGCCACGGGCGAGCAGCACTACAAGGGACGGATACCGGGCGCCAAAGGCTTTACCGCGTCCCCTTGGGCGTCGGATGGCAAGGTGTTCTGCTTGGATGAGGACGGACAGACGTTCGTGCTGAAGGCAGGGCCGGAGTTGAAGGTCCTGGCGACCAACAAGCTCGACGACATGTTCTGGTCCTCCGTGTCAGTGGCTGGTAACAAGTTGCTCCTGCGTGGGCTCGATCGGCTTTACTGCATCAGCGACTCGATGGTTAAATAAACAAGTAACTGGTCCGCCTGGGGCTCAAGGAAAGCGAAATGAATCTGGTTCTTCCCTCTCGTCGCACGTTTCTCGGACAGATGGCGCTAGGGGCCGCCGCGCTGTACACTCCCGGCGTCTTCGCCGAGGAGTTGCTGCGCACGCCGGCCCAGATGGAGGGCCCCTTCTATCCGGACAAGCTGCCGCTCGACACCGACAACGACCTGCTGATCGTCAACGATCGGCTGACACCGGCTGTCGGTGAGATCACGCACCTGACCGGCAAGATTCTGGATTCGCGAGGGGAGCCGATTCGCAATGCGGTCATCGAGATCTGGCAGTGCGACGCCAACGGCAACTACATCCACTCGCGTGGGGCCAGCAATGACAAGCGGGACAGCAATTTTCAGGGATTCGGTCGCTTCCTCACCGGCAGCACTGGCGAGTACTACTTCCGCACCATCAAGCCGGTCCCCTACCCCGGCCGGACGCCTCACATCCACGTGCAGGTGAGCGTGAAAGGGCAGGACAAATTCACCACGCAGTGCTACATCAAGGGTGAGGCTGCCAACGAGCGCGATGGGGTGCTGCGACGCACCTCGGCGAAGGATCGCGAACTGCTGATGGTTGACTACAAGCCGATCAAGCAGTCGAAGATCGGTGAACTCGCGGCGAACTTCGACGTGGTGCTCGGTTACACGCCCGAAACCGAATAGCTCTCGATTACGCGTCGCTCGCTTCGGCACTTCTCAAGCCAGCAGCGTAGACGCACGCCTCTCCGTCCCAGGCTCCAGCCCGGGACGAAACCAACCCGAGGCTCCGCCTCGTCAGCCCCGCGCGCAGTTCTGGCTATCGCTCTTTTGTGCTCACTTTGCCGCGCTCTACGCGGGAGTGCTGCTCAGGAGACTCCGTCTCCCGTGCGCTTCTTCACGGTCAGGCTGGAAGCCTAACCTACGCGCCGTACCTTGCTTTCAGGGTGCGCCTGTGGCATATTCTGTTTGCTCATCGAAACTTAACGTTCCTCTCGATTCAGGATTGCTCGGCGATGCAGATTTGGCCGGCCATTGATCTTCGCGGCGGCAAGTGCGTGCGGCTGAAGCAAGGCGATTATCAGCGCGAAACGGTGTATGGCGACGACCCAGCCGCCATGGCCCGCCGCTGGGTGAGCGAGGGAGCGAAGTGTCTGCACCTGGTCGATCTCGACGGCGCTCGGGACGGCAGCGGCGCCAATCTGGCGGCGGTCGAGGCGATTCTCTCGGCCGTGGACGTCCCCTGCGAACTTGGGGGTGGCGTACGCGACGAAGCGATCATCAGCCGGCTGCTCCAGATGGGGCTGGAGAAGCTGATCGTCGGCACCAAGGCGCTCAAGGAGCCGGACTGGTTCCGCGCAATGTGCCAGAAATTTCCCAAGCGGTTGGCGCTGGGGATCGACGCCCGCAACGGCATGGTGGCGACCGACGGTTGGCTCGAAACGAGCTCCTTGCCGGCGCTCGAACTGGCCCGCCAGTTCGCGACCGAACCGCTCGCCGCCATCATCTACACCGACATTGCTCGCGACGGCATGTTGCAGGGGCCGAACCTGCCAGCCATGAAAGAAATGCGCGACGCGGTGGATGTGCCGGTCATTGCCTCGGGCGGTGTGACGACGCGCGAGGACGTATTCCAACTGGCCCGCGTCGGCATGCACGGCGCGATCATCGGCCGGGCGATTTATGAGGGAACGTTGCAGCTTTCCGAGGCGCTGTTGGCGGCGCAGGAAGGAGTGGAGTCTTCGCGGTCGAGTGGCGCCGCGCCTGACGGGCGCGGAC
>JAEZAS010000464.1 GCA_023430365.1 Planctomycetota bacterium
CGATGTGTTCGAGCTTTGCGACCTGGTCGGCCAGTCCCTCAACGACCAACACTTCCGGCCGCCACTCCTCAAATCCTTCCTCCGACGAGCTAAACTGGAAGCCGATTAGCAGCGCAGGAATCAATAACGCGCCCGTAGGTTGTCCCAGCGCGACATGCCCTTTGTCTCTGGTCCCTGATCATGGTGTGCTCGAAGACGGTGCCGCCCGCTCAACTGACAACCCCAGGGTCGCGTCTTATCGTGGTCCTGGGTTTTTTTCGTTTTCGCAGGCCTCGAGGGGTGGGTATGCCTAGGCCGGGCTTGTTGAGCTTGGTCAGTTGGACGTCTGCTTCATTTCCACTGCAGACCATCTTCCAGCAAATGATGACTACGCGCGATGCTGCTTCTGGGATGACGCGACATATCACGCGATGGGAAAACGCACTGCCAACCTCGGCTGACCCTGCGGATACTGTGGCAAAACATGGTCCCGGTTCCTATAGCATGACGAACTGACCGTTGATCCGTCGCAACCTGCCAAGCAAAGTGACACGTGGGAACCGTCAGTTCCATAATCGGCCGTGGAAGTGCGGCAATGTCCTACCGCATTTCGGCGGCCAAATACATGTTAGGCGGTGAAGAAGAATACCGGATGAAACGCGAGTTCCGAGGAGTTGCGATCAACCTGACCGTCCGCCGCCCGCGACTCCGCAGTGCCGGGGACCCCGACGACGGGGATGCTCTACGTATGCCATGTGAAGGTGCTAATGAGAGATCAAGAGTTTGAACAGTGGCTCAGGAATAGATACCCGAACCGGAATAGCTGGAGTACATTCCGAAGCGAAACTCGGCGCATTTTCAAGCACAAAGGGAATCTGGACGACATCTATGAGAGAGATGGCTTTCAGGAACTATTCGGGAGTTTCAATCACTCGAAGCACGACGGAATTCGGCCTTCAGACGACATACCTCACAAGGCCGACCTCTATGTCACCGCTGATTTCCGAAAGCAATGTCTGAAGCTTTATGCCCAATTCTACGAGGAAAATCCGAGGGGGAGCCGACTGCGGTTATTGCCCGACGAGATCACGCAGCCGAGTGAGGTTAGCGAGAGGTCGGCTGCTGAAGGTCACGAACTACTGCGGCTCCACCGCGTCCGCGAGCGGAGCCACAGGCTGGTCGCCCGGAAGAAGCGGTTGGTTTTGTCCAAGTCTGGTCGACTGGTGTGCGAAGCGTGCGACTTCGATTTTGCGTCGGTCTACGGGACACGCGGCGAGCGGTTCGCGGAGTGCCACCACATACATCCCATTTCGCTGTCGGCCCCTGGACGGCGAACTCGACTGTCCGACTTGGCTATCGTGTGTGCCAATTGCCACCGGATGCTGCACTTACGGCCGTGGGTTTCGATAGCCGAGCTGCGGGCGATTGTTGAGTCGCGGCGGAGGTAGCCCAGACGCCTGACAAGTTGCGGCAGTTAACCCGCTGACCAATGGGCGATGTAGGTTTTTTTTCGTTATTGTTGAGACTGATGCCAGCCCCTTTCACTTCGATAGCGGACAACTCATTGGCCTGGAGACAAGCCTCGTCTCCGGTTTGACCTCAGGGCGAGAGATGACGGCTATAGGCGGCATATGATATAAACACAACGATTCGCCGCTTGGTTCCATTTCAGCGTTTGGCTAACTGTTCTCATGGCGGTCGCGAGCTCCGTGGCACAGGTCGTCGAACACTGGAATCCACCTGCTGAAAATCCGACGATGCATGTCGCGAAACAGTTCTTCGTCTACTTCCCTCCGCGGCTGCTGTTCGTCGGTCACTTCCGCGGCGCTGCTTTCGGCAGGTGCTACCCTTACTGATGCGTCTCTTCTACCCCCGCTGGTCAGAATGCCTTGGTCTTCCGATCCACGGCTGGTGGCTGACGCTCCGATCTTTATTGCGTCAAATCTTCTCAGCTCATTCGCGACGAAGGGCATCGCGAGTGTTCGATTCTCGACACAGTTCGGAGTGTGCAAACCGCTCAAGTCGTAATCCCAATTCCGCTAGAATCGCGATCGAACGGCGCATTGTGCTCGGTTCAATGTTCGAGGCTCTCGAGTAAGGAGTCGCCAATGGGCCAGGCAAACGAGGTCGAGTGTACGATTCCGGTAGTGCCTGTCGCCAGTCTCGATCGATCCATCCAGTTTTATACCCAGCAGCTCGGATTTGCCGTCGACTGGCGCGGCGGGATGGTCTGCTCGTTTTCACGCGACGACCGCCCCATCATGCTGCTGCAAAGCGAAAGCCCAAAAGGCGTCTGGGTATGGGTTGGTTTGGAGACCGACACCTTGTTCGATGAGTTTCGAGCTCGAGGCGTCCCCGTCCTGCAGGAGCCTAAGAATTTCTCCTGGGCGTACGAAATGAAATTCGCCGACCCAGACGGAAATGTGCTTTGGTTGGGAACCGAGAGTCGGGCCGACATGCCTCTCGAGGATAGACCGCCAAACTAGCAGGGGCCGGTAGTTGCTAGTTTGCGGGTGAGGAGCGATGGCTAATCATCCTCGCCTGGGGGAATGGTGAACCTTGTGCCAACCGCTCACCGTCTGACCCAGGATCCCCTGAGATTCGCGACTCATCGGGCTTTCTTACGTTTCATTCTGCTTGCAGGCGGAGACTGAGATTGGGCCATAACCGTGACAATTCCAAACTATGTGACGCATTACTATGCGGGGCAGCCGTTTCGAACCTTGACGGAACTAACGCATGAGAATTGTCTGGCGGTGCTTGCCGAAATGGGCCCGCCGGAGAGCTTGCCGCGCCGGCTACGATCCGACTTCTATTTCAAAGAGCGCCGCCGTTACGAGGGATTAATGCGAGAGCAGTTCCTCGCTAAGGGAGGCCGACCTAAGCGGATGGTCCCTCATTATGCAGTTCTCGGCGAGTCGGAAATCTGGGCGAAGATTCGACCATCAGCGATTCGCCTGCCACTTGCAAGCATTCCGGAAACCGCGATTAGTTTTACGTACACCGACAGTTTCGCGAGCTATGTGGACAAGGATCTCGACGGAAACGTCATTCCGCGAAAGCAGCCGTACGAAATGCTCTATCGTTACGACGAGATTCCCTTGCTCTTTGAACAATGGGGTTGGCCGGGCGATCGCTGGAAAACGGAGGCGGAATGGGCGCACGATCTCTACGTGGAAGCCCAAATCTGGGACGATGAACCGCTGCGACCATTCTTCACCAGTCCTCACGAAGTGTACCGATCGGTTTCAGGCCAACCCACGCGCAACTCGACACAGCAAGCGAAATACGAGTGAGTTGACTATGCTAACCACTGCGCGCATTGAATTGCCGCGAGTGTCGTCTCGAGTTCGTCTACCGTCGGGAGGTGCAGAATGAATCTGCCGCGTCGCACGTTCATAGGTTTGATTCCAGTGTCGGCCCTTAGCCTTCAAGTCGGCGCGAGTCGCGCTGCTGGTCAAACTGCCACCTCGGATTCGCCGCTCATTGTCAGTCCACCGGTCGTGCAGCATCCGACCGCCGACGGATTTACCGTCCACTTTGCTGTCTCCAGGTTGGCGACGGGCTGGGTGGAATGGGGGCGGTCCGCGGATCGCTTGGACCAGGTCGCCATTGGCGCCGAGCACGGTCTCGTGTCCGCAAGCGACCGGGCGCTCGCGGTCCGGGTTCGACTGGACGAACCGGTCGCTGCGGGAGACGCGATCTACTATCGCATCGTTGCTCAGCCGCTGGCGTACAAGAACGCCTACCAGCTGGAACGCGGCGAGATTGTCGCAGGTTCCGTTCAGCGATTGCGATTGCCCACAGCAACAGCCGAAAACATCACGATCGCGATCGTCAACGATACGCATGAGAATCGTGTAACGATCGCTGCTCTCCACAAACAAGTGGCGGCGCTGAAGCCTGACGTCCTAATTTGGAATGGGGATACGTGCAACGATTTCGATGTTCAAGACGACCCCATGCAGATCGTCTTAAATCCTGCGAGGGACGTCTCCCAGGGCTGGGCGTCCGAGTGTCCGTTGTTGTTCGTTCCCGGCAATCATGACGTCCGCGGGCAGCGAGCTCGCGAGTTAGCCGCCGCACTCAGCGATTGGCCCGGACAGGCCGACCTGCCTTACAATTTTGCCTTGCGGTTGGGCCCTATTGCCCTCGTGGGACTTGATACGGGCGAGGACAAGCCGGATGCTCACCCAGTTTTTGCTGGCACCGCGGCTTACGAGCCGTACCGGCAGCAGCAGGCGTTTTGGCTGAAGTCGGCCGTCCAGCGTGCGGAGATCGCCGAGGCGCCGATTCGAATTGCCGTCTGCCATATTCCGCTGCGGGGACTACCGGGGCATAACGACGGCACAACGCTCGAAGGGCACGCCTATTACAGTGGTATGGGTGCCAGACTTTGGTTGCCCATTCTGCGGGAGGCCCGGTTCGCCGCCGTGATTTCCGGTCATATGCATCAGCATCGAATCGACGATCCCAGCGAATCCGAGCCGGTGATGCAGGTCGTCGGTGGCGGACCTCAGCCAGAACGGGCGACGCTGACAATCCTCCGGGCGGAAGGTAGCAAGGTTGAACTGCGCGTCGAAGACCTGACCGGCAAGACGCTCAGTCGTCGCGAGTGGGCCCTGCCTGCATAAGTTCTGCATAGCCAGGACGCCGGCCTCGAGCGGCTGCTTCAGCTTTAGTCTCAACTCGTGCTAGCACGCCGACGCCGCGTCGGCGTGACACGGTTGTTGAATCGGATTCATTCGTGCCGATAGGAATGGTTGTGCCCACTGAAGGAGCAATCATGAGAATCGGCGAGAACGGTAGTAATTCAGCGATAAACGCCGTCTTGGTTGCAACAACTCACCCGCGAAAGGCCGAGTCCCCAGCTGCACCATCTCAGGGATCGGATTCAATTGCGCCGCCCTCCCGGCTGGGTGGCGAGGCGGAACATTCGATCGATTTCAATAACGCGACGCGCCAGGAGCTGGCCGATTGGCTGAATGAACAAGTTCGCAGTGGCCGCATGACGCTAAAAGAGAGCGGATCGTTTCTGGCGATGACGCTCAAGTATTCGCATGCGACTGGCCATCACGTCGACATGGCAAGCGACCACACCCGCGTCGACTTTATGGAGCGGGCTCGCGCTGGCATCGACGGCGCGTTGTCGCGGTTTGACTATGAAGGCGCCGAGCGATGGCGGAATGCGCTCGCCGTCATGCGACATCACCAGACCGCTACTGCCGGCGTCGATCTGCTTGCCTGAACCTCTTGCCGACGAGCGTTTAGACGGGCGGCCGTTTGAGCAGAGCGTTGACGATTTTTCCCGGCTGACCGTCGAGCAGGGTTCCGACGCCCGTAGGCCGAGTGAACTTCAGCGCTTCCGCTTCTAGTCCGAAGAG
>JAEZAS010000023.1 GCA_023430365.1 Planctomycetota bacterium
TACAAGCGAGTTTGGCGAAGCTGTGATAGAGGAACGCGTAGAACTCGTGCCTTGTGATCAGGCGGCGGAAGGCTTGCAGCCAGCTGATCGTGCGTTCGACGATCCAGCGCCGGCGAATGCGGCGCAGGGGCCGGCCATCCTGAGTAGGTGGTCGCTTGCGGCCGCGGCGATGCGGGCAGATCAGCTCGATGTTCCGAGTGGCCAGTCGCTCACGAAGCGGATCGCTGTCGGCGGCTCGGTCGTAAATCAGGCGGTCAGGTACGAAGGGAGTGACCGCCTCGTCGAGCAGCGGCTCGATGAGAGCGACTTCGGCGGGGCTTGCGCTATCGATGTCGATCGCCAGCGGGCGGCCGGCGCCATCGACAAACAGCATCAACTTGCTACCCTTGCCGCGCTTGGTGGGCCCTACGCGATCGCCCCCTTTTTCGCCGAGGCGAACGTGCCGTCGGCGAAGCCCTCATTCCAGTTCACTTTGCCCTGCCGATCGAGCGCGGTGATCAGCCGCTGCCAGGCCGCTTCCCAGATGCCATCGCCACTCCACTCGACAAAACGCCGCCAGCAGGTGGCGTACGAAGGGAACGAGCGCGGCAGATCCATCCAGAGAGCGCCGGTGCGCAGAACCCAGAGGATGCCTCCCAAGCACTCGCGCGCCGCGGCTCGCGGCCTGTCACCCTTGGGACTCGGCGGCGGAGAGGGAAACAGATCAACGATCAGCGCCCAATGCTCATCACTGAGCTGCGGACGCACACCCGAAGCAGGCTCCATCCTGGACCCTACCGCTTCGCCAACTTGCAACATCAGCGGACTCCTTTCGTCCTCTGATACGAAACGCCCTAAATGCCGGTTCGGCACCAAATCAGCGTTTTGAAATTGGCCCTAGCCTCGACAATCGCCTTTTGCACGTCCGGCAATTTCTCGGCGGCTGGCGAGACTACAAACGGTTGGTTGTACTTGCGGGTGTGCAGCGATACTTTGTCGCCCTTCTTGAACTCCTTGAAAAAGAGTGTGTGGGTTCCTTTGTCAGTCGAGACGACTTCGGCCATCGGTACCCAGCCCGCCGCGACAAGTTCGTTTCGCCCTGTACGCCCCTCGAGCCAGCCGCCGGATTCGTTGCCGTCGTAGGACCAAGATGCGGCAATAATCACGATGCCGTCCGGTTTAATTGTCAGGTCGAGCGCACGCCCTGTGGGTTCCTTGTCAAAGATCGTGGCCTTTTCGAGATAGGCCGGCAGCTTCGTCCACTTCGTCTCCTCGGTCATCGGCTGGGCGCCTGCGCTGGCGACTGCGACTTCGGCAAATTGCAGCTTCGCCGGTTTGTCGTCTGGAGATTGCGCCAGAACCGATGATTCCTGTGCAGCCGCACAAACGGAAACCAGGAAAAGGAGCGCTGCCGGCAGAGAGAGGCGGAGGCGTGGCCGTTGCATGCTAACCTCGGGCAAAGCGAGTCGCCGAACCAACACAGTGAGGGCAGCCAATATCCGATATTGGGCTAGAACGTAAATGTACTCGAAAGTGCACCTGCTCTGCCCAGATTTTCGGCCGGCGAAAGACTATCGCCTGATTGATAAGTCGCACTGCAGCTGACACTGCCAGCACCAAAACCGCCAAACCGGCAGGGCCTCATCGCGGCTGCGTTCCAATGCGGACTACAGTAATTGCCTTCATGCGTTCATTCGGAACGTTTAGGCCGAAAAGCTGTCCTGCTGAAAATACGCTATTGCTGCGACAAATCGCTCGGCTGCTTCAGCCGCACGAGCAGCCATTGCTCGGTCCTGTCCTCGCCGAACTGAATGAGGCAGGGCGCCTCATCCTTGGTGAGGTTGTAGAGGCCGGTCTCGACGATGTTCGTCTTATTGTCGCCGACCGTGAACGCGACTCGCTGAGTGCTTTTGTCGACCGACCCCTGAATGATCTGCGTATGGTCCGTGTTGGTGTCGGTGTAGTTCCCGCGGATAATGCCGTCTTTGTTGACGGCCAATTGGATCGTGATGTCAGACGTCGTTGCGTCGATCTTGGTCATCGCAAAAACTCCCAGCGGCATCCAGTCACCATCGGACGGAGCCTCGGCTTCGGAACCAGCCGTCGCCAGTTGCGAGGCCTGGTTGTAATACTCTTCCAAGGTTCCCACGTTCTGACCATTTACATACACACTGTTGTCCTGATAGGTGACGTTGATGCCATAGTCGTAATAGATGGGAGTCTCGACTGGGTAACCGCAGTAGACAGCGGCTTCGCCCCATGTGCAGGCGTTCCAAGCCGCGCCGGCACCCCATCCAGCGGCGAACCAGGCGCCGGGGTGGTTCGTGTACCACCCGTGGCCATAGACGCCCCAGTGGTTGTAGTTGGTGCGAACTGCGGCTGCACACGTATATCGGCCCGATGGACTCACACGAGCAAAACCAGCCGCTGCTCCTCTCGGACCCGCCACAAAGCCTCTCGCCGCACCGCCACCTTCCGGGCCGCGCACTGCGGAGCCTCCCGCAACTCGGCCTCCTGGTCCGCGGGCAATCGCTTGCCCGCCCGATGCGCCACCGGCGCCTTCAAAGCCTCGTCCAGCGACCTCGCCTCCTCGAGGTCCGGCAGCTCCACCGCGGTAGACCGTGTTGCCTCCCGGTCCGGTGACGCTGATGCCCGCCGCCTCGCCCCCGCGCGGGCTCGTGTACGTGCCACGATTCACGTCAAAATTGTCGCCGCTCCATGATTTGGTATCAGAAAGGTTGTGACCGGCGTCGGAAGGCAAGCCCAAGAAGTTATTGAGCGAATTGCGAGTCGGAGCGGCGCCGCCAAAGCGATCTCCAAAACTGTCGCGCGACAATCCTCCCGCGCCGCCGAAGTCTCGATTGAATCCACCGGTGCCGCGCCCTTCAGCGCCGCGGCCAAGACCGGCCTCTCCACCGAATCCGCCCAATCGGTCAAAGCTTCCCGCGCCGATATTGCCACGATTGAATCCACCTGGACTGAATTCTCCACCGGCCCTGCCGAGCCCCCCTCCGCCTAAGCCACCAC
>JAEZAS010000024.1 GCA_023430365.1 Planctomycetota bacterium
GCGCGAGGCCGACCGCGTCCGTCGCCGGCGTCTGCAGCGAAAACCCTGCGAGCGAGCAGGGCCGCGACAGCCTCCCCGAATTGACGAGCCTGCGCGCGAACTCGTGTTCGGCAGCGAGATCGAGCACGCTGTCGCGGAAGATGCGTTCCATCCCGGACTTGGGCGTCATGAAGGAGGTCGCGCGCGTCGAGTTGAGGATGTTCTCGTCGGCGCCGTGGATGCGCTCCTCGTCGTAGGTGGCGACGAGGCTTTCGGGCGCCTCGCCCTTCACCGCCATCGCCAGCTTCCAGACGAGGTTGTCGACGTCCTGGATGCCGCCATTGCCGCCGCGCGCGCCGAAGGGCGAGACGATATGGGCGGAATCGCCCGCGAAGATCACCCGTCCGTGGACGAAATTCTCCAGCCGGCGGCACTGGAAGGTGTAGACCGACACCCAGTCGAGCTCGAAATCGCCGTGGCCGAGCACACGTCTGATGCGCGGCACGACGTTTTCCGGCTTCTTCTCCTCGTCCGGGTCGGCATCCCATCCGAGCTGCAGGTCGATGCGGTAGATGTCGTCGGGCTGCTTGTGCAGCAGCGCCGACTGGCCGGCATGGAAGGGCGGCTCGAACCAGAACCAGCGTTCGGGCGGGAAATCGGCCTTCATCTCGACATCGGCGATGAGGAACCGCTCCTCGAAGACGCGGCCGGCGAAGTCGAGGCCCATCATGCCGCGCACGGCCGAGCGCGCGCCGTCGCAGGCGAGCAGCCAGCCGGCCTCGATCGTGTAGGCGCCGCCCGGCGTCTCGACCGCCACCGTCACGCCGTCCGACGTGGGTTCGAGGCCGGTAACGCGGTTCTTCCATCTGAGGTCGATCAGGTCGGGGAAATCGGCGGCGCGCACCTCGTCGGGCCGGCTGATGGGCGTGGTGTGCGGGGCCTCGTGCAACAGATCGGCTCCCTCTTCGGTGATCCGGAAGAGGATCTCGGCGAACGAGTCGAGCGTGTCTTTGCTCTCGGTCTCGGTCGGCTCGATCATCATCCCTTCGGGCACAGTGAGCGGAAAATAGACCGTCGGGGCATGCATGCCATAGTCGAGCAGCCGCTTCGCCAGATCCATCGCCGACACGCCCTTGGCCTTTTTCAGGTTCGCGGCGCTGGCAACGAATTCGTGCATGCAGCGGTCTCCCTGCGGCACCGGCAGGATGTGCTTCACCCGGCTGAGCAGGTAGTTGGCGTTGAGGACGGCGTTTTCCGACACCGCCTTCAGCCCTTCGGGGCCGTGGCTGCGGATGTAGCAGTAGGCCCGCAGCAGCACGCCGACGTTGCCGAAGAAGCTGCGCACCCGGCCGATCGACTTGGGGCGATCGTACGCCAGGCGGTAACCCTCGCCGTCCTTCTCCACGACCGGAGACGGAAGGTAAGGGCCGAGATCCTTGTTCACGCAGATCGGACCCGCTCCCGGACCGCCGCCGCCGTGCGGGCCGCTGAAGGTCTTGTGCGGATTGAAGTGCATCATGTCCGCGCCGAAATCGCCCGGGCGAGCGATGCCGAGAATCGCGTTCATGTTGGCGCCGTCGAGATAGATCAAACCGCCTCGCTCGTGCACCAGGCGAGCAATTTCCTGCACCTGGTCGTCGAACAGGCCGAGGGTGTTCGGGTTGGTGATCATGAAGACGGCGATTTCGTCGTCGAGCTTCGCCTTCAGGTCGTCCATGTCGACGAAGCCTTTGCCGGCGCTCTTCACCGTGACGAAATCAAAGCCGACCATCTTCGCGCTCGCCGGGTTGGTGCCGTGGGCGCTATCGGGAGCGAGCACCTTGGTGCGCTTCTCGCCGCGGTCGCGGAAGTAAGCGGCCGCGGTCATGAGCGCGGTCAATTCGCCATGAGCGCCGGCGGCTGGCTGCAGCGAGACGGCGGGCAGGCCGGAGATTTCGGCCAGCATGTGCTGGAGCTCGAAGAGCATGGCGAGCATGCCCTGGATCGTGTTGTCGCTCTGGTGCGGATGCAGGTCGGCGAACGCGGGCAGGGCGGCCATTCGCTCGTTCCGCTTCGGGTTGTACTTCATCGTACAGCTGCCGAGCGGATAGAAGTGGGTGTCGACCGACATGTTGAGGGTCGAGAGGTTCGTGTAGTGACGCACAACCTCGGGCTCAGCGACTTCCGGCAGCGGCGGTGGAGCGTCGGCAAGCGATTCGGCTGGGATCAGCTCCGCGGCGGACGGGGCAGGGCAGTCGCACTCGGGCATCCGCCCGGCGCGGCGGCCCGGCTTGGAAAGTTCGAAGATCAGGGTTGTGGATTTGAGGTTTCGCATGGGTGGCTTCGTGTAGGGAACGCCCTCGGTGGCGTTCCTGGAAGTGCAGTGGGATGCTCGGCTCGCGGGCGGAACGCCACGGAGGGCGTTCCCTACAGCGGGGATGGTTTGTCTTAGCTACGGGCGGCGGCCATGGGGGCGTGGGCCCGCGGGACGGCGCCGCGATGGTTTGAGGACAGGGCGGCGACGAGGCCGTCGATCTCCTGCCGCGTCCGCTTTTCGGTCACCGCGACCAGGAAGCAGTCGCTCATCTCGGGATACCACCGCTCGAGCGGAATGCCCGCCATGTAGCCGGCGTCCCCCGCTTGTTCGAGCAGTTCGGCAACACGGCCTTCGGTGTCGCGGATGACGAACTCCTTGAACGTCGGCTGATCGAAGGCCGATTCGAATCGCGGCTGGGCTGTGATCTGCTGCCGGGCGTAGTGGGCCTTGCGGAGGCTGAGGTCGGCCACTTCCTTGAGTCCCTGCGGACCCATTTCGGCCAGGTAGATCGCCGCGCGGAGGGCGAACAGGCCTTGGTTCGTGCAGATGTTGCTCGTGGCTTTCTCGCGGCGGATGTGCTGCTCGCGCGTTTGCAGGGTGAGCACCCAGCAGCGGCGGCCGCGGCGATCGACCGTCTGACCGGCGATGCGCCCCGGCATGCGGCGGACAAATTCTTCGCGGCAGGCCATGATGCCGAGGTAGGGACCGCCATAGAGCATCGGCGTGCCGAGCGATTGCCCTTCGGCGATCGCCACATCCACGCCCAGATCGCCCGGCCGCTTCAGCACACCGACGCTGATCGGGTCGAACGACTGGACGAGCAGTGCGCCGGCGTCGTGGGCGATCTTGGCAATCGCCGCCACATCCTCGAGGCAGCCGAAAAAGTTCGGATGCTGGATGAAGACACAGGCGGTTTCCGAATCGACTGCTGCGGCGATGGCTGCCGGATCGGCCTTGCCGCTCGGAGTGGCCACGGTGACGAGCTCGGCGCCGATGCAGGCGAAGTAAGTCTCGAGAATCTGGCGATACTCGGGATTCACGCTGCTGGCAACGACCACCTTCTTCGGCCTGCCGGTCACGCTCATGGCGAGCAGCACGGCTTCGGCCGAGGCGCTGCCGCCGTCGTAGAGGCTGGCGTTGGAAACATCGAGCCCGGTGAGCTGGGTGATGAGCGTTTGATACTCAAACATCACCTGCAGGTTGCCCTGGCTCACTTCCGGCTGATAGGGCGTGTAGGAAGTGTAGAACTCGCCGCGTCCCGCGAGCTGGTCGACCACGGCGGGAACGAAGTGGTCGTAGCTGCCGCCGCCGAGGAAGCAGACCCGCTGCCCGGCGTGCACGTTCTTGGCCGCGAGCGCCGCCATGTGCTGGCTGAGCTCGAGCTCGGACAATGCTGGCGGCAGATCGAGCGGCCGCTTCATCCGGTAGGTGTCCGGAATCGTGCTGAACAGATCGTCGATGCTCGCGGCGCCGATCGCCTTGAGCATGGCCTGCTTGTCGTCTTCGGTGTTGTAGAAGTAAGGCATGCGGAGGAATTGCGGATTGCGGATTGTTGATTGCGGATTGAGGCCAGGGTGCCACTGCTGGCTTGTCCAGCAGTGCGAACTGGGTACTCGCTTCAACACTGCTGGGCAAGCCAGCAGTGGCGCCGAGTGGAAATTGCTGAAGTTAGCCTTCGGTCGCGATTTGCTTTTCGTAGGCGGCTTTGTCCATCAGTTTGCCGAGCGATGTTTCATCGCTCAGAGCGACTTTGATCATCCAGCCGTTGCCGTACGGATCGCTGTTGAGCGTTTCCAGGTTGTTGGGCAGATCGGTATTCACGGCGATGATCTCGCCGGTCACCGGGCTATAGAGGGAGCTGACCGCCTTGACCGATTCGACTTCGCCGAACTCTTGCCCAGCCGAGATCTTTGTGCCTACCTTCGGCAGCACCATGTGCACCAGGTCGGTGAGTTGTTCGATCGCGAAGGCGGTGATGCCAACGGTGCCGACCTTGCGGCCACCTTCATCAGCGACCGCGACCCATTCGTGCGATTCGGCGTAGAGGAGATTTTCCGGCGTCATGCGAACCTCTCGGGTGAAATGCGGAATGCGGAATTGGGAATGCGGAATAGTGTTATGGGTGGCACGCCCTGAACAACGTGAAGGGCGTGGCGATCGAGGTACGCGATTGCCACTGCTTCGCGTCGCTCCAGGGCGTGCCACCCGCAGCGACTAGGATTTTCGTTTGTAAAACGGCAGCGGGACGACCTCGGCCCCTTCGGCGGAGCCGCGAATATCGACTTCGAGTTTGGTTCCGACTTTGGCCTGCGCCGGCTGGACGTAGGCCATGGCGATCGGTTGGTTCAGCGTGGGGGAGAACGTGCCGCTGGTGATCTCGCCGACTTTTTCTCCCCCGGCAAGCACCGCGTAATGTTCGCGCGGCACGCGTCGGCCGGCGAGCGCCAAGCCGACGCGGACCGGCTGCTGCGGGTCGTTTTTCTTGGGAGCGATGGCGGAGCGACCGATGAACTCGCGCCCCTCGAGATTCACGGCGAACCCGAGGCCCGCCTGGAACGGATCGATCTCTTCGCTCAGTTCGTGACCGTACAGGGGCATCGCCGCTTCCAGTCGCAGGGTGTCGCGCGAAGCGAGGCCGGCAGCGGATACCTTGGCCAGACCGCTGGCGAGAATCTTCTGCCAGACTTCGAGGGCCGCCTCGGCAGGGATGATCAGCTCGCAGCCGTCTTCGCCGGTGTAGCCGGTGCGGCTGACAATGCCGTGATGGCCGCAGACGGTGGTCTCGCGACCGCAGTAGTTGGAAAGTCCGCCGACATCGGCGCCGACGAGGGTTTCGATTGCTGCGAGCGCCTGAGGTCCCTGGACGGCAATCATCGCCGTTTCCTGGGTCCGGTCGGTCATCTGGATGCTGCCATCGGCGGGCAGGCGCGAGCGGACCCAGTTGACGATCTTTTCGCGATTGCTCGCGTTCACCACGAGCACGTGATACAGGCCGTTGAGATGGGCCGGCATGTGATAGACGAGCACGTCGTCGAGAATGCCCCCCTGCTCATTGCACATGAGCGAATAGCGAATTCGCCCCGGCGACATGCCGACCACTTTCCGGGTCAGCAGCTTGTCGAGAAACTCGGCAACCCCTTCGCCGTGGAAGTACAGCCGGCCCATGTGCGAGACATCGAACAAGCCGACGCTTTCGCGGGTCGCTTTATGCTCATCGACGATCGAGCCGTATTGCACGGGCATCGACCAACCGGCGAAATCGACCATGCGCCCGCCGTGGGCTGCATGCCAGTCGTGTAGAGGCGTTTTCAGGAGTGGGCCGCTCATCCGTGTCCGAAATCCGTGGGCTTGCCGCGCGTGGTGGAAGGAAAGGTCGTCGCAGCAATGGGGCCGCACGCCTGCGAGCAGGTTGAGATGTCAAGGAGCGTCAAATCCGCGAGACTCCGGCATTGTATCGCTGTGGGGGGAGGTTTCTAGTGGACGGGCCGGTGGTTGGAGGGCTTCGCCGCCGCGAAAACTCACGTTCCGGGCGCTGTGTTTCAGGGGTCGCGCGAGAAGGCAGTGTGGCGATGCTCACCGCCGCGGCGTGTGGCTCTTGGAGTGAACCCGGTCGCTCGGCACGACTTAAACGCAGGACGCGGAGCGTCCGACGAGGCGTTGCGACGTGGAGCGTCGTGACGAGATCGCGGGAGAGAAGGACTAGGGGGGGCCGAGGCGTCAAAAACGTTGATCTCGCTTGCGGCTTTCCGCTCGGCTATGCTGCCGCCATGACGATGGCAAATCCTGAACTTCAGCCGACCGACGGAGTGCTTCCTCGCCTGCTCGGACCGGTGGATGCGATTGCGGTGGTGGTGGGCTCGATCATTGGGTCGGGCATCTTCCTGAAGGTCGACACGGTGGCCCGGGAGTTGGGCTCGTTTGGGCCGATCATCGCCGTTTGGGCGATTGCCGGCCTGGCCGCCTTGTGTGGGGCGCTGGCGCTGGCCGAACTGGCGGCGATGTTGCCGCAGGCGGGCGGGCCGTACGTCTACTTGCGAGAAGCCTATGGCCGACCGGTGGCATTCCTCTGGGGCTGGACCGAGTTCGCCATCGTTCGCACCGGTTCTCTCGGCAGCCTCGCCTGTGGAACGGTGATTTACCTGAACCGGTTTCTGGAGTCGCTCGAAGCCAACGGAACGGCGCCGGCCTGGTTGGCCGAGATCACGCCGCTGTCGCACGTCGCTCAGGCGGGCCTGGCCATTCTGGCGGTCGTCTCGCTCTCCGTCGTGAACGTGCTGGGAACCCGCTACAGCGCGCGCACGCAGAACATCACGACGGTCATCAAAGTCGGCTTCCTGCTTTTGATCATGCTGGGGCCGCTGCTCTTGGGGAAAGCCAATGTGGCGAACCTC